>JALZOK010000069.1 GCA_030857225.1 Actinomycetota bacterium
AACGCAATTCGCTCGTCGTCAAGCCGCGGTCTTGTACTCGTGAATGAGCCCTCCGAGGACGTCCCGGCGCCGAACACGGTCGAGAGCGACGACGGTCTCGGACCCTTGCGGCGGTTCTTGGATTGGGTGTCGCTGGTGAAGGGAGCGATGGGGCCGATGCTCGTTGTAATGACAGATGTAGACCGCGAGGACGCGTTCAAGGTGGCGGTGGTTCATGATCAGGAGCCAGTCGAGGCACTCGCGGCGTACGGTGCCGATCCAGCGCTCGATGAACGCGTTCGCGCGTGGTGCCCGGACCGCTGTCCGGATCGGCCGGATGCGCTCGGAGCGGAACACTTCGTCGAACGCCGCCGTGAACTTGCTGTCGCGGTCGTGGATCAAGAACCGGATCGGCTCGGGTCGGTCGATGAACCTTTCGATGATGTTGCGTGCTTGCTGGGTGGTCCACTCGCCCGTCGGGTTCGCAGTGATGCCCGCCAGGTACACCTGCCGGGTCGCGAGTTCGATGAACACGAGTACGTAGAGACGGCGAAGCAGCACGGTGTCGACGGTGAAGAAGTCGCAAGCGACGATCCCGGTGGCCTGCGCACGTAGAAAGTGCCGCCAGGTCTCGGACGAGCGTCTCGGCGCCGGGTCGATTCCGGTCTGTTGCAGAATCGACCAGACGGTGCTGGCCGCGATCTTGACGCCGAGTCTGGCGAGTTCGCCCTGGATCCGCCGGTAGCCCCAACCTGGATTCTCCCGGGCCAGCCGTGTAATCAGCGCGCGCGAACAGCAGCGGCAGTCGCAGGCCTCCCGGGCCGCCGATGCGGATAGGTCCAACGCCGTGCGAGCAGCGATCGGTGCCAGCGGCGGATCGTCTCCGGCCGAACGAACACACTGCCCCACCGCTCACGAGGCAACATCCGAGCGAGTGCGGCCTAGAACACCCGATCAGCTGGGCCGCAGCTCGGCCGGACCACCTGCCGGCGCAGCACCGCGAGCTCATGGCGCAAGACGAGGATTTCAACCTCGTTCGCAGCCTCTGAGCGGCAACGCAGTGCGACCAGTGCGAGGAGGTGTCGAAACAGCCAGTAGATGCATGAAAAGAGCACCCGGCGATCCTGCCAACACACGCTCGCACGGGCTGAACCGAGTTTCCGGCACCCTCACGTACAGAAACGACACGATCAAGAGCAACCTCCAGAGGGCGGAAAGACCGACGCTACCCCGACCTCAACCGTGAGCGCCTCCCCACGCACGACCGGAGCCGAGCCGAGTTAATGCACCCCACGGGTGTTGAGGGGCACCATCAGGACGTGAACGCGCGCTGGAGCTGGTACGCGACGCAGCTCGCGGTACTCACTGTCCAGGAGTGCGGGATCGGGCGGCGGAGTTTCTGGGCATCGCCCGTCGACATTGAGTCAGGGAAAGCAGTTTCCGCGCAATTCCCGCACAATTACACCAGGAGTTTCAAGGAAGTCTACTTCCACGAGATGACGAGGGCCGAGTCACACCCAACAGTCGCCAATACACCTCGGGAGAAAGCTAGCCGACCGTTTCTTCTCACCTCTACAGTGAGGGAGAATTCCGCGCGTGAAGGTGCCTCAAATCGAAATTCAGTGAGTGCGAGACGAGCAAGAGTCCATCCTTCACGCACGCGATATCGAGCCGCTGCATACCGAGCAATCGCCGCGCGACCTCCGAGAGCCGGCAAACCTCCGGCCGGCAAAAAGGCCGCATCAGCGCTAAAGACTGCGGCAAAGCTGCGCGAGCGACCAAGATTGAAACCGCGTAACGCACTGATCAGACGCTCGCCGACCGTTTCTGCGCGACAGGCAACAGGCATACCATCGGTGGCAGACGGGAGTACGAAGTTTCGCGAAACCTCTTGAGCGAGCGGTGGCGAGCCCGATTCCGTGCAGGTGATCGCTGGCCCTGTCTTGAGCCCCCATTCCGTGGGTCGAGGGCAAGACGACAGCCTTATGTTCCCCGGGATCCGGCGGCGGGCCTCGACCAGCTCCATCGCGATGTTCATCCGCACTATGCGCTGCGCGGCGCAGTTGATTCCGCCTTTCCCCTGGGCGAGTCGCTCCTTTCCGCCCAAGCCGACCCGGAGGTCTCGCGCGCGTCTCTCCAAGTAGAAGACCACGCCCGCGATCCCTCCTTCGCCGGGTCGCTCCTGAGGCGGGCTGACGATGGCCATGACGAGCCTGACACGCTCGTCCTGCTCTCGGCGCTGCAGGAGGAACTGAATCAGCTCCTCACCGTCTCGAGTGGCGAAGCTGCGTAGTGTGCGCCTCAAGTTCCCCTCGCTCAGCGAAAAGCGTTGGAAGTCGTCGCTGACGAGTGTTCGGAGCCGTCCTTCGTCTGCCGAGGTGATCGCGGCAAAGAAATCGACCACCGTCGACGCGACGCGGCGCGGACTACACACGGACGATAACTTCGGAGAATCTCGCGTAACCACTACGTACTTCTCGTCGGCAATCGGTTCTCTGGGGCGCGCCGCAGTTCCAGTCGCTGTTGAGGTGAGGCCACAAACCGAGATCACGACGAAGAAAGCAACGGTTCCGCTGCGTCGAGCCCTGCGAGCCTTCGTGATCCAAAAACGCCAAGGTGATGGGCACGTCGCCATCCGTAGATCCTCTCTACACAGGCCAGGCCGCGATAGTCACTGCGACGCCTAGCGTGAGAAGCTGGAAATCGGAGACTGCACGCGCCTTCGGAATACCTCGAACGATCACGAATCCGAGGTCTAATCGATTCACGGACGACATTTGGGCGACCATGATTCCCCATACTCCAAGCGCTCGAACCACGGAGTACCCTCCAAAGAGGGCAGCGCCCTGTACGGGATCACCCGAAAGAAACGCACCTAGTGGGACTGCGTACCACAGCCAGAACCCGACTCGACTCGTCGCCGCGACGCCGAGGGACAAGCCATTGAGTAGTGCCCAGAGCGTCGGTCCGTGATGGAGCCACCCCTGTGGCGTCTCGCGATCTCGCTGCGGGGGGCCGAATCGATAGCCGGCTATCTCGGCTGCAGCGACTCCAATTGCCATCGGACCCAGAACAAAGATAGTCGCTGGTCGCCAGGCAACAGGGAGACTTCCACCAAGTGCACCCAGGGCAGCACCGGCGAGAAGGCCGCCAGAGAGAGACGCAACCGTGAACACAACTAGCGTCCGAATCGTCCTGCGGCTGGCTCGGTTCCGAGTCACGTCGGACCTCGCGACCCCGTAGGCCGCGTTCGGTGCTCAAGGGAGCGTCTGTTGGGCGAGTGCTACCAGCACCGCCGAAAACGCAGCAAGGGCCGCAATGCCGCCAGCGAACGAACTCGCGGCAGCAGCCAGGCCGAGCGCAGCAGCGAGGCCGGCGAGTGTCCGCACCCGCCCGCCCGTGAAGGTCAACACACGCGTTGTGGACCACCCTGACAGATGCAGACAGGGTGATGGCCGCCACCCCAGTCGCAACATGGGTAGAGGTCGTAGCACCCCCCGCCCACATCCACCGCCACGTACCAGCACTGCTGCCCAGACTCACAACCGTAGTATCCACCGGTGCAGCCCGATTCGCAGCACTGGCTGCCGCTGCAGCACGAGCATCCGGGAGCGTCGTGGCACAGGTACGGCGTGGTATGAGCGTAGGCAGGAGTCGCCCACGCAAGCTTGGTTGCGAACGCGGCCAGCCCGCCTCCCATGAGAGCTAGCATCCGGTTTCTTCCGAACCGGACACGTTCGAGACTCTGCCCGTCGATGTCAGGCTCGTGCAATTGCATGAGTTTCCCCTTCCTTCGCTAACCGCGCGATTTCTGAAGCATCCGATTGATCTCGTGCGTCGATCAGGTTCTGAAAGTCCTTCGCGCTGAAGAGGTGGGCCTTCCCGGTCGCGATACCGTCCTCGATTTCTAGGACAGCTGGAGTTCGCTCCATCTCAAGGGCTTTTGCCACTTCGGTAGCCGCTGGATCGCGCACGACCTCAGAGCGCGGGAGCATCTGGATGAGGTCTGACGCGAACTCCTCACGCCCTGGGACGAGCGTGAGCACTTGACCACGCGTCCGCACTGAAGAGAGGTGAGGTACGAGCTCGCGGCATGGTGTGCACGTTCCCGCAACGAGGAGGACGTATACGAGGCCGTTCTTCAAACCTGGCACCAAGCCGACGGCGTCGACAGGCACTCTCACACCGAAGTTCAGTCCGTCAGCGGGAAGGACGGCTGGCTGGCTAGCGATGTCGAGGCGAAGCGTGATCAGGCCGATCTGCCTGATAACCAAGAGCATCACTAAGGTGAGAATTCCCAGCCAAAGGGTCGCCAGAACTGAAGCGAGAAGCTCGATATCGTTCACGGTCGGATCCGAATCGCCGGTTGGACAAGCGCGTTCCAACGTAGCAGGGGTCCAATTCTGCCAATCAGCAATGCGGCGGCGAGGATCGAAATGCCCGCGGTCGCCTCCAGCACTTGCGTATCGGCCAAGCTCGTTGTGAGGCCATGCCCTCCTTCGAGAAGGGCAGCAACGGAAATCAGGCAGAGGAGCAGGGTACGAACCAGCGTCCACAACGACAGCGGTGATTGATCGGACCCGAAACATCCACATGCGAACCGCCGTCCTCGAATCAGAGCTGAGGCGATAACAGCCGCAAAGGCAGCAAGCAAAGCTGCGACAACGGCGAGGGTGAGGTTTGGGAAGAGCCCGAGAGCGAGGGTCATTGCGAGTGCCGCTTCGAGAGCTCCGAGGGCTCGTCCCGCCACTGGCCTAACGCGGCGAGAAATTCCGAAATTCACCATCGCGACAGCAACAGGAATCGGTTGACGCAACTTGACTGATCCGGCGACGAAAAGAACGCCGACGAGAAACCACACGGCGACGTTCTCCCAGCCCGCCGCGGGCAAGATGACGATCGCGAGATCCGATGTAATCATGGCCTGCTGGCTCTGCCAAAACCGTTAGTTAGTCACGCCAACTCGTACAGCCGCGAGTTGCTTCAGCATGGGATCCCACACCGCTGTCCCGAGCAGCTCGTCGCCGACTTCGATTTCGTCTAGCGGCTTGGGCCGCGAACTGAGCCGTCCCCACGGGACGGTGTTCTCGGTAAAGAGGACTGGCCCGGTCCCGGAAAGCGTCAACTGGCTATCCCGTCGCCTAAGGACGCTGCCACGAAGATCTCGATAAGCAGGTTCGAGACGCCTTGCCAAGAAGTGAGTCCCTCGCCATTCTCCTCGCGCCACAACCTCGTCACCAACACCGAACGCGTCATTCTCGACCCGACGCGTCCACTTCCAGAAGACAGCGTCGCCCGTGAAGCGCACCTCCTTCCGTCCATCGCTCCGCAAGTAGATCGTCCGGCGGGCAAAATCGAGGTCTTGGATCACGCCGAAGAGGCTCGTTGCCCCGTCATCCGGAGACGGTGGAGCGGCCGAATAACCGAGACCTGAACTCGAGAGGCCGCCGAGAGCGACGGCTCCGCCGGTCAGGAGCTGCCGCCTATTTAGCTTGCTGCGCATTCCTCCTCCTTGGGAACCGGCCTGACGGGCCGGGATCGTCGCTGAAGCGAACGACGAGCTGAGACCGCGAAGAAGAACCGGTCCTGTGTCTAGACCTGGAGAGCGCCGCAGCAACGAGATTAGCCAAACCGGCCGTGGTCCCACCTCCTCGCTACTTGGACGAGGATGACACATTGCCCAGTTGATATCAACCTGCGCGATCGCAAAATAAGCGCAATTAGCGCAAGATCGCGACGTTCTCCGGATGCGTGTCGCACGCTCGCTTCCACCGCATCAGGGCGCGCTTCACGTTTTCGCGGGTTGTCGGAAGAACCCCCGGTCCAAGAGCCCTAAGCTCCGGAACCGCTGTGCACTCGGCCTCGACAGGCGACAACAACAACCGGATGCTTGCCAGCTGAGCCTCCGGGTTGTCGTAAGACGTGGCAACCCACTTCGCGAAGGCGTAGGCACCGCTCGCCGGACTGGCAACTTGGGAAAGACCCAACGTCTCTCCACCGGCAGGCGAGGGATCACCCGCGATTTCCGGTAAGAAGCGGTAGAAGCTCGTGCCGACGATCAGAGCGTAGGTCGCAGGCTGCCCCTCGGGGACAGGGCGGTCGACCCGCTCCACGCCCGGGTCAGACATCAGGAAAGAGCTGTCGCGCCAGGTCCGCGTGATAGGCGGCGAGCGCGGCAGCACCGGAATCGGGGCGGGCACCCAGCGCTTCAAGCCGGCTCCCACCGGCAGGGCTGGTCGGGTCATCGGCCTTGAGGTGTCGCGCCAGCGCACGTCCTCCCTCCGCGTCCTTCTTGTTTGTGTCCGCCTCCTTCTCGGCCCGTTCGGCTCGAGCACGCTGGACGCTCGACCCGAACAGCGCGCCCGCGGCGGCGAACGCGATCGCTTCGACGCCTGCGAACAGCCAGGCCAGGCGCGTCCAGCGCAAGTCGTCTGCGTCCAGCTCGTAGATCATGAAGCCGACGAGTACCGCGAACAGCGCCAAGACAACTAGCGACGCCGGAACGGCAAGGCGGCTCAATACGTCCGATCCCTGTGTCGTTGACTCATGAGGGGAATCACCTTGACACAATCATTTTAGCCGCGGCCAGTAATAGTCAAGGGTGGCCCAGTTCCGCGCTGGCGGGAAGAACCTCAAGCCGTTGCTCAAGATGTCGGGGAAACCTGAGCTGGCCGACGAGCTGAGGCCGCTACTTGAGCGCAAGCTCGATCGCGCGCTGACCAAGCAGACGGAAACGCGTATTCCGGTCGTGCCAATCACTGACGAGGCGATGCGAATGGCACAGGCACGGGCGCGGCAACACGGTGATCGCAGTGGCGTCGCAGTAGCCGCGCGTCCCGGACCGAAACTCGCTTAGCGACGAGGGGGCTCTTGCATCATTCGTTTCTAGTCCGTAGTCTCCGCCTCGACAGACGATCGAGGAGGCGGCATGACTTCGCCAGGTGATGATTATCCAGGTCCGACCCCAGGCGAGCAGGTCGGCCGGGAGGTTGACCGTCTGGACGATCTCGCACGGGGCGGTCGGGGTCGCTGGCGAAGAGACAACTGGAATAGGACACCAGGTGGGTGCGGCTCAGTGATCGCGACCCTTACATTGGCGGGGGTAGCGACTCTCGTCGCAGCAGTTTGGACATGATCTCATCGGTGGGAGCTCCGGCGGCGGGCGCCATGAGATTCGTGCGGTGAATACATCCGTCAAGGCGGCAATCGCCATTGGTGTCGTCGCGTTAGTAGCGTTCCTGTGGTTCTACGTACAGGACGACGGAGACGGCGACGCCGCGGGAGACGTGACCTGCGGGCTGACGTCGGCGGCGGCCGGTGCGGCTGTTATCGGATTGACACGCGGCCAGAGCGCGAGCCAAATCGCCGGGACGGCCATCGCGGGCGTGTTCGTACCAATCGTATGCAAGGCGGCACTTCAGACCCTCGAGGACAAGCCGGATGAGCCCGTCACGCTTGTGTTGGAGCTTCCATCGGGCGGTAGCCAAGCTGAAACTGTGCTAGGGAGTGAAGTCTTTCAGCAGCCGCCAGATCCGAGCTCGACCTCGGATGCGCCGCCCGGCACAACGATCGCGGAGATGATCGCCTGCAACGGCTGGGAAAGCTACGCCGCTTGGAAGCTCTGCCTCCAGCACGTGCTTCCTCCGAAGATTGCTCAATAGTCGCCTGACCGCCGCTTCTTGACCGGCTGCGCCCTGACCGGGTCGGTGCGGTGCATCCCAGGATGAGAGTGCTTTCGCGCCGAACCACACGCCGCTTGCCACTCGCCCGCCCCAAGACTCGGTTGCTAGCTCGACGCTATCGCTTAAGACAGTGAGGAGGGGCGTCTACGGTCGCCCTAGGGGGCCACGGTGGCGTCGCACTCCCGCCAGATCGCGACTTCTGGCGCCGGCGCGGGAAGCCGCTGAGAGCCCGCGGCGTGGCGGCTTCGCCTGAGCTGCGAAGGCCTCGTCCGGGCGAGTGCTACGTGCGAGCAAGGACGGGAATCGAGCATGTCGCTCTCGAGTTCGTGGGTTAAGCCAGCGGCCGCCCGACGCGCTCTTGCACACCGATCGCGCGCTCGAGCACCTGCAGAGCTCCGTCGGTGTCGCCTTGATCCTTCAACAGCGCTGCGAGCTGCTTATAGGCCTGCACGAGGTAGCGGGTCGGCTTCTGCTTCTCGAGCAGCTCAACGCCAAGTTCGAGCAGCTCACGTGCTCGCGCAGTGTCTCCGAGCTCCGTGAAGATCTCGCCGAGCAACACGTAAGAGCGACCCGCATCCACCTTGTGCGTGCCCTGGAGCTCGTTCGTGACCTCCATCGCGAGCCTCGCCGCTTCCTCCCCCTCACCGAGTGCAGCCAAGGCACGGGCTTCCTCGATCCGGTACTGCGCGATCTCGAGCGGTGTCCCGGCGCCGATGATGAGCCCGTGACCCTCGCGGAGGATCTCGAGCGCCTCCTCTGGACGCTCGAGATCGACGTAGATGTGGGCCAGGGTCTGGATGACGTGCGCGATGGCGTAGTTGTCCTCCGTCGTACGGAGGATGGCGAGCGTCCTTTGTGCGTACTCAGCCGCGAGCTCGCTCTGACCCTGTTCGGTGCGAAGCCGCGACTCTGACCAGTACAACCTCGCGCGTGTGTAAGGATCCGCGACGTCGCGACCACGAGAGAGGGCGGTTGCCAGCACGCGCTCGGCCTCGGCAAAGTTCCCGTTGTCGGTGAGCGCGTTACCGAGAAGGCCGGAGAAGCGGACGTACTGGACCGGATCGTCGGCGAACGCTTCGGCGCAGCGCTCCAGAATGGCGATCGACCGCGCAAGTTGGCCAAGCGAGGCGTACGAGCGCGCAAGACTCTCTGCCAAAGCCGGACGCTCGGTCACGTCCTCCTCTACCAGGGAGAGCGCCTGTTCGAAGAGTTCCACTGCCCTGTCGGGATCGCCTCGGCGGAAGGCGACCTGACCCAGACCCTCAACAGCTCGCGCGCGCTCCTGATCCGCTTGGGCGCTGCTGAGAGCGCTCTCGAACAGGCTCGCCGCCTCATCCACCTGGTCAAGCCGAAGCGCGATCTCAGCATCGTCGAGTGTTGAGCTGGGCGCGACCTCGATTCCTCTGGCGAGGTACTCGTCGCTGACACCGAGTCGCCGCGCGAGTTCGCGAAGAACTTGGGGTGAGGCGACGCGATCTCCCGCCTCGATGCGCGAGATGTAGGCCGGAGAGCACCCGGGGAAGGCGAGCTGCCGCTGACTGAGGCCGGCACGCTCACGCGCGTGCTTCAGACGCCGTCCGGCGGCGACTGAGTCATCGACATGTGTTGACTTTTTACGTGCCATTGTCGTATTTTGTCAGCACTCCGGGCGCCCGGGCTGTCCACCGAGAGGAAGGGATGGTCCGGTATGCGAGTTCGTCTTGTCCTGCTCGTTTTCCTGCTTAGCCTGCTCGCCTCGTTCCTCGGCGACGGGACGCCCTGGGTCCACTAGGGCGAGCTTGGTCGACGTCGATCTCAAAGCGGCGGGGGCACGATGCCCCCGCCGCTTGCCGTTGCCAGTACCAGGCGCCTGCACTACTAAACAGTCTAGCCACGGTGGCCATGGCATCTCCACATTGAATGACAGATCGCCTGAGGGGTTTCAAAATCGCGGTTCGATTCATGCTGCGGCTCGGTGGTACTCATGGATGAGGCCGCCGAGTCGGTCGCGACGCCTGATCTCGCCAGCGGTCGGTCGAGCGGCGGCGTTGGCTGGTTGGGGCGGCAGGAGCGCAAGTCCGCGGTGCGGGCGCTCGCTGTTGTAATGCGCCGTGTAGATGCGTAGCACCCGCTCGAGGTGGCGGCGTCCGAGGATAAGCAACCAGTCGAGACACTCGGCGCGGACGGTGCGGACGAAGCGCTCAGCGTAGGCGTTCGCCCGGGGTGCGCGGATCGGTGTGTGGATCACCTTGATCCCTTCGCTGCGGAAGACCTCGTCGAAGGCGGCGCTGAACTTGCTGTCGCGGTCGTGAATGAGGAAGCGCGTCCGCTCGAACAGGCCGGTGACGCTCAGGTTGCGCGCCTGCTGCGTGACCCACGCACCCGTCGGATTGGTCGTGCAGCCGGCCAAGTGGACACGTCGGCTTTCCAGCTCGATGAAGAACAGGACGTAGAAGCGACGGAGCGAGATCGTCTCGACGGTGAAGAAATCGCACGCCAGCACGCTTGCTGCCTGTTGGCGGAGGAAGCTGCGCCAGCTCGGACCTGAGCGCCGCGGCGCCGGCTTGAGCCCGGCTGCGAGCAGCAGTCGCCGGACCGTGCTCGGCGACACACGATGGCCGAGCTTGAGTAACTCACCGGCGATCCGCGGGTAGCCCCAACCTGCGTTCTCGCGCGCGAAGCGGAGTACGAGCTGACGCACCTGATCGTCGAGCGCCGGACGGCCTGGGCAGCGCCGCGGCTGCGCCCACTTGCGTCGGACCAGCTCCCGATGCCAACGCAGCAATGTCTGGGGCGTCACTATCAGCCCGTGGCGGCGCCGACGGGGCAGTGCTTGAACAAGGGCCGCGAACAAAGCACGATCGGCCGGCCGCAGCGAGGGACGACCCGCTTGCCGCCCGAGCACGACGAGCTGATGCCGTAACACGAGTAGCTCGACGTCCTTGGCGAACTCACTGCGCCGCCGCCCGAGGAGCAGCTTCAGGACAGCCGAGAAAGCGAGATAAGCGAAGGATAGGAACATCCGCCGATGCTCCCAGAGCCCGCTACCGGCCGAGCGAGACCGGAACCGGCGTTTTGAAACCCCTCACGCCAAGCAGAGCCCTGAACGCGAGATAGAGAAAGGAGAAGACCATGCCCCCGATCCTCCCAGTCGCCAGGCAGAGACGCGACACGACTATTGGCGCCCTTCAGGGGGTCATATGAACCTGCGTAATCAATTCACGGCGAGCCCTACAAACATGGCAAGTAATGCTTGGATGCCGATCACTGTTAGTACGGCTGGTAGGACCGCTCTTCTGTGAAAAATGAGTCCGACCCCTACGACGAGAATTGCTGAGGTCGGCCCAATAACCAGATGCGAGGTGTTGCCGGGGACGACGGCATCACAGGTGGCGCTGCCCGAACGTTCGTCGCAGACACCGAAAAGGACGAAGCCGGCTGCCAGACCAGTAATCAGAACGACCAAGCCACCTCCGGCCGCCGCAAACGCATCGGATCCGCGCACCGACTACCTCAGTAGTCGGTGCGCCGGGTCGCTCCGCACACCGTTCTGAGCAACAGCTATCAGACGAAGTGTCCACGGTCCGGGACCGAGACCTATCGGACGACGGATGGTTCCCATCCTCGAGCTCACCCGAGTGCGAAGCGTCAAAGGTGTATAACGGCGATCACTCGACTGGACGACAGAGATCATCTGCCATACGCGCAAAGATGGCGTTTTCGGCTCTGGGAGCACGTACCGAATCGTCAGCTTGCGATCCACGCGGGATACGCGGATTTTCGGCGACGCAGGCTGCTCGAGGGCGGCGGACAACGACTCGGTCGGCGACGTGCTCGCACCGGGCCGATGGAGCGGAAAAATCTGTCCCTCTGAGCACGGGGATGGAGCTGACCAGCCATCTGGTCTGGCCCACCAGCTGTTGTCGCCCTGCCAATTTGGGGACCGTGGGCTAGTGTCCGACTCCCCCCATTTGCCTGGCCATCGGTCTAACCAAATTGGAGGACTGGTCACGTCGACCACCTTAGGCACGACATGTTCCCCGTTGTCCGACGTGTAGTCAGCTGTAGCGGCGTGGAAGCCAGGGCTGAAGAAGTTGGCGTGCGAACCCTCGGCAACGTAGACGATCGGGCGCCCACTCGTCGTGCGCCGCACTCGATTCCAGGCGCATCGCTCCGCGTCGCCGTGCTGGGAATACGACATCTCTATCGGATTGCCGCTCGGGCTCAATCGAATCTGAGCGAGCTCCCAGTCCCCCACATGGGCGCCGAATCCGAGATAGGTCTTCGGGTTGTTGTAGTAATACAACCAGTACTGGAGGATTGTGTCCCCGCTGGATAGGGGGACTACCCGCCCGTATGCGTTGTTTGCGTACGCCGGATTCAGATGTAGGCGCTGGGCATCCTGTGAATAGTTGTCGTTTGCATCCAAGAAGTCGTTGTTGGACGCAATCTGGCCCGTGCTATAGACGGGCTTCAGAAAGTCGAGGGAGAGATCAAGCGTCGGATCGCTCGGGTCGGACGCAGCAAGCCGGATGCCCTCGAGATCTCTGAGGTAGTTGGAGAACTGTCCGCTAAGGTAGTTGTCAGTTACCATCGCCGCATGATCAGCGCGGTAAGCCTCGTCTTCGTGATAGCGCAGCTGAGGCGCCCATCGGCTCAGCAGACTTGGCGAGAGCAAGAAGACGCCGTGTTGACCGTTGACGACGCCCTCTCCGATGATTTGTCCAGCGTCATTGATGTCGAGCGCGCGAAGCATTGTCACACCCGACGCCTCAGGTACCAGTTGGGTTAGGAAACTTAGCTGCCCGTCGCGGTAGAGGAACGCTTGCCCGTCGATGACACCCACGACCTCACCGAGATTGTTGACTCCGTATGCCGTAGCGTTGGTCGCGGTCGGCGTGATATCGAGCATGATGCCCTGGCGCACGAAGGCGTGCGTCTGGCCGGCCACGGTCGTCGAGCTACCGACGATAGTTCCCGCATTATTGATATCCGTTGCCCCAGCGTTCGTGCCACCGAGCGTGCCGATGTCCTGCATCGACGTCGTATAGACCCACGCCCGAGTCTGGCCCGTGCTGGGATTGCGGGCCACGCCTGCGATGGAGCCGGAGGCGTTGATGGCCCACGCCTCACTATTTTGGTAGCCGCTGAGAGTGCCGAGGTCGCGCATCCGCGTGTCGTACTTGAATGCGTGTAGGCTACAGTCGCGAGTCTTCGAGTAGCCGACGACGACATTTGCGTCGTTGATGTCCTGGGCCGTGCTGAAATCTCCCTCGCGACAACGGCCGAGCGCACCGAGATCGCGCATTCCAACACCGTCGTGCAGCCATGCACCAGAGCCGATGCCGCCCCCCCACCCTGCGACCCAACCTGCGGAGTTGATTCCGTAGGCAACACTGTCGGTTCCCGGTGCGGCCAATACGGTTAGAGATGGAGGATGTCCCGTTCGTCGTGGAACTTCGCGACGGCGGTCCCGGTGTGACGCTCAGGCGGTGACGAGGATAGCGGCCTCCTTGGTCGGGGACAGGGCGGTCGTGTGAGCGGGGTCGCGTTCGATCGCGATGGCGAGCTTGGCGAGTTCGCGGTAGCCGATGATCCGCCGGAACTGCCGTTCGGCTTCGAGCATGCCGGCGGCGGTCCAGCGCAGCGCCATCTCGCCCGAGCTCCAGCGTTTGACGTTACGGCTGCTGCGGCGGACGCACTCGATCATCGACTCGCAGGGGTTCGTGCTCTCGAGTGTCCGCTTCAGCGATCCGCGGATGCCGAGCCGGTTGAGCGTCAGCGTCTCGGCGAGCCCCTCGCGGAGCGAGCCGGCGGCGCCGGGATGGGTCCGCTCGAGCTCGCCGGCCAGCGTCTGCAGCCGATCGAGGGCGCGGTCGTGATCGTGCTCGGCCCAGGCCGAGCGCAGTCGACGCTTGACGGCAGGTCGGTCGCGCTCGGGGAGATGCTGGAGCACGTTGCGTTCCTTGTGACGCACGCAGCGCTGCACCGGCACCTCGCCGAAGACCGCGCGGACCGCCTTCCTGAGCGCCTTGGCGCCGTCGATTACGAACAGGATCCCCTGCTCGGGGTCGAGGCCGCGCTCGACCAGATCCGAGAGCAGCGCCGTTGCGACGGTCGCGTTCTCGGTCGAGCCCTCCCAGAGCCCAAGCGGGATCTTCACCCCGTCGGTCGTGATCCCGAGCGCGACGATGTTGGTGCGGCCCTTCAGCTCGATCCCGTCCAGCATCATCACGGCCAGGCGGACGTCGTCAAGCCGTCGTGCCATCAGCTCGCCGAGCGCCACGCGCGTGCGCTCGACGAACGCGCGCGACACCGACGACTTGCTCGTCGAGCGGGCCACCTGCTCGAGCTCGCCGCCGACTGGCTCCTGCGTGCGCCGATAGCGGCGAGTCGAGACGCCGGCAAGCATCCGCTCCAACACCAGCTGGGTCAGCGGGTCGCGGTCGGCGAAGTGCGCGTAGGTCTGAAGCGGCAGCTCGGCCCGCCCGTTGGCGCTCCTGACGCGCGGACGCTCGACTGCGACCCTCCGGCCGCCAAGCGTGACCTCGCCCGCCTCATGGCCGTGACGCACCGCCACCCGGTCGGCATCGTGCCGGCCCTTCGGGCCGACGACCTCCTCGACCTCCTCCTCCATCAGCTCGGCCAGCACGCCGAGGCCAACACCCACGCTGAGCGCGAGCAGCCCCTCCTTCGCAGCACCGACCAGCTCCCCGAGCGCCTGCTGCACCCGCACGGGCAACACGGCCTCCGAGGCGCTCCCGGCCTGCGCGAGCGATACGGTCTCCTTCACGGCGGTTCCTCCTTCGATCTTCGACGGATCGCCTCGAACGCTCCCAACAGGAGCGGACGAAGCCGGAGGGACCGCCGTCAAGTTCTACGAGCTACGGGACAACCTCTAGAGATGATCCATCCCACCTAACTGCTTCCCTGCGCCAGCTCGGACTAGAGAAGGATCTGATGGTCGCGGCGCGTCCTCCCGCATTTAGCGCTGCCGCGGGACCGCTCACAGACATGTCATAGACGCCGAGAGACGTGAGCTGCTGGATCGAATAGTCATCGCTTCCCTGCGCTTCTTGCACATCGAGGAAAGCGGCGAGAAGAACCACTGCGAGAGTGACGACGAAGTGACGGCTCATGAATCATTGGCGCCACCTGGCGAGCGCAGCCCCCTCCTCTCAAGTTGACGGCCAGGCGATCCTCCCACGTCCCGAGCCTGACTGTCAACCAAGTGTTCGAAGACCGGGGAATGGTAGGGAGGGGGTCGACGGTTCGCGTCCGTCAGAGGGCTTGGGCTTCTTGCCTGCTTAGGCGGCGTTTCCATTGCCGGCGCTGACGGCGGATCGCTGCTTCGGCGTCCACCCAGCGTCCACGGGTCGCGTTCGGGTGCGTTGAGCGCATCGAGGAGTTGGATCGCGTACTCGCGCCCATCGCGTGCGAGGTGACCGTAATGACGGTCGATCATGGTCAGGCTGGCGCCCATGTAGCGAGAGAGGTCGAAGGTGGAGATGCCGGCACGGAGAGCGAAGGTCGCGCAGGTGTGCCGGAGATCGTAGATCCGCCGCAAAGGGTCGACGCCGACGACACGCTGGGCTGGCCGCCACTGGAAGGGCCGGAAGTGGTGCAGGTCGACGTAGCCGCCACGTTCTCCAGGGAACACGAGTGGCGACTCCCTGTTCACCGCTTGCAGCCTGTCGAGCGCATCGAGCGCACGGGCCTGCAAGGGCACCGCGCGCAGACTGGCCTCGGTCTTCGGCAGCTTGAGCTCACGCCGGCCGTTCGATCCCGCGACGATCTGTCCGGCCGAGCGCACGGTGCCATCGGAGCGGGTGATCGCCTGCAAAGCGACGATCGTCAAGAACCAGTCATTGCCATTCGGCGAGCCCGCATAAGCGAACATCCGCCCGTCAGGACTCCACGCCCAGGCCCGCCGACCAGACGCCGACAGGCCGAAGGAGAAGTTCACGCCCGGCCCGGAGATCGAGTCACCGAGCGGCGAGACGTTGAACGTAAACCCGCCCTGCGCCTGACTTTGAGCGGCCGTCGTCGACGCCAAGAACCCACCGAAGAAGGTCGGCAATCCCCATGCCGCCGGCAGCGCCGGCCCACACGTACACGTCCCGAGATCGACCGTGCCGGTGTTGTCGACCTTGACGTAGACGAACACTCCGCTGCTGTTGACGGACACGGCGGCGAGGGCCGGCCTCGATGAGGGAGAGACCACGGTGTCGCGCGAGGGAACGATCGCCTGCGACGCCCACACCGGGTTGCCATCAACGATCCGAAGATCAGCGGCCACGCCGCACCTCCAAACCTTGAGTAGCAGGGCCCTAGCGCGTTACTTGGTTAAAGTCAAGAACTCCCGGATCGGCGTTGACATTTTTCGCTACCTCACCCATCCCGAGGACGCGCTTCCGACTCCTGTCGAGCTGAATCATGCGTGACCCGCCGCTGTTGGAGCGGCAGCGTCTAGCTTGCGAACCAGTACTCGGGAGTCAGTCCAGCGAACGCATCGAGGACAGCGGCTGTCGCAGCCCGCTGATCGGAAGGGCTGAATTTCTCCACGAGCACGCAACGCGTGACCGTGTCGAGACGGTTGCCGGCGAAGTTCCACATCGTTAGCGCTGCTTCGAGTGGGGAAACCGCCGGGTTATAGGCGGCGTTCTCCCCATAGCGACCGGTGTAGACGGCTCCACCTTCTGTTTGCACCGCCACGCCGGCAAAGCCCGACGTGTAGGGGGCATAGGAGCTGTTGGCCGCGGCGAGCGCGGCCAACACGACTGGGTCGTTCGACCCGGTGTCGAGCTTCAACTGATGGTTCTCGGGGTTCAGCAGCCGGTCGTTGATGCCGAGGTCGCCCGGACCGAAGGCCTGGGGCAGGAGGCCCGTGAGTGGTTGTGGGGCCTGGCCAGTGAGGTACACGGTGAGCTTCTGCGCGGTCGAGATCTCGTAAAGAAACTGGCGGCAATAGCCGCATGGCGCTTCGTTCACAGCGAGGCTTGTAAGCGCGGTCTCGCCGTTTTGCCACGCATTGACTGTGGCCGATTGTTCGGCATGGAGCGTAAAACTCAGCGCCTGGCCCGAGAACTCCATGTTCGCGCCGTAGTAGAGAGCACCGATGGGACCGCCGGACGGGCGAATGCCTTCGGCGATCGCGCCGACCTTGTAGTTCGAGATGGGCGGCAAGGCGTAGAGCGCAGCAACGCTCGCGAGCCACAAGGTCAGCTGTTCAACGGAGTAGCCTGTCTCTGATAGGAGCGCGGCCGCGTCGGCGGCGCTGATGACACCATCGAACGAGCCGTCCATGACGGATGTGAGAAGTTCATGCTTGGGCAAAGCGCCCAGGCTCGTCGCGACGTTCTCGGGAAGCGGCATCGGGTTCCTCCTCTGGAAGGTGGGCTCACGCCACAAAGAGCCATCCTGGGTCGGACGGAGACCTCGACTCGACAGGCTGAGTCATGGCAGGGTTTGTGTCAAGAGCCTAAACTACTTGCGTTGACTCATCACACTTCTTGTCAGCGACTTACGACGGGCACCGGGCTGGAACGGTTGTGCTCGAATCTGCAAGGAGGGAGAGGGAGACGAGCGAGTCCGGTACGACCGGCGGCCTGACCGCCGACTTCTCGAGCTGAGGGAGGGAACATGCCGTCCATTCAAGACGTCGCCGACCAGATCAACGCCAAGCTCGATCAGATCAACCAGAACACCGCTGACACCGTCACCGTCGGCAACGGCATCCGTAGCGATCTCGCTCAGACGAACACGAAGCTCGATGCGCTCGACACGGACCTCGTTGCCGGTGTGGCCGAGATCTCAGCGGGCCTGTTCGCCATCTGGGAGCTCGAGAAGGTCACAAACGCGATTCTCGAGCACCACAGCAAGCAGAGCGACACGATCATCTGCCTGCTCGAGAACGCAAACGAGCTGCTCTGTGGAATGACGCGAAAGCTGGCTCGTCAGCTCGACCTCAGCGAGCGACAGCTCGACTCGATGAAACGGATCGAGGGTATTACCGAGCGCGTCCATGCCGACGCTGCCGGCGCGTGGGGTGCAGAAACTCGATCGTCACGCTGCGGCGGCGAGTTCGTACTCGTGGATGAGGCCGCCGAGCAGGTCGCGGCGCACCACCTGAAG
>JALZOK010000070.1 GCA_030857225.1 Actinomycetota bacterium
GTGCGAGCGCCGCCCATTCCGGTGCGGTCACGTCCGCGCGAACGAGCTCGAGCTCGCGCGCGCGTCCGGCAGCGACCCACTCACGCTCTCGGCGAACCAAGCCGCGCTCGGCTAGCGACCGCAGTGCGCCTGCCGCTGCGGTGGGCGAGACGCTGGCGCGACGGGCGACCGCGCGCACCGTGGCCAGTCCGCGCGGCGCCCGGGCGAGCGCGGCCAGCACCTGTGTCTCGACGCGGCTCAGCCCGTCGATGGACGGCACGACGCCGAGCTCGGAACGGAGCTGCTCGAGCTGGTACTCGCTCAGTAGGACACGGCTGCCGTGGCGCCGCTCGACGTCGAGGCCGAGACGCTCGATCGCGCGCCGAACGCGCGGCAGGCTGGTGCCCAGTCGGCGCGCGGCCTCGCTCGGCGAGATTGTGTCCATTTCGTTAGTTTACTGCGCCGCCGCGTCGACAGAGCATTGCCGTTCAGAGCACCGCGAGAAACCGGCGGTTACTCCGGGACGTCGCCGGAGCTAGGCGCAGGTGAGCGGTCGTCGGCGTTCGTTAGCGTTCTCCGGCGGAGGTTGAACGTCTCCTCGAGGGCGCGGGCGCGCTCGCGGCCGATGCCGGGAACGGCGAGCCACTCGGCCGGATCGGCGGCAACGACGGCCGCAACGCTCCCGAAGCGCTCGAGCAGGGCGCGCGCCGAGGACGTCGAGATGCCCGGGACCGAGGCGAGGAGCGCCTCGGCGGTCTCCTCGCCTGGCTTCGGCCGGGGCCGCTGCGCGTAAGCGGGCCGCGCGGCAGCCGGCTCGATCTCCTGGCAGCGGACGGCGAGGCGGTGGATCCAGAGCGCGGAGTCGCGCTGGTGGCCACTGCGCAAGAGCGCGATCCCCTGGTCGATCACGGCGAGGCAGACGCCGCGGACGGCGTTGTGGTGGAGCGGGCCGCGGTCGAGGTCGCCGCCCTCGACCAGCAGGTACGGAAAGGCGCAGGCCGCGCGGAGCTTGCCGAGCTGCGGCCAAAGGCGGCCCTTGAGCACGGCGGCGTGGAGGTCGAGCACGCGCTTGCGCTCGACGAGCGTGTCGGCACCAACCGCGTAGTCGCCCGCAGGAAGCGACGCGATCTCGATCTCGGCGCCGAGCTCGGCGAGCGTGTCGGGGATGCCGCTCTGCCGCTCGTGCACGTCGACGATGATCTGCACCGGCGCCGCCTTCGACCGCCCCATCGGCGTATTGTCCGCGCTCAGCGTGACGCGCGGCCGACGTCGGGCTACAGGTTCCTACGCCAGAGCAGAAACGCGAGCGGCAGGAACGCCGTCAGCGTCACGTAGGGCATGAGAGCGAGACGCTCGCCTCCGAAGTCGCTCGCCCTGGTCGGGCCGGAGCCGAGGATGCGCTCGGCGGCTTCCTGCACCTCGCCGAGCTGCTCCTCGGAGAAGACACGGCCGCCGACGAGGTCGCTCGCACGCTCGAGCCGTGCGGTGAGCGCCGGATCCGGCACGTACCCGGTCTCGGGGACACCCGTCGTGTAGATCCGCTCGTTCGCCTCCCAGAAGCGCACGAAGATCGTTCGGATCCGCGGCGTCCGCTGGAACGCCCTCGCGAAATCAGCGGTGGCCTCGGTCGTCTCGCCATCCGTCAAAACGACCACCAGACGCTTCTCCGCGGAAGGCGAGAAGAAATTCGCTCTCGGTATCGCCACGAGCGCATTGAGCGACGTCGTGAGCTCGGGTATGACGAACTCGGAAAGCGGCGGCACCGCGTCGCCCTCGATCGCGAGGGAGTCGGAGAGCGTTGCCGCTATGACCCGCGCGTCGGTCGTCGGCAAGACGTACGGAAGCACGGTCTCGTTGAAGGACGCGAGCCCGAAGGGGATCTCTGGAAGATCTCCTTGGAGCGAGCTAACGGTCTGACGCGCCCGCTCGAGGCGGGTCGCCCCTCCTGGTCGAGCCGACGCGAACATCGAGCGCGAGATGTCGAGAACGAAGAACGCCTCCGCATCCGTCCGCTCCTGTCTCGTGCGTGAGCTTTCGAGAACCGGCTGCGCGGCGGCGAGTCCGAGAAGCGCCGGCACGAGCGCAAGCGGGGCGGCGACCGATGCGCGCGATACGCGCGAGGGACCCACGAGGCCGAGCGCCGAGCGAATCTCGCCTGCTCGCCGCTCGCGTCCGACGAAGATTGCGAGCGGGATGAGTGCCGCGAACGCGATGAACCCGGCCAGCGGTGTCAGGAACGAGACGTCGGGCACTTAGTACCCTGCGCCGACGGCGCCACCCGGGCTCGAGCGTTGGCCCCCGGCGGCCTCCCCGCTCGGGGAGTTCGGCGGCAGACCCGCGTATTGCGAGTCGCGAAGGACGGCCTCCAGGTTCCATTTCGCGTCGGCGTTCTCGGGATCGACGCGAACCGCGCTCTGAAAGGTCCCGATCGCCGCCCGCAACACCCGTGAGCGCTCCTCGGGGTCGTCGAGCGTTCGGGCGAGCGGGATGAGGCCGAGAAAGTTCAGGAGCTGTGAGCGTCGACGGGCATCGACCTCGGTCTCGCTGGTTCGCGTGAGCCCGAGCGCCGCCTGGCCTCGAGCGGCCTCGACCTGTGGGCCGGTGTCGGCCACCCTGCCGGGCTGCGCCGAGGCGAAGAGCG
This sequence comes from Actinomycetota bacterium, assembly GCA_030857225.1. Taxonomy (GTDB): domain Bacteria; phylum Actinomycetota; class Thermoleophilia; order Gaiellales; family Gaiellaceae; genus GMQP-bins7. The sequence continues at coordinate 2,621 of JALZOK010000070.1, forward strand.
CGACCGTCCGCCGATAGTCGAGGTCGTCGTCGAGCCCAAGCGCCCGCACGGTGGCGGAGCCGGGTAGCAACCCGGGGTCGTTCCAGAGGCTGTGCTGACGGGTCGACGCGCTCTGGAAGCGGAAGTCGTGGTCCGACAGATCCCTCGACACGGCCAGAACGTCCAGCGCAAGCGCGATGAGAGCGATCGCAATCACGGCTGCGAGCAAAGCGAGCACACGCTCGAGGTACCTCACGGACGCACCTCGAGTCGCGACAACAAGCGCTCGTTCCCCGTCAGGAAGACGACGGCGAGCGCGCTGACAGCGAGGAACGCCCAGGGCAACGGTCCGCCGAACCGCGTCTCGGCAGCCGTCGCGATCGGCGCCTCCGGCTTCTCCTCCGCAAGAAAGGCCGTACGCCCGACGATCCGCTCGAAGTAGGCCCGGTGCTGGGGTAACGCTCCGATCGGGATGATGCGGAGCTGGATACCCTCCTGCCGGATCGCGACTATGGCGTCGCTCACGCTCTCCGAGTCGGCCTCGACGTCGAGGTCACTGGCAAGCACGATCGACCCGCGCGACACCCCGTCGCGCCCGAGCGCCCTTCGAGCGGCGTCGAGTCCCGAGCCGATGCTGGTCCCGCCGCGGAACTCGGCGGCGTCCCACGGGCTCCGCGGATAGACCTCGCCGCCCTCGCGTAGCGGTGTGAAGAAGCGTGCGAACGGCTCCAGCTCGCGGGCGGGAGTGCCGGGCGGGAGAAGCTCGTAGGCGCCGCCCGAGAAGATGACGAAGCCCGCGCGCTCCTCCTCACGCGCGATCCGGCGGAGGGCCGCGGCGATGCGCGGGTAGTCGCCGATGCTCGCCGATTGGTCGAGCACGAGCACTGCCGTCGTCTGGGACGGAACCAGCGGGGCCTGACGGACGTCGGCTCCGCGAGCGAGAACGAAGGCGTACGTCAGCAAAGCGACCAGAGCGAGCCCGAGGAAGGCGCGGAGCAGCGCCGTTCGGCGGATCGGCCGCCTGAGGGCTCGACGTTCCCCGGTGGGGATGCCCTTACGCCCGAGCGGAAGCTCCATCGCTCTCTCTCACTCGCTCGACGAGTGCCGATGCGGCCTCGGAGGAAGGCGCCACGCGCGACCACGCGAGCGCACCGGCCTCCTCGCCGAGCTTCGCCTCGCCCGCCTGCGCGAGCTCCGCCGCCAGCTGCTCCAAAGCCTTACGCCGATCGGCCCCATCAGGGCGCTCGTTCGCCCACTCGACGAGCAGGATCGCCCGCTCGAGCGGCGTCCGGTGGGGATCTGTTTCCTCGACAGCGGGTGGGTGACGTCGGCGCCACCAACGAAGGCCAAGCCTCGTCGGCAACACGAGTAACGCCAAGGCGGCGAGAACGAGTGCTCCCGCAAGGAGCGGGGGACTCACTCGGTACGACGCCGCTGGGAGCGCCGTAGGCGTCGCCCGGAAGGGGAACCCGGACTGGACCAAGGCTACGCTCAAGCGCGAGACAGATGTGAGCGGCGGCCAGGCGACGGTCCGCAGAACGGGCGGAAGGTCGCCGGAGGGATCGTCGTAGAGAATCTGCGCCGGTGCCAGGCGAAACGTCCGGCGCTCTCCTCTCGCGCCCCCAGGCCCGACCTCGGCCTGCACCTCTTCGGGGACGCACGCAAGGGTCAGACAGCGAAGCGTGAACTCGTAGCGGAGCCGCGTGTACTGACGGAAGTCCGTACGCGCGAGCTGCGCTTCTCCCACTTGCTCGTAGGGGCCGAACTTCGCCTCGAGGTCGATGCGCTCGGGATCGAGCAACGTGCGGTCGACGACGATCTCGAGCCGGGCCCTCACCGGGTCGGCAAAGAGGTGCGTAGTGGGAGCGATCGAGCGGCCGATGGCGATCGCGCGGCCGTCGGGAAGAACGAGCTCGTCGTCCGCGCCGGCGCTGCAACCGAGAGCGAGCAACGCGAACGTCACCATCAGCCCGGCGCTCGCGATCACTCTACGAGCCCTCATCTCCGGCCTCGCGATCGCTGCCGCTGGTCGGCCCAGGTGAGGAAGGCGTGGACGATGTCGCGCCAGGCATGCGAGGAGACGAGCACGGGATCCACGTCGAGCGAGCGAAGTGTGCGCACGAGCGAGCGCAGCCGCTGCTCGTTGGCTTCCCGTCGCCGGGTGACCTCACCGGCGGTGAGCCCGGCAAAGCCGAGCCGATCGCTTCCCGCGTCCAGGAAGGGCAGGACGATTCCACTCACGTCCGGGAAGCTCTGCTCCCAGACGGGATCCTGGATGACGACCGGGACGATCTCGAAGCGGCGCTCGAGCGCCCACAGCCAGTCGTCGCGGCTGGGCTGCTCGAGGAAGTCGGAGAGAACGAAGACGAAGGTGCCCGAGGGAAGGTCGCGTCGCTGCTCGACGAGGTGGCGGAAGCCGCGAGCCAACGTGTCTTCCGGCGCGCCGAAGGGCCGCTCGAGCTCGAGCCGGCCGAGCTCACGCTCGCTTCGTGGGGGGCGCCAGAGCATGTTTCCGTCGGCCTCGTCGAAGTAGCCGAGGAGACCGCGGGCGGCGACCGCGCTGTCCCCGATCAGGCCGATCGCCTGCCGGATCGCCTCAGGCTTTCGCAGCCAGGGCCAACGTTCCGGAAAGAGCGACATCGAAGGGCGCCGGTCGCAGAGGACGACCACGCGCGGTGCCTCCTCGGCGAAGTGCTCGCGGACGACGAACTCGTCGCTTCCGCGGGCGAGCGAGAGTCGGGCCGAGGCGTTCCAGTCGATGCGGTCGATGTCGTCGCCCGGCTGGTAGGGGCGGGAGCCGGCGACATCGGAGCCGACGCCGCGGCGCGCGCTGTGGAGACCCCCGAATGGGAGTCCGAGCACCCGCCGGCGCGGGACGAGCGGGAAGGTGACGCCGCTCACTTACGAGGCGGCGGTCGCCTCGAGCTCGAGACCGACGCCCGGCGGAGGAGCGAGGCCGAGGCACTGCTCCCGGAACTCGAGTGCTGCGGCCTCCCAGCCGATCTCGCGCGCGCCCGCGACGAAGCTCGGCGTGAACACGATCCGGTGCATGACGACCGGCAGGAAGAGCTGCTCGATGTCTGCCGGTGTCACGTACTCGCGCCCCGAGAGGAGCGCCCACGCCCTCCCGGCGCGCTCGAGGGCGAGACTGCCGCGCACGGACGCCCCGATCGCGATGCCCTCCGCCTCGCGCGTCGCGCGCACGAGCCGGATCGCCCAGCGCCGGAGCAGCGGGTCGATGTAGACCCCTTGCACGGCCGCTCGAATCATGCTGACCTCGTCCAGGCTCACGACCGGACGAAGACGCTCGAGCGGGTGCACGCGCAGCTGCTCCTCGACAATCCGAAGCTCGTCCTCCTCACCCGGGTAGCCGAGCGCCGTCCGCAGGAAGAAGCGATCGAGCTGCGCTTCGGGAAGCGGGAAAGTGCCCTCCTGCTCGATCGGATTCTCGGTGGCGAGGACGAGGAAGGGATCGGGAAGCGCGCGAGTGACGCCGTCAGTCGTAACTTGCCGCTCCGCCATCGCCTCGAGCAGCGCCGACTGCGTCTTCGGCATCGCCCGGTTGATCTCGTCGACGAGGACGACGTTCGCGAACACGGGCCCAGGGCGGAACTCGAAGTCGCGCTCCTTCTGATTGAACACGGAGAGGCCGGTGACATCGGTTGGCTGCAGGTCGGGCGTGCACTGGACGCGCGCGTTCGTTGCCCCCTCCACGCTTCCGGCGATCGCGCGCGCGAGGACCGTCTTCGCCGTCCCGGGAACATCCTCGAGCAGCACGTGCCCGCCGCAGACGAGCGCCGAGAGGACGAGCCGGATCTCGTCGGTCTTGCCGTGAACCACGCTCTCGCAGTTCGCAAGCAAGCGAGCGGCCAGCTCGGCGCTGCGAGCCAGATCAGCCGTCATGTACGCAGCGAGTTGCTCGTCCCGGGGAGATAGCAAGGGCCGGCCTGCGACCGCGGAAAGACCGCCCGGACAAGCGTTCCCTTGGGAACGACGAGCGTGAAGGTCGCCCTCGCGCCGAGACCGTAGTCGTCAGCCAGCACCACCGACCTGACGACGCTCCAGGTACCGAGACGAGGATCGAAGCGCTGAACCGAAGCGCGCTTGCGCCAAACGGCGCCGCCAACGGCCACCTCGAAGCGCTTCGCCGTGCGCTTCCGAATGATGATCGTCGCGCGTCTCCGAATCGCTACCTCGTCGCTGATCGCATCTCGCCATACGGCGCGCAGCGTTGTGTTGACGCTCGCCCCAAAGTAGAACGTCGACCACTCGCCGCCCTCTTTCGTGATCGCGCCGGCGACGACGCGGAAGAAGTCGAGCCCGCAGTCCTTGGCCTGAATCTTGATGTCCTCGCCGGCTCGCCCGGGATCGATCGAACCGAACAGCGTCACCCGCGTCCCCGTCGCGACGGAGACGACCGTCGGCCGCGCGCGAAGGGTCACGCCATCGGCAACTGCCAGCGGTCTCAGCTGAGCAGTCCCATTGGCGCTCACCGAGCCTTCGAACGCGAGGCTAAGTGCTCCCGCAAGAAGCGCTAGTGCGGCGGTCACGGTTGTCCGGCGGACGCCCGTCATGTGCTGAGTGGATGGCTCGTGCCGGTCAGGTAACACGGACCCGTCTGCGACCGCGGGAACACGGCACGGACGAGCGTTCCCTTCGGGAGCTGAACCGCAAAAGCCCCCAACGCGCTCTGGCCCTCACTCTCCGTGAGTACGACCGACTTGAGGGCGCGCCATGTGCCGAGACGACGATCGAAGCGCTGAATGAAAACGCGTTTGCGCCAGACCGATCTCCCGAAGGCCCGAACTTCGAAACGCCCCGCGGATCGCCTTCGTAGACCAACGAACACACGGTGTCGCACCACGACCTCGGCGCTCGTTGCGTCTCTCCAGACCGCGCGCAAGGTGGTGGTTATCGTCTGCTGCCAGTACCGCGTTGACCACGTGCCGCCTTCGCCGGTTACTGCCCCACCGACGACACGGAAGAAGTCCCGCCCGCAGTCCTTACCTTGGATCTTGACGTCCTCGCCGGCACGGCCACTGTCCACCGAGCCGGACACCGTTGCGGACTTGCCGACCGAGCTGATCGACGGCTGAACCCGAATGGTCACACGATCGTTGGCGACCACGAGCCGATTCAGCTGGCTCTGAGCGGCATCAACAGCACGTGTCGAAGGGGCGTTCTCGCCGAAGTACACACGAGCGTCGAGGTTGTAGCCGCCGACCCCCGAACGCAGCCGGTAGCGAGCGACGTGGTACGAAGGGGGGAGCCGCTCGGCATCGTCGAGTCGAAGCGGGGGCTCGCGAACCGGATAACCGTTGTCCTTGGTCGGATCGCCCCTGGGGCTGAACGTCACGAAGATCACCACACTGTGCGCGGGTAGCAACTTGACCGTTGCGAGCGGAGCGCCCTCGAGGTCATCACTCGGCTCGAGCGGGACGTTTGCCGCGATGGCTCTCGCTACGCCTGCCCCGTCGAGCGTTCCCGACTGCATCACGTTCCAGCCGTGCGCGGGAAGAAACCCAAAGCCAACGAAGTTCCCGCCGGCGCTTCCGCTCGGGGTCACCGCGCTACCCACTCCAAAACCGAGAGCGCTGCCGATGAGGAGCGCGGCGGCCGCCAAGACCGGCGCCCAGCGAAGACGTAGTCGGGAGCTCACGCGAGCGGGACCGGTCCCACCAGGCACCGCTCGCCGGTCGGAGGCGCGCGGAGGAGCTAGTCCGGTGCGCTGTTCGAGAAGATCTCGAGCGCGCGCGACGCTCTGTTCATCCGGCTCCACGAACTCTCGACCGAGGTCTTTGAGCAGCTCGAGTTCGTCAGGCGTCGTGCGTCCCTTCGCGCCGCAACTGAACGACGTTCTCGGTCGAGACGGATTCGAGCGCCTGCCGCAGCTTGCGGCGTGCGCGGTTCATACGCGAGCGAACGGTTCCGACCGGGATCCCGAGGACGTCGGCGATCTCCTGGTACTTGAGCTCACCCCACGCGTAGAGGAGGAGCGCCTCGCGATCGTAGTCGTCGAGCTGTTCGAGCCCAGCGACGAGCCGTCGCGACGTGTCGGCGTCGACTCGCCCGACCGCGTCTTCTGCGCTCTCCCGCGGCTCGAGACCACCCGACGCGGCCAGGGCGCGAAGCTGACGCGCTTCGCTTCGGCGGTGATGAGCAAGCAAGTTAAGGGCGATCCCGAGGAGCCACGGAAGCGCGCGCTCGAAGCGCGGATCGTACGACGATCGACGCTCGAACGCCCGAACGAACGTCTCCGCCGCGAGGTCGTCGGCGACGGTCAGGCCGACGCGACGGCTGAGGTAGCCGTAGACCGCGCGGTAGTAGCGGTCGAAGATGACCGTGAAGAGCTGCGGCTCCGCCACCGATCGTTCGAACACGGCCGCGTCGGAAGGTGCGCGCTCCTCCATCACAGTTTCTTTCCCGGAGAAGTCAATTCGGTTCACGTGACACAGAGCGGGAAGACGGCTCTGAGCAGCGCGGCGTTCGCGGCTGGTGGTTCATGGCGTCGCGGCAAACCAGACGCGCAAGACCCGTCCAACGAGCGCCTGAGCCTCCGCAAAAGACGTTGGTTGGGGTGGTGGCTGCGTCGCTTCGTGTCCGTGACGCGCTTGATCGCCGAGCGCACGCACTGAGTTCGCGCTGTGCATGAACCGCCTGACCTCGGCTCTCGTCACGGTTCCGTCTGAGTAGATGCCGCTCCCTATAGCAGCCTCTGCGATTTCAAAGACGTGGTACAGGTCTCGATAGTCCACGTCGTCGCGACCGAAGATTCGCAGCGCGCGCTCGGCGTGCGGATCGTTCAAGGCCGTTTCCACAGCCCGCTCTGCGATCGTCGGCTTGCGCGCCGCCGGGGCTGACTCGCCGTTGACGGTAAGCGTCGCCGAGACACGAGCGCGCAAGTGGAGCGCCGCGCTCAGGTGGATGAAGTGCTGGATCTGCCCGTTGGGCTGAACCCTCGCGGCCGCGTCAACCCGAACCTCATGGTTGTCGCCGTACTCGACGCGAGCAGCCCGTTCACGATGCGCAGAACCTCACCGGCGCGAGTCTCCACGTCACCCGATTCATTGAGCTGGTCGAACTCCGCCATCTTCATGTAGTACCGGCCGTCGAACTGGCATACCTGCACGCGGCTGCGGCGTCCGAGCACCCCGGCTAGCGCTTCCAGCTCAAACGTCTCGCCGTCGAGTCTTGCCCACCACCCAGGCTGAAGACGTAGTTCCTGGTTTGGGTTTGGGTCAGGCTCGTCGATCATGACGCAAAGTCCCGCTTTGGCTCGTTTGCGTTGCGAGCGCGAAGAACGACCAGCGCTTCGAACCGGTCGACGTCGGAGACGAGGAACGTACCCTCCGGAATCCCGGCCGAGTGCGGCTCGCCATCGACTGTCGAGCAGACGCGCGTCACCTGCGCCAGTTTGGCTACGTCCGGGCCGTGGCCGACACCGAGGAATGCGTGCTCGAACGGCCGGTCATACTCCGATGCTCGGCTCACGCCGAGCTCGACAAGCTCACCGCCCCTTGGATTGATCGCCGTCTCATCTGCCGAGAACGGCGCGGGATCGTTCGTCACAACGATTGCGAGCCGCGGCGCCAGGCCGTCGATGTGCATCCGCCAGGCTCCAGCGAACCATCCACTACCGGGCGGCCGGAGATGGATGACCTTCTCCGCCAGGGCGATGTACACGTACGCCGCTCGCCTTACGGTCTCCTCGACGGCTCGCCGCTCAGCGCTGCTGTGCGGCAGCAGATATGCGCGAGTGGACTTGGCGTGAAAGACCAGGTTCCGCGTCGAGAGGTACAGATCGTCGTACAGCGCCTCGACGGGATCGGGCGCACCTCTGGGTGCGTGCCCAGCCAAGTTGACGATCTTGCCCGCCTCAGTGAGAGCGCGACGGAACCACTCACCCTCACGCTCCAATGGCGGGATAGTCCGCTGCGGCGCGAGGTGGTCGAGGATCGACTCCAACGCGAGGTAGACGTTGCGGAAGGAGTCGAAGAGGTCGTCGGTGAGTTGGGACAATCGGAAGTATCTGGCGCTCTCCTGCCACTCGGGCGGAGGCGGGACGACTGGCGTCCCTCCCGTCACCGTGACCTTGCCGACGTGGAGCGTCTGAGTGGGGACGCTCAGCAGGCGGATGACCGACTGCGAGTCCTCTGACCACCAGACGATGTGTTCTGTCCCGGCATGACGGATCGCCATCGGGGTGGCGCCACGCAGGCATAGGAAGTCCAGACCCTTGTTGGCGGCAGCCAGCGCCCCGTCATGCGCCTCCTCGTAGGTCGCGCCTCCCTCGCCACGCGCAACCACGATCTCGCTCCCCGCTCGTACTTCGATCGTCCAGTCACCAATGATTTCGGTTGCGTCTTCGGCTGCGGCCTCGGATAGACGGAATGCACCGCCTGCGCTCGCACGGTCGAAAAACGCCATACCGTCGATCGTGGCCTCAGCCATGCCCTGATTGTTGCGGCACTCTGCGACGCGGGCTGGCTGACGACGGTACTGCGGGTCAGCCCGCGGATCGGCGAAGCACGGCGCGCACGGTAGAGGGCCACCACTGCGCGCCGCCGTGGGCGGTCGGCGTCTCGCTCGCATTGAGGTCGCGGGCGATCTGGCGCAGGCTCTTGCCCTTCGCGTGCTCTGCCTGAATGCGAAGGACGAGCTCGTCCGGGACCGCGGTCGGTCGTCCCGGAGACGCCGTCTGCGCGTGCCCGCGAGCAGGCCGACGTCGCTCCTTTACGAACCGCTCGAGCTCGTCGACCGGAACGAGCCGCTGACCCCATGGCATGTCGATCGTCTCGAGCAGCGGCAGCACCCGTCGGCTGAAGGTCGTTCGACTCACCCCGAGCGCCTCCGCGGCCTGCGTCCGCGTATAGGCGAGTCGCTCGACCTGCGTCGCGTGGCGAACGCGGGTTACGGGGGACTTGGAGGGCGTGGTTGCGGTGGGCGAGTGGCGCTTCGCTTTCTCGACCCTCCGCCTCTGCCTCCGGGACATCGCGTACAAAAAGTACACAAACTCTGCCCGTATTGCACCAATGGTGCATCTGTGTCTCGCCTGCTATCGAGGTTAGTAGTTGATGTACGCAGGGTGCTGCGAGAGCACGTCGCTCAGCGTTCGATGTAGAGGCCGCGGTGCAGCTCACGATCGAGCTCGGCGAGCGTGCGGAGCTGCTGGAGCGGCAGGAGGTCTTGCTCGCGACCGAGGGCGGCAAGCATGCGGGCGAGATCGCCGATGGAGGCGACCGACGGGCGGAGCCCTCTGCCGATCGGCTCGCGGGTTGCCGCGCGCCGGAGGTCGTCGTAGCCGCCGCGCGTGCCAACCGGCTCGGGGACGATCTTCAGCCCGCCGGCGTCGGTCCGTAGCTCGAGCACGGCTTGCGCGGGGAGATCGTGCTCGAGCGCCGGCAGCCGCGTGCCGTTCGGGAGGCGGGCGTCGAGGTCGTCGAGCGCGAGTCCGAGGCGGCGCAGGTTCTCCGAGCGCAGCGAGGGAACCAGGTCGAGCCCGTTCGTTAGCTCCTCAGTGCCCTGGACGACGCGGGCGAAGCCGCCGATCAGGATGTAGGTGACGCGCTCGCGCTCGAGGGCGGTCAGGATCGCGTAGGGGTCGAACGGCTCCGGCTTCGTGCTCACGACGTGCGGCCGGCTCGCGTGTGCACTTGCAGGAACCGCTGTACGCGTCTCTCCGGGGAGAGGAGCGCGTTCTTGCGCAGGCGCTCGTTGGCGGAGGCGTCCTTGGGGACAAGCTCGAGCGGCAGGTCGAAACCGCAGGCGCGCACGAGGTCGACAAGCGTCTCGATGCTGGGTGCAACGGTGCCCTGCTCCCAGCGGGCGATCACGGAGCGGTCGCGGCCGCTCAGCTCCGCCAGCTCGTACTGGGTCAGGCCGGCGCGGAGTCGTGCCTCACGGATGAGATCGGCGCTTCGGATGCGGCGATTCTAGACCACCGACTTGAATCCGTCATCTGTGGCAGATATGCTGCCAAGCTTGGTCGTGCCACGAACGCAAGAGGAGCTCTCACATGGCACGCGCTCGCCCAGCACAAGCCCCCACTCCCGACCAGCTGACCCTCGAGGACTGGGCGGAGATGCTGAAGGCAAGCCCTGTGGCGCCGGATACGCCACGTCGTGAGGCCGCGGACGTCGATCCCGCCGCTCCGCCCGCCGCCGCGGAGAATGGCGAGGAGCTGCAGGGCACGTGCGCCGAGGCGGCAATTGGAGGGGCCGTGCGACATCATCCCGTAGCGACGGAGCTCCTCGAGACGCCGGGAGCACTCCTCACTCGCACGCATCTGCGCGAGCTCGGACTCGAGCGCCGGGCGGTCGACGCAGTGTTCCGCGAGCTGCCAGTCGTCACCTTGCCGGGCTACTCACGGCCGATGATCCACGTCGAGCAGTACCTTGAGCTGATCGGCGAGCACACCTACCGGGACGACCGCGTCCGACCCCGCCATGCCTAGCGTCTGGGTTGAGCGGCGCGAGACAGCGGCCGGTCGCACCCGTTATCTCGTCAAGTACCGGCTCGGCGGCCGGGAAAGCGTTCACCGCTATGCAGGCTCGTTCGGTACGAGGCGTGAGGCGCACGTCAGGCGTAGCTGGGTGGCCGGGGAGCTCGCCGCGATGCGCGTCCCGAACATCTCATCGCTCCAGATCGGGCCGACGAGATCACCAACGGTTGCCGAGGCTTGCGAGCGTTGGCGTGCCGCCCGAGTCGATGTCGCCGAGGCGACACGCGTGCTGCACCGGGTCGCGCTCGGCCGGGTCCTGCCCATCCTGGGCGATCGCCGCCTCGATGAGCTGACGGTCGACGATGTCAACGCCCTGATCGTCGAGCTCGATCGCACGGGACGCAGACGCGAGACGATCCGAAAGTCGGTCAAGTACCTGGCCGCCGTTCTCGAGGAGAACGGCATCGAGCCGAATCCGGCGCGCGACAAACGCGCGCGCCTGCCGCACGCGGAACCGGTCGAACTGGAACCGCCAACCTCGGAACACGTGGAGGCCGTGATCCGGCTCCTGGTGCCCGCCTACCGGCTTCCGCTGCTCTGGCTGGATTGGTCGGGTGCCCGCGTCGCCTCGATCGAGACCGCGCTCGTGGGCGACTACGACGAGCTCGGAAGACGGGTGCGGTTGCGAGCCTCCACGACGAAGACACGAGCCGCGCTCTGGGTCGAGCTGCCGGACGCTCTTGCCGAGGCGATCGAGGCGACCCTGCGTCCGCGCGATGACCGCGACGCTGCGGCGCCGCTCTTCCCTGGCGTAACTGCAGACCGACTAAGGACGGCGATCGCCAGGGCGTGCCGGGCGGCCGGCGTGCCCGTCTTCTCACCACACGACCTTCGGCATCGCAGGATCTCCCTTCTTCATCGTCAGGGACGCACCTGGGCCGAGATCGGGCGGCTCGTGGGACAGCGGAAGCTCAGCATCACCGCGGACACGTACACGCACGTGCTGTCCGACGGTCGCGAGCTCGACTTCCCGGCGCTCGTATCCGAGCTGATCCGGCCGTAGAGTCGGCGACCGCGGACTCGGTGCGACGGGGCCGTCGCCGTGGGGGCACCGGTGGGGGCACGCCGCGCGCACACCCGGCATCTCCGGCACACCTGACCCGCTCAACCAAGCCAAATCCGCATGGTTGAGCGGTACCTGATGGGCCCGCCTGGACTCGAACCAGGGACCAACCGATTATGAGTCGGCTGCTCTAACCAGCTGAGCTACGGGCCCGCGCCGATCAGCGTAACCGACGGTTCTGTCCGGCCCACTCGGTGCGCTGCTGACACAATGTCGGGCGGCGTGGAGACCTTCCAGTCCGAGTCGCAACTTCGTACCGCCGGCGGGCTCACCGTCACGGACATCACCGAAGAGGTGCGGGACATCGTCCGCCAGAGCGGCATCCAGGACGGCATCTGCTCGGTGTACTCGCCGCACACCACCTGCTCGGTACGTGTCAACGAGTGGGAGCGCGGCTTCCTCGAAGACTTCGCCGTCCTGCTCAAACGGCTCGTGCCCACCGAGCACTACTACGCGCACGACGACTGGGACCGCCGCACCGAGAACGTGTGCGAGGAGGACATGGAGATCGGGAACGGCCACGCGCACTGCATGTCGATGCTCCTCGGCCCGGCCGGGGAGTCGATCCCGGTGCGCGACGGCGAGCTCGCGCTCGGCCAGTGGCAGCGGGTGCTCTTCCTCGAGCTCGACCGCGAGCGCGACCGGCGCTGGCTCGCCCAGGTCGTCGGCGTCTGAGACCTGGCACCAGGCCGGGGTCAGGCTTCAGCCTGACCTCGTCTTTGGGGGTGTCTTGCATCGAGCGCACGTCCAAAACCGGGCGTCAGGCTAAAGCCTGACCCCAACTACTCGGGTGTGACGTAGGCAGCGCTCAGGCCACCGTCGACGACGAACGCCGCGCCGTTGACGAACGACGCCTCGTCGCTCGCCAGAAAGAGTGCAGCGTTCACGATCTCGCGGGGCTTGCCGAGGCGCCCCGTCGGCCAGTGCACCTGCCGTCGGGCAAAGGCGGCCGGGTCGTCGCCGAAGATCGCGAGCAGGAGCGGCGTCTCGACCGGGCCCGGGCAGAGCGCGTTGACCCGCACTCCCTGGCGCGCGAACTGCACCGCAAGCTCGCGGCTCATCGAGAGGACGGCGCCCTTCGATGCCGTGTACGAGATCTGGGAGGTTGCCGCGCCGAGGATGGCGACGAACGACGCGACGTTGATCACCGAGCCCCCGCTCCGCTCGAGCAGACGCGGAATTCCGTGCTTGCAGCAGAGGAACACCCCCTTCGTGTTCACGTCCTGGACGCGCTGCCACGCCTCGACGGACGTGTCGAGAACGGACGCATCGTCGCCGGGGGAGATGCCCGCATTGTTGTAGAGGACGTCGACGCCGCCGAAGCGCTCGGCGGTCGCCTCGTACATTCGCTCGACCTCGGTCTCGTCGGCGACGTTCGCCCGGAAGGCGAACGCGTCGCCGGAGCAGAGCGACACCGTCTCCTGCGCGAGCGCGTCATCGACATCGGCGACGCAAACCTTCGCGCCTTCACTCGTGAAGACGATCGCGGCTTCGCGCCCCATCCCGCCGCCGGCGCCGGTAATCACGCAAACCTTCCCCTCGAGTCGCCCTGCCACAGCTCAGCCCTCCGTCGAGATGAACACGCTCTTGACCTCCGAATAGCCGTCGAGCCCCTGCATCCCGAGCTCGCGGCCGAAACCGGACTGCTTGAAGCCGCCGAAGGGCGTCTGCACGCGCACCGACGAGTTCGAGTTCACGGACAGCACCCCGGCCTCGAGCGCGCGCGCGACTCTGAGCGCACGGGCTCCGTTGCGCGTCCAGATCGAGCCGGAAAGACCGTAGGGCGTGTCGTTCGCGATTCGGATCGCGTCCTCTTCGCCTTCGAAGGGGATGATGGCCGCGACCGGGCCGAAGACTTCCTCACGCGCGACTCGGTCACCGTTCGTCGCCTCGACGATCGTGCACGGGAACCAGAAGCCTTTGCCGCTCGGCGCTTTCCCGCTAAACACGGCCTCGCCGTCGACGAACGAGGAGACGGTCTCTCGGTGAGCCGCCGACACCAGCGGCCCCATCTCGGTCGAATCGTCCGCCGGGTCACCGACCTCGACACCCTCGGTCGCGGTGATAAATGCGCCGAGGAATCGGTCGTAGACGGACTTCTGCACGAGGATCCGCGAACGCGCGCAGCAGTCCTGGCCGGCGTTGTCGAAGACCGCGTACGGGGCTGCGGCTGCGGCCCGCTCGAGGTCGGCGTCCTCGAAGATCACGTTCGCCGACTTGCCGCCGAGCTCGAGCGTGACCCGTTTGATCGTCGCCGCAGCGCCCTGCATGACGAGCCGTCCGACCTCGGTGGAGCCCGTGAACCCGATCTTGGCCACGTCCGGGTGCTCGATCAATCGCTGCCCGACGACCGAGCCCTTCCCGACGAGGACGTTTACGACGCCCTCCGGAATGCCCGCCTCGAGGACGAGCTCGGCCAGCCGCAGCGCCGACAAGGGTGTCAGCTCCGCCGGCTTCAGCACGACCGTGTTCCCGCAGGCAAGTGCAGGTCCCAGCTTCCAGCTCGCGATGTTGAGCGGGAAGTTCCACGGGACGATCAAGCCGACGACTCCAAGCGGCTCGCGAAACGTCATGGCCTCACCGCCTGCAGCCGGAATCGTCTGCCCGTAGTGCTTGTCCACGGCGCCCGCGTAGAAGTGGAAGACCTGGGCGACCATGCCGATCTCGCCGCGGGCTCCCGAGATCGGCTTGCCGACGTTGCGCGACTCGATCTTCGCGAGCTCCTCTCCATGCTCCTCGACGAGCGTCGCGACCCGGCGCAGCAGCCGGGCGCGATCGGCCGGCGCGACCGAACGCCACGCGGGGTACGCCTCGGTTGCGCGGGCGACCGCCTCGTCGGTCTCCTCCACCCCGGCCTGCTCGAGCTCCGCGATCGGCTCCTCGGTCGCGGGGTTGAGGACGGTGAGGGTCACTCAGCCTGGCCCCGGGACTCTCGATATGCACGCGCTTCGGCGACCAGGTTCTCGAAGAGCGCCGCGTCCTCGCCCGCCTCCGGGTGCCACTGCACGCCGACCAGGAAGCGCTGCGACGGGTCCTCAACCCCCTCGAGCGTTCCGTCTCCGGCCCAAGCCGTCTCGACCAAGCCTTCTCCGACACGTCCGATTCCCTGGTGATGGTGAGAGGTGACGTGGGAGCGAGGATCGACCATCGACGCCAACCGCGTTCCTTCCTTCACCTCGACGGGATGCTGCGCGAAGACGCCCGGAATCTTCTTGTGCTCGTCCGAGCCGACCTCGTCGGGCAGATGCTGAACGAGGTCGCCGCCACGCGCGATGTTAAGGAGCTGGAAGCCGCGGCAGATCGCGAGCGTAGGCATGTCGTTTCCGAGGGCGGCTTCGAGCAGCGCCATCTCTCCGGCGTCGCGCCGTGTCTGTGGTGTGTCGGTCTCGGGATGAGGCTCGGCGCCGTAGAGCGACGGGTCAATGTCCGCGCCTCCGGAGAACATGATCCCGTCAAGAGCCTCGAGCGTCTCAGCGACTCCCTGCTCGCTCGGCGGGATCAAAACGGGGCGACCGCCAGCTCGCTCGACCGCTTCGACATAGTCGAGCGGGATCAGCGCCGCGGGCAGCTGCCAGACACCCCAGCT
>JALZOK010000118.1 GCA_030857225.1 Actinomycetota bacterium
CTTTGACAAAACAGATGCGGGAGCCTCCCGCTGAGACCTGGTACGGCGGGCGCTCGGGCTCGATCGCATGCTCGTCTTTCAACGTCGCGAGCGTGCCGTCGAGATCGTCGACGCCGATCGCGATGTGCCCGTACGCGGTGCCCATCTCGTAGGAGCGCCCGTCGTGGTTGAAGGTCAGCTCGAGAACGTTCTCGGGGTCGCCCATGGAGAAGAAGTAGTTCGTTGCTTCGCGCTCACCGTCTCTGACGATGTCCATATCGCGAGAAAAACGGAAGCCGAGGGCTTCGTAAAAGTTGCGGCTCCGGTCCGGGTCAGTGATGCGAACCATCGTGTGCAGGAAGTGGTTCATGTGCCGCATCGTATGCTCACGCGCCAGCGCGAGTCACGGCTCGCAGACGACACGCCTACCGAACCTTGGGCAACGGCTGGCGCTAGAGAGTGGAAACGCTCGCCCGTAGGCACGTGTACGACGCCCCGCCAGCCCTTTCGAGTCCGGTTGCAACATGACGAGCAAGACTGAGCGAGCCACCGTCAGCCCCGGCGTGGCACGGACCCGTCGAAGTCCCGCCACGGGAGACTACGCCGTCGCGGCGAGTAGCCTCTCGCCCTCGCGGATGTACCGCGTCGCGCCGACCGAGCGGAAGAACGCGAGGGCTTTCTGGAGCTGCACATCTGCTTCGGGCCTCCTCCCGGCCTCCGCGAGCACCTCGGCCGCCCGCAGCCGGAGCTCGGCCTCGTCCACGCGCCAGGCATGCTCGCCCGCGATATCGGCCGCTAGCTCGTAGTCGCCCTCGAGCACGGCAGCGGCAGTTCGCACCCACGCCCTGTCAGCGCGGGTCGCGAGAATTGCGGGTAGCTCGTCTCTCACCCCGAGCTCACCCGCGGCTAGGGCGAGCGTCATCACACCGAACGACGTCGCGCTGCCCTTCAGCACGGACACCAGCTCGCCCGCCAAACCGCGAGCATTCTCGATCCGTCCGAGCGCGAGGTCGACGCCTATGTGGCACCCCAGTGCTGGGGCCAGCGCCTGCGGTTCTTTCGCTTCGCGGGCGAGGGCGAGCGCGCGAGCGGCTGCGGCGGTCGCGGCCTCGCCGTCGTCACGTGCCAGGTAGATGTCGGCCAGATGCTCCCGGATGAACCCCTCGTTGTAGTGCGGCGACCCCGCTTCGCAGGCCGCGATGAACTCCTCCGCCAGCGGCACGAACTCGTCCCAGCGCCCGAGGTCGGAGAGGGTGAGGAGGATCTGGCCCTCGAGGTAGCGGCCCACCGGCGCGTTCCCGAGCCTCTCCGCGGCTTCCTTGCCCAGGAGCTGCAACTCGTGCGCCCGCTGCACGTTGCTCTGCATCGCAGCGAGGTTGTTGTAGGCACGGGGGAGCTCCGAGTTGTTCGTTGCCTCTGCGATCTCGATCGCGCGCTCCAAATCGGCGATCCCACCCTCGTCGCCCGTATTCCCACGGGCGCTGCCGATGTTGATGAGGGCCGACGGGACGAGCTCGGAGAGGCCGAGCGTCTCTGCCATCTCGAACACCTCGCGCCCCGCACGAATGGCCTCTTCCGTCTCGTCCGCGAGCATCGCGTAGCGCGAGACCTCGAGGAGGACACGCGCGGCCGACACGCTCGCTGGCCGATCGCGGACGAGCTCGCGTGCCCGCTCGAGCTGCTCTCGTCCGCGATCGTTCTTGCCCTGGTCCCACCACGACCTGGCCAGCAGCACGCACGCCTCCGCCGCGGTCTCGGGGTCCCCGGCCGCGAGCAGCGCGTCGCGCGCCTCTTCTAGATGCGGGATCCCCCGCTCGTCTCCTGCTCGACGGAGCGCCGCGCCGAGCTGGAACAGCACCCGCGGGCGCTCTTCCTCGCGGACTCCGAGCTCGAGCGCTTCCTCGAAGAACCGCGCGGCGCTCGCGAAGGCGTTCAGCCCGACCGCCCGCTCGCCCGCGCGCAGCAGCGCGTTCGAGGCAGACTGCGCGAGCACGCCAGCGTCGACGCCGGCAGCGCGTGCGAGCTCGAGCGCGGAGAGGTAGTGGTGAGCCAGCAGATCGGCCTGATCCTCCGGGCGGCCGAGCGACTCGATCCACTCGGCAGCCCGGCGGTGCCGCTCCGCCCGAGCGGCGCGCGGGATCGAGCCGTAAGCAACATCGCGAAGGAGCACGTGCCGGAACGCGTACTCGCTCTCGCCGGCGACGGAGCTGCGCCGCGCGCGGCGCACGAGCTCGCGCCGCTCGAGCGCGTGCATGCGCTCCTCGATCTGGAAGCGGTCGCGCTCGCCGATCGCCCCCAAGGCCCCCGACCAGAAGACTTTCCCCACGACCGCTGCGTTCTGGAGCAGCTCCTTGTCCTCCGCCTCGAGGGCGTCGAGCCGGGCGGCGATGATCCCCTGCACGGATCCGGGAAGCTCGAGCTCCTCCCCTCCGCGCTCGGCGACCATGCGCGCAAACTCCTCGGCGTAGAGAGGATTTCCACCCGCGCGCTCGAGTAGCAACGTCTGCACCTCGGCAGGGAGCACCGAGCGCTCGAGCAGTGCATGCACGAGCCGAGCCGTCTCCTCGTCCGAGAGCGGCGCGAGCGAGACCGTCGTCGCGTTCGCCTTGCCGCCGCCCCAGCTCGGTCGCCGCGTCAAGAGCTCCGGCCGCGCCGAGCCGACGACGAGGACGGGGACGTCGGTGAGCCAATCCACGAGGTGATCTACGAAGTCGAGGAGTCCGTCGTCGGCCCAGTGCAGATCCTCGAAGACGAGTACGAGCGGGCGCTCCTCCGCGAGCGCCTCGAAGAACCGCCGCCACGCCGCGAATGCCTCCCCGCGGCGATCTGCGCTCGCCTCGTCCACTACGAGGCCGACGAGCGGCCGCAGATGGGGTTCGAGCCACGCCACCTCCGAAGCGTCGGGTAGAAGCGACGCGAGTGCTTCGCGAAGCTTGCGCGCAGTCTCCTCTGCCGAATCTGTCTCGAGGATCCCGGCCTGCGCCTTGACCATCTCCCCGAGCGCCCAGTAGCTCACGCCTTCGCCGTAGGGCAGGGAGCGGCCCTGGCGCCACATGACGAGGCGGTCGCCGCGGTCGATCTCGGCGAAGAGCTCTCCGAGCAGACGGCTCTTGCCGATGCCGGGCACACCGACGAGGGTCGCGAGCTGCGGCAGGCGCTCGTCGGCCGCTCGCTTCAACGCCGCGAGGAGCAGGTCGAGCTCCTCCTGGCGTCCTACGAGCGGCGAGCCCGCATCGCGCGTAAGGTCGACGCCGAACCGCGAGCGCGCCTGCACCGCTTCCCACACGGGGACGGGATTCGCCTTCCCCTTCGCTTGCACCGGCTCGTGTTCGCGATACTCGATCGCGCGCTCCGTCGCCCGGTAGGTCTGCTCCCCGACGAGGATGCCGTTTACGGGCGCCGCGGACTGCAGCCGGGCCGCGGTGTTGACGACGTCGCCGGAGGCCATGCCTTCGCCCTCGGCAGGCCGGGCGCCGAGCGAGACGAGCGCCTCGCCCGTGTTCACACCGATCCGCACCTGGAGCTCACCTTCTTCGACCACCCACTCGCGGATCGCCAGTGCCGCCCGCACGGCCCGCTCGGGATCGTCTTCGTGCGCGACCGGTGCGCCGAAGAGCGCAACGACGGCGTCGCCGATGAACTTCTCCACGGTGCCGCCGAAGTGCTCGAGCTCAGTCCGGAGCCGCTCCCAGTAAGGCCCCAGGAGCGCACCGACGTCTTCAGGGTCCATCAATTCGGAACGAGAGGTGAAGCCGACGAGATCGGCAAAGAGGACGGTGAGTACCTTTCGCTCCTGGCGCCCCGCGGATGGCGCGTCCGTGAGGGGCGTGCCGCACATCCCGCAGAGGCGGAACCCGGCGGGATTTTCCTGGCCGCAGCTTGGGCAGATCACAGCCTGAAGCCTAAGCGCGCTCGACGCTCGTGACCAGGCGCGGACGCGTGCTTGTCGCCCTGGCTTCGTCGGCACCTGGCACACCCAGGCCTTCGGCCCGGCGCCCAGCGTACTCGTCGGCGCGCCGCTGACGAGCGTCTGTCGCGACTCAACGTCGTTAGCTATCTATCGGGATCAAGGAGATATGCGGCGTAGTAACCCGGAGCGTAGTCGCGATAGCCAGGGGCTCCGTTCGAGCGAAACCCCGCTTGCAGACCCGCATGGTGGAACGAATCAACCTCGTCCTTTGAACGCGTGTAGAAGCAGAGATGGAGATCCTTCGTGGGAGGCGTGCGAGCAACGACGTTGACATGCGTGAAGCATGCCTCGCCGTCGCGCTCGAACAACTTGGGGATTCCGAGTGGCGCGAGCACTGTCTCGTAGAACCGAACGCTCTCGGAGAAGTTGCTGCCGTGGAGGTCGAGGTGGTCGATCACCGCGCGCGACCAATCCCGCTCCTCGGGCTTCACCTGTCTGAGTCTGGCAGACGCCGACTGCCACGGGAACTAGAGGAACCTGGGCGCTGAGCAGTTAGGACGAGAAGGGCAGAACTAGCGAGTCCGTTGCTACCTGGTCGGCGCGATGGCCTCGGCGCTATCGACACAGTAGAGCCGGTAAGGGACGGCCCCGCCGCCAGGAGGTGCCGTCCCTTACCCGTTGCTTTCCCCCTGAGAGAGAAGCCTCTTCGCGAACCGCCTACGCGCTAGCGGGGTGTGCCACGACCTTGCTGGCCGTCAGGACCGGAGGAGTCGCTCCCTCCACAAGGTCTGCCTTGCAGACCCGCGCTTGGACGAGCACGCGGTCGCCGACCTCGAGGTCTGCGAGCGCCTTCTTGCCCTGGCGACGCACCTTCGTGTCCGCGTTCACTGTGACCGTTACCGCCAACGCCGAGACGTACGCGCGGCCATGGCGATTCGCCTTCGTCACATTCACGCTAAGCGTCGTCACCGGGGCAACGGGCTCAACGGGCTCAACGGCGAGCGTGCCCTTGAGCACGACTGTCACCTTTGGCTTGCACCCTTCGCCCGTCGTGGGCGGCTTGCCCTTGCCGGGCGGAGGTGCGGCAGCAGCAGCCGAGACGCCGAGGCTGGCGATCACCAAAGCTACGAGCAGAAACTTCATCTTCATGCTTGTCTCCTATATCCGGGGGATGCGCGTGGTCGTATGGAAGACGTGCTCAGCACTCGAAACTTGCGGTTCCCCCCTCTCGTTCCCTCGACCGAGGGACACTCGCTGGCGGTAGCCCCTGACGGGCCAGGCGACCGGCTCGGATTTCGTCAGCAGCGTCTGAGGCCAGAACGCCGCGGGGAGTTCACATCGCCCCTTCGGCCGCTTCATTGGCGGGGCTTGGGCCTATACGAGTGGATAGAGTCGAGGCCGTGGAGGCCACGTCGCTCGAGCGCACGCCTCTCTACGCGCGCCACGTCTCGCTCGGCGCGCGGATGGTGCCCTTCGCGGGCTATGAGATGCCCGTGCAGTACGCGGGCGTTATCGAAGAGCACCGGGCGGTCCGCACC
>JALZOK010000009.1 GCA_030857225.1 Actinomycetota bacterium
AGCTTGCCGTCTCGCGCAAGGTCAACGAGGTCTTCCTCGAGCAGGGCTTGCCCCCAGAAGGCTCTACCCGGTGATCGCGTCCTTGACCGGGCAGGGAAACAACGTGCGTCACGCCTGCCGCTTCCTCGGGGTCACCGAGTCCGGCTACTACGCCTGGCGCAGCCGCCCGACCTCACCGAGGGCGCTTCGGCGGATCTTCCTCGCCGGGGAGATCGTCGATGTCCATCGCGCCTCGGCCGGCATCTACGGCGCGCTCCGCATCACCGCCGAGCTTCGCTTCGGACGTCAGATCGTCGTCGGCCACAACGCGGTGGCCTCGATCATGAACGAGCTCGGCATCAAGGGCCTGCCCAAGCGGCGGATGCCACGCAGCGCCCGCGTCGGCAGCCTCGGCGGCCCTGACCTGGTGCGGCGCGAGTTCCGTCGCGAAGCGCCCGACGAGCTGTGGATGACCGACATCACCGAGCACCCCACGCGCGAGGGCAAGATCTACTGCTGTGTCGTCCTCGACGCGTTCTCGCGCCGGGTGGTCGGTTGGTCGATCGACTCGACCCAGACCACGCTGCTGGTGACAAACGCCCTCGGGATGGCCACACGCCGACGAGATCCGGCCGGTGGCCTCGTGATCCACACCGACCACGGCGTTCAATTCACGTCCTGGGCGTTCAGCCAGAAGGTACGCGACGCCGGCCTTGCCCCCTCGATCGGGGCCATCGGATGCCCGTACGACAACGCCGTTATCGAAGCCTTCTGGGGCCGCATGCAGGTCGAACTGCTCAACCGCAAGTCCTGGAAGACCCGCATCGAGCTGGCCTCCGCGATCCACGACTACATCGAGCTCTTTCACAACAGTCGCCGTCGCCACTCCGCCCTTGGCATGCTCACCCCAACCGAGTACGAGGACCGCTACTTCCGCACCCACAACGCCGCCTGACTCCAGAACCCGGACCCCAGAAAACCGGGGGCAGATCACTTCGTTGCCAGGGTCCGCCTGGCGGAAGGAGAGGTCTGTCATGCCGAGAGCGAGGAAGTATCCGGTGGAGCTGTTGGAGCGCGGAACGCGACTGGTGTTCGAGTCGGGACGGCCGGTCGCGCACGTCGCGGCTGATCTCGGTCTGCCCTCGGAGACGCTGCGGAAGTACGTGCGCCAGGTCGAGGCGAACGAGGGTCGCCGCACGGACCTGTTGACCAGTGAGGAGCGTGAGGAGATCCGGAAGCTGCGGCGTGAGGTGTTCGAGCTGCGCCGGACGAACGAGATCCTGAAGGCCGCGAGCTTGTTTTTCGCGGGCGAGCTCGATCCACACCGTCCGAGGTGAGCGCCTTCATCGACGAGCAGCGCGAGCGCTTCGGGGTCGAGCCGGTCTGCAGAGCCCTGGGCGTGTCGGCGTCCGCGTATTACCGGCGCGCAAGCGGCGAGCGATCGCAGCGAGCCGTCGAGGACGAGCGGCTGCTCGAGCTGATCCGGCAGGTGCACGAGCGCAACTACTTCGCCTACGGCTCCTGGCGGATGTGGAAGGCGCTCCGGCGGGCCGGCGAGGAGGTCGGCCGCGGCCACGTCGAACGGCTGATGCGTCGAAACGGCATCCAGGGCGCGAAACGGCGCGGGAAGCCGTGGCGCACCACAACCGCGGACCCGACGGCGCACCGGCTGCCCGATCTCGTCCAGCGCGACTTCACGGCCAGCCGGCCGGACGAGACCTGGTGCGTCGACTTCACCTACCTGCGCTGCTGGGAGGGCGTCGTCTACTTCGCGTTCGTGATCGACGTCTACAGCCGGATGGTCGTCGGCTGGCAGTTCGCCGAGCACATGCGCACCGACCTCGTCCTCGACGCGCTGCGGATGGCGCTCGGTCTGCGCGCTCCCGGCGCTGACGTCGAGCTCGTGCATCACAGCGACGCTGGCAGCCAGCCCGAGTTCAACCGATCGTGGCAACACTTGGTTGTTGACTTGATAGTAAATGCTCGTTCAGCTTTTCCGCCAGTGTCTTCCAGCCGAGTGTCTTGCGGGGTCGGCTGTTGAGAGCGGCGGCGACGGCGGCGAGGTCGTCGGCACTGTGTCTCGACAAGTCGGTTCCTCTTGGGAAGTACTGCCGGAGCAGCCCGTTGGTGTTCTCGTTGGTGCCGCGTTGCCAGGGGCTCTGCGGGTCGCAGAAGTAGACCTGGAGGCCGGTGTCGATGCGCAGCTGGGCGTGCTGGGCCATCTCGGCGCCCTGGTCCCAGGCGAGCGAGCGGCGGAGCTGTTCGGGCAGCGTCGTGATCGAGGCGGCGATCGCGTCGCGGACGGCTTCGGCGCCGTGGCCGGTAAGCGCCGGCCCGTTCTTCTCCCTCGGCTGGCGGCCGTGGCCTTGCCTGCGCGGCAGGGGCAGCAGCATCGTGAAGCGGGTGCTGCGCTCGACCAGCGTCCCGATCGCGGAGCTCTCGAGGCCCAGGATCAGGTCGCCCTCCCAGTGGCCGGGGACGGCACGGTCGTCGGCCTCGGCCGGCCGCTCGCTGATCATCACCTCGGAGGTGACAAACTGCTTGCCGCGCGCCTGGGTGCGTGCGCGCGGGACGCGGAGCGCCCGTCCGGTCCGCAAACAGGCGACGAGCTCGCGTTTGAGCGCGCCCCTGCCTTGGACGTAGAGCGCCTGGTAGATCGCCTCGTGCGAGATCCGCATTGAGTCATCATCGGGGAAGTCGATCCGGAGCCGGTTCGCGATCTGCTCCGGACTCCACGCCTTCGCCCAGCGCCGGTCCTGACGGCGCCCATGCCGACGGCCGATCCAGCGCACATCAGGGCCCGGCACCAGCCGCCATCGGGCCTGGCGATCGCGCCGGCAAGGCGCTCCTGCACGTACTCACGCAGCGCATCGTTCGCGGCGAGCTTCGAGACCTTCGGGCGGCTCGCGCGTCGCTCCGCGTGCCACTGCGCCGTCGTTGCCCGGTACACGACCGCGTTGCTACGCGTCGACGCGTTGCGGCGCAGCTCCCTCGAGATCGTCGACGCCGACCGACCGAGCCGGCGAGCGATCTCACGCACCCCGACACGTTGGGCGTGCAGGATCGCGATCTCTTCCCGCTCGGAAAACGACAGATACCGCTCCGACACCGGAGCCAACGAGATTGGCGGCATCCCGCCAGCCTGGCGAAACCACCTCGACCCGACTGCCTGCGAGGACCCGTTCCTCACGCCGCGCGACCGAAGGCCGCCCCGGCGACCAGATCGGGCCACGCATCGCACGAATCGCCTGCTGACGCTTGCCACCACCCATCGCGCACCACCTCCATCACGAGGTGTTGCGACGACCGATTGAATCCGCCCAGTACACCTCGTTCGAGTACAGCCAGACCCTCGACGACCACGGCCTGCTCGCCTCGATCGGCACCGTCGGGGACGCCTTCGACAACGCGCTCGCCGAGAGCTTCGTCGACAGCTTCAAGACCGAGCTGATCCGCGACCGCGTCTGGCGCAGCCGCTCCCAGCTCGAGCTCGCGATCGTCGAGTACGTCGCCTGGTTCAACACCGAACGGCTGCACACCTCGCTCGGAGGCATGCCCCCAGCCAAGTAAGAGGAGGTCTCGACAACGACTGTAGGCTCGCAGAGCCTCCCGGTTAATTGAAAAGAGGAAACCAACCAAACCAGTCTCCGTGGAACCCGGGAGGCCCCACTGCGCGTCATTCGAGCTCGGCCAGTTCCTGTCGATGTCATTGCGCCCGGTGGGCTCGCCGACCACGGCGGACAGAGCTACCACTTCGTCCCCGGCACGCTCGACCACGACGAAGGAGGCTGCCGACCCGCCTGCCCATTCAGCACGGCACTCCTCGCGCACGCCGACGATGTCGGCGTCGATGCGACCGGAACGCACAAGGCCGCAGAAGCCGCTCGCGCCGGACGCATCGCCCACCAGGGGCGGCCGACGGTCAGGTTCTTGCGCGCGGCCGACCGTCTCGCCGACCGGGTCCGGGCGAAGCTCTAGTCCGTCTTCTCCAGCGCGTCGAGATAGCTCTTGTACCGGCGCTCGGTGTCGCTGACACGCTGCGGGCGACCGGCGGCAAGGCGAGATTGCCGCGCCGAGGACGGCCAAGTCCGGCTGCGGCGGCGGCTGGCTCCAGTGCGGCCCGATCGGCACGTCCTTCGTCTCGTAGGCGATCGCTACATCCAGGTCGTCGACCGCGAGCAGCCTGTAGGCGAACGAGCCGAAGACGACGAGCCGCTCAACATGGCGTAGATGCGGCGTCGGGTTCGCGAGCCGGCCCAGTACGCCCTCGGCCAGCGTCTTGGCCTCGGAATAAGAGATCCGCGGGCGTATCGGTTTCTGCACGATTTAGAGGTACCGCGTTCGAATCGACGATGTAGGGGCGCCATGTGCTGGTGTTTCACTCGAGTTAACCTGCTCATGTGCGGATCGACGCGCAGACTGAGTTGGTCATAGCAGCCGACATCGCGGAGCGGCTTCGCATCTCCCGCGCTCGCGTCTCGGTTCTTGCGAATCGACCCGACTTCCCCCGCCCGGTCGGACGCCTCGGTCGGTCGGACGTGTGGCTCTGGACTAGCGTGGAGCGCTGGTCGCGTCACACGGGCCGGCTGAATCCGGCCGAGTAGTCCGAGACACAGAGCCACCGAAGGTGACACCCGCCGCGAGGCGGCGGGTGAGCGGCGGAGGGGTTAACTCGGATTCACAGCGAGAGAGGAGACGCGATGAGGTACCGGATCGATCAAGAGCAACTGTCGGAGTTCCTCACCCGGCAGGTTCGGCTCGTCGAGCGACTGCCTGTCGAGGCCGCCGAGGCGGCGGCCGACGGCTACGGGGACGGACTCGACGACGCCGAGCGGGAGGCGGTCTGGCTCGTCGCCGGGATCGCGACGTTCATTGGGCAGGCGATCACTGACGAGCCGGAGCGGTTCATCGTCGCGGCGCGCGACCGCACCGCGTCATAAACGAAGGGAGAAGCAGACATGACGACAATGGAGACAACGAGCTACCGCATCGAGGACGCCCAATCGCCGCTCTGGTTCGGTCGCTGGCCGGACGGGTGGGGCGACGTCGTACGGGGCGTGCGCGCTGACGAGGGCTGCTCTGCGGCGGCGATGATCGACGCCGCGGGCCTCGGCTGGAGCGTCGACCAGTGCCTTCTCGAGGCCGTCCTCGCGATTGGAGACGACGGATACCCCACGAGACGGGCGTACGTACCGCGCCAGGTCGCCAACGTGCGCACCGACACGAGCGCCGTTCTCGGGATCGTCGGCGAGGGTTACGAGCCACTGCAGAACCGGGCTGCGTTCGCGTTCTGCGACGCGATCACGGACAGTGGCAAGGCGCACTGGCTCGGGGCGGGCGAGACGCGGGGCGGCTCGCGTGTGCACGCGCTGATGCGGCTCGACCGCGAGATCAGGATCGGGGGCGCGCACGGGGAAGACGTGCTACCGCTGCTCTGCTTCCGCAACGGACACGACGGCGGCCTCGCCGTCACGGTTGGCGTCGCCCCGTTCCGGCTCGCGTGTCTCAATGGGATGATCCTCCCGCTCGAAGGGGCCGCGCGTATCTGGAAGGCCCGCCACACCGCCAACCTCGACGCCAAGCTCGCCGACGCGCGACGCACGCTCGGGATCGCGTGGCGCTACTACGACGAGTTGGAGGAGATCGGCGGAAGATTGATCCGCGAGCCGATGAGCGCCGCTGGTTTCGAGCGCTTCCTCGCCCAGCTCGTTCCGCTCCCCGCGCTCCCCGACCCCACGCGCGGCGGGCGCGCCGTTCGCAACGCCGAGCGCGTGCGCGAGGCGATCGCGACCGCGTACCGCACCACCCCCGACCTTGCGAATATCACCGGCACGCGCTGGGGAGCGCTACAGGCCGTGACGGTGTACGTCGACCACGTTCAGCCGACACGCGCAACGGCGAGTCGGAGCCACCACGAGGCGCGCTTCGAGCGCGCGACGGAGCCGGCCGCGCTCAAGGACAGCGCGCTCGCGCTTCTGACCGAAGGAGGGATGCAGTCATGGCCGCAACGCTGAGCATGGTTCCGCTCGCGAAGATCCATCCGAGCGCCGATAACCCGCGCTCGGACTTCGACGACGAGCGCATGGCGGAGCTGATCGAGTCCGTGAAGCGACACGGGATTATCACCCCGTTGACGCTTTCTCACGACGGCGACGGCCGATACGCGATCATCGCCGGGGAGCGCCGCTACCGTGCCGCGAAGGCTGCGAAGCTCCGCCAGGTACCCGCGCAGGTGCGCGAGGTTGAAGGCGAGGCGCTTACGCTCGCCGTGGCAGAGAACGTCATCCGCGCCGACCTCAGCCCCGTCGAGGAGGCGCGCGCATACCGCCGTCTCGTCGACGATCACGGCGACACGGCCAGGGTGGCGAAGCTCGTCGGCAAGAGCGAGCGACTGATCGCGGAGCGGCTCAACCTCCTGCGCCTCCCGGAGGCGTCGCAGGAGCTGCTAGCCGCGCGCCGCCTGCCGCTCGCCTGCGCCCCGGCGCTCGTCCGCATCGCCGAGCGCGAGCCGCTCCTCGCCGACCTCGCCGCACTCTGGCTCGTCGAGCGTCCACACGACGCCTCCGAATTCTCGACCGCGCCAGGGGAGATCGTGGACGACGTTCTCCGCGCCGACTGGACAGACGACGGGTCGCCGGTTCACCTGGTCGCCTACAGCGTCGGCAGCTTCCGCGGACCGCTCACGCCGCCCGCAGACGACCGACTCGCGGCCGTTCTCGCGAAGCTCGGCGCCCACGCGCAGACGGTCGAGAATGCGTACCGGGAACTGCCCGCGATCGCGAAAGCATCGGAGGGCGACTGGCAAGCACGGCAGACCGAGGAGCGCCGCGAGCGCGACTGCTTCGCGCTCGGAGACGACGACGCCGACGCGGCGCGTGCGTTCGGCTGCCTCCTCGAACTCCCAGGCAGGAACGGCCGCGAGCACCGCTACGTCACCGATGCCGAGTGGCTCGCGGATCGGCTCGAGCAGAAGATCACCGCGAGCGCGGCGGCAGAGGCGGAGCGCAAGGAGCGCGACCGTGACGCGCGAAGGCCGACGGCCTCCCAAGACGACTCCGCGAAGGACGAGCGCCGCCGCGAGCGCGAGCGGCAGTACGAAGCACGCCTCTCCGCCCGGTCGCGCAACCTCGACCTCGGCGCAGCGCTCGCGCGCTGGCAGCCGAAGCTCGACACGGACGCGATCAAGCTCCTCGGCGCGGTCGTGATCGAGCACCATGGCCGCGCGGCGGCGTGGGCGCACCGGCTGTGCGTCGACCAGCCGTCCACGATGACCAAGCAAGGCAAGGTGACCGTCCGCTACCCACGCGGGGCGGACGCGGAGCGCGAGCACCACGCAGAGGCGCTCGCCGCCCTCGGGCGCGCACGCACCCCAGAGGACGCGCTCGCGGTCGTGCTGCGGCTGCTCGTCGCGCAACGGCTTGTCGACACGGAGGGTCTGCCGAACGCCGACAGGCAGGGAATCTACGAGCCCGAGCTGCTCGCACAATCGGAGCTCGTCGGCAAGCTCGCCCGCCGTGTCGCACCCGCCTCCGTCCGGAAGCACCTCGCCGAGCGGCAAACCCCCGACGACCAAGCCGAA
Source organism: Actinomycetota bacterium (assembly GCA_030857225.1). GTDB lineage: Bacteria > Actinomycetota > Thermoleophilia > Gaiellales > Gaiellaceae > GMQP-bins7. The sequence continues at coordinate 7,559 of JALZOK010000009.1, forward strand.
CCCAACGAGGAGGCGCTCGACGAGGCAGCGTGAACAGCACCATCCGCCCGACCTACTAACCTCGATAGCAGGCGAGACACAGATGCACTCGACCCATAAATGGGTCGAGATGCGCTATGGTGACGCTGATGCTGAGCATCGCGAAGCTTGTTCCGGGGCAAGAGCGCTACTACGAACGTTCCGTCGCCATCGGGCTGGACGACTACTACGCGGGGCGCGGCGAGTCACCTGGCATGTGGGTCGGTCGCGGGGCACGTGAGCTAGGGCTGGAAGGACTCGTGCACGAAGGCGAGCTGGGCCGGCTCATCCGCGGACACCACCCGCACAGTGACAAGGAGCTCCGTGCGCACCGCAGGTCACGACGCATCACGATCGAGCGCATCGACCCATTCACCAATGAGCGTTTCGTCGACGTGAAGAAGCTCGCACCCGTCGCCGGCTTCGACCTCGTCTTCAGCGTCCCGAAGAGTGTCAGCCTCCTCCATGCGCTCGGTGACGAGGAGACGCGCCGAGCCGTCAACGAAGCGCATACGAGCGCATGGCAAGCGGCACTCGCCTATCTCGAGGACGAAGCTTGCGTGATCCGACGTGGAGCGCAGGGAAGGCGCCGAGAGCACGCCGTCGGCTTCGCCGCCGCCGCCTACCAGCATCGCACCAGCCGTGCGCAGGACCCGCACCTGCACACCCATGTGATTGTCGCCAACATGGCCAAGTCAAAGACCAAAGATGAGTGGAGAAAGCTCGACGGCGAGCCAATCCTGCGCACCTATCGCCTCGCAGCCGGCTACCTCTACCAGGCGCATCTCCGGGCCGAGCTCACTCGTGCGCTCGGCGTCGAGTGGGAGACGCCGCAGAAGGGCATGGCCGAGCTCCGTCACGTACCGCGTGGGGTGATCCGCGAGTTCTCGACACGGCGAGCGCAGATCGTGGAGGAACTCGCCCGGCGGGGCGGTGGCGGGTTCTACGCCGCCCAAGTCGCGGCGGTGATGACGCGTGAAGGAAAGGAGCACGCGGACCTCGCCGCGCTGCGTGAAGACTGGCGAGCCCGTGCGGCGGAGCACGGACTCGGCGCTCGCGAGCTAAATACGCTGCTTGGCCGCATCCGCCACCGCGACGTCTCTGGCGACGAGTTGATGCGCGTCGCGTGCCGCATGCTAGGCCCGAAAGGGCTGACCGAAAAGCGCACTGCGTTCTCCGATCCCGAGGTAGTCATGGCATGGGCGGAAGCCCTCGGGTCCGGCGCGTCGGCAGACCGCGTGCGAAAGCTGGCGGTTCGCCTCACTCAGACGTTCGGAGTCGAGCGCGTCGGCGAGCCTCCGAGCCCTGGCCGATCGCCCCGCTATTCGACGGCCGAGCTGGTCGCAGTCGAGAAAGCCGTTCTTGCTCTCGTCGCGCGGGGACGCGATGCCGGTGCGCCGTGCATCACCGAAGAGCGTCTGGACGAGATCGAGCGGGCCGACAGGATCGCGCTATCCGAGGAGCAGGAGACGATGGTGCGGGAGGTCGCGACCAGTCCAAGCCGCGTCGTCTGTGTGGTCGGACTCGCGGGCGCAGGCAAGACGACCGCGACTCACGCCGTCGCTCAAGTCTTCTCACACGCTGGGATACAGGTCCTCGGGGCTGCGCCGTCGGGCGTTGCTGCCGAGAAGCTCCAGGACGAGACCGGCATCCCTTCATCCACGCTCCACCGCGTGCTGGAACGGGCTTCACGTGGGGGTGGTCTCCCGAACGGGTCCGTGCTCGTCGTCGACGAAGCGGGCATGGCCGACACGCGCGTCCTCGCGCCCGTGCTCGAGTTCATCGAGCAAGCAAACGGCAAAGCGATCCTGATCGGAGACCCGCAGCAGCTTCCCGCAGTCGGGGCCGGCGGACTCTTCATCGGAATCATCGAGCGGGAAGGCGCGGTTGCCCTCAAGGAGAACCGCCGCCAGCGCGACGAGCTCGAGCGCGAAGCCGTGGCTCGCGTCCGCTCGGGGATGGGCCGCGACTACCTGGCCTATGCGGAGAGGCACGAGCGACTCGTCGTCTCCGAGAGCCCTGTCACGACGCGAGCGCGCCTGCTTGCCGACTGGTGGGAGGTCGGGCGTGACGATCTCGCCGGCAACATCATGCTCGCCCTCCATCGCCGCGACGTCGCCGACCTCAACCAGCTCGCACGGTCGCTCATGGAGGCGGCGGGCCGGCTCGGCAAGGAGCGGCTCATGATCCCGGGTCGTGAGTTCGCGGCCGGCGACCGCGTCGTCTGCCTCCGTAACTCGGACGTGCTCGGCGTCACGAACGGCACTACCGGCACCGTCCATCGAGTCGACCCCAACCACCGGACGCTCACCGTCTCAACTGACCGTGGTCCGACCGTCGAGCTCAGCCGTCGCTACCTCGAGGCGGGCAACGTCCGGCACGCGTATGCCCTCACCGGCCACGCCGCTCAAGGGTTGACCGTCGAGCGCGCCTTCGTCCTCGGAGCTAACGGCGCGCGTCTGCAGGAGTGGGGTTACGTCGCCCTCTCGCGCGCCCGGGCGCAGACCCGTCTCTACGTCACGGGCAACCCACGCGAGCACGTGAGCCACTTCCACGAACTCGATGACAGTGACCCGCTATCCCGCTTCGGGCGGGCGCTCGAGGAGTCAGCGGTCGAGCGGCTCGCCGTCGATCAGCGGCCGCTGTCGTCCGGACCCAGGCACAGGGCGCGGCCGGAGATCGAGCGGTCAGCGCCCAGCTCGGATGACCGGCTGCATCTTCGGCTCCTCGAGATGAAGCGCCGCGCGTTGGCGAAGACGCGCGACGCGGCCGAGAGAAAGCTCCAAGCTGCCGAGCGCGAGCTCGCTAGTTGCGGCCCGCTCCGAAGGCGTCGTCGTGACGAGCTACGCGCGGAAATCAAGCTGCAGAGTCACGCGATCGAACTTGGCAGCGAACGGCTCGCCGAGAGCACGGCTCTCCTTGAAAACGGAAACCTCGAGATGAGGCGGCGGGCTGATCGTGCGCCGGTGGATCGTACGCAGGAGATCGAGCCCGTCAGCCGAAGCCGCGAGGAGCATAGGCTTACTCTCGGGCGGTAGCGGGTTCGAGCAAGAGGTCGGCAACCGAGGCACTATGGCGAAGAAAGACACCCTTTGGCCGATGACGCGGCCGACGCAGGCGAAGCACACGATCCTGCGAAAATACCTCGATGCCTGGCTTCCCATCCTCGGCGCAGGGCGCCATGCACACGAGCACGTCGTCCTGATCGACGGTTTCGCCGGTCCTGGCCGTTACACAGCTGGCGAGCCCGGTTCGCCGTTGATCATGCTCGAGGCATGCCTTGAGCACTCCGCGATGCTTGACGCCATCGCTCACTTCTTCTTCATCGAGGAACACCACGAGCGTTGCGAACACTTGCGCAAGGAGATCGCGGACCTAACGCTTCCGTCAAGGGTCGTGGTCGAGATCATCGAAGGCTCGTTTGCTGACGAGTTCCCTGACCTGATCGAGCGGCTCGGGACGCAGTTCGCGCGGCCGTCGCCAACGTTTGCGTTCATTGATCCGTTCGGCGCTGAGGAGATCCCCGCAGCGCTGTCGACGCCGCTCCTCCGAATCCCGCGCTGCGAAGTGCTCGTTTACTTCCCGGTCGGCTTCCTCGCGCGCTTCACCGAGCGCCAAAAGTTCAGGCCGATCCTTGACGGCCTCTATGGCGGCGACCAGTGGAAGCGGGCGCTCGCTGCGCCTGACTTCGAGACGAAGAAGCGCGTTCTCCACGACCTGTTCCTTGGCGAGCTTCAGACGCACGTCCATTGGGTGCGCTCGTTCGAGATCACTCCGGCGGCCAAAGTGGGCGGCAACACTTACTACCTCTTCTTCGGCACCGGATCGCAGATGGGGCTGCGCCGAATGAAGGACGCAATGTGGAAGGTCGACCCGGAGGCCGGACAGGCATTTCGAGACTCAACGCTCGCCGACCATCCGGTCCTGTTCGAGCAGGAAGCCGATCTCGCTCGACTGCAGGACATGCTGCGCGAGAAGTTCGTCAGCCGGTGGTTCACGATCGAGCAGGCGGAGCAGTTCACGCTGCTGGAGACGGCCTTCCGCGACAACGGCCACCTGAAGCCGGGGCTCAAAGCGGCCGAGGCCGTGGGTGCGCTCGAGGTTCGGCGGCTTGCGGGGAAGCGTGCTGGCTCGTTTACAGCAGGGGCACGGATGCGGTTCACCTGATGGCATGGGTACCCGCGATGAACCAAGCTGTCCGCTGGGTAAGCGAACATACGTTCGATGACCACGAGGAACCAGCTCCAGTTACTCGGGCCTCGCCCTTCGACAGCCGGAGAGCCGCGGACAGCTCGGAAAGGCGGCGGGGTGGCAGCGACTAGCGCGATCGAGTGGACGGATGCGACCTGGAATCCGTGGATGGGCTGCGAGCGCGTCAGCCCCGGCTGCGCCCACTGCTACATGTATCGCGAGCAGCGGCAGTACGGGCACGACCCTGAGGCGCTTCGCCGCTCGAAGACGAAGTTCTTCGAGCCTCTGCGGTGGCGCGAGCCGACGCTCGTCTTCACCTGCTCGTGGTCCGACTGGTTCCACCCTGGCGCTGATCCCTGGCGCGACGAGGCGTGGGAGGTCGTTCGACAAACCCCTCATCTCACTTACCAGATCCTGACCAAGCGTCCCGAGCTCATACGCGAGCGTCTCCCTGATGGCTGGGCCGAAGGGTGGCCGAATGTCTGGCTCGGTGTCTCGATCGAAAACAGCCGCTTCACGTGGCGGGCCGACGTTCTGCGCGACGTACCAGCTGAGGTCCGGTTCATCTCCGCTGAGCCACTGCTGGACAGCCTCTTCCAAAGCGCCGGCCGGCGATCGCCGCTCAAGCTCGACGGGATCGACTGGCTGATCGTTGGCGGCGAAAGTGGCCCGGGCGCTCGAGCACTGGATGTGTCGTGGGCTCTTGAACTCGCAGCCGCGTGCGATGAAGGCTCCATCGCATTCTTCATGAAGCAGCTCGGGAGCGTGCTCGGCACGGCTCGCGGCATGCGCGACCGCAAGGGCGGCGACTTCGACGCCTTTCCGTCGCAACTCAAGCGGCGCGAGATGCCTCCAGCTGCCTTCAGCCCGTCACCGGTTGCGCTCGCGCGTTAGCTCGACAAAGGCGAGGCAGAGTCGCGCTTCGGCCGCTCGAAGCTCGTGCCTAGTCGGGCGATTGCCTGCACAAATGCCAAGTCCTGCGAACCCGAGGGCCCACAGGACTTGACCGCATGATCTTCTCATCGCTGAGTTTGTCTGTCAAGCGAGTGGCAACACAGTCCTTCGCTTGCAACACGAATCCGGCAACCGTCTGTAGCGCGAGACGGTCAGATCAGTCGCCAGATCGAAAGCACGGCGAGAACGCATTCGCGTGCTGTCGGCGCTGCGATCCAGGCGAGCGGCCGGTTCGGATCGAGACGACCGTCGAAGTCGAAGACGAACCGGTCAGCCGCGAGGAGGAGCGGCAGAGTCGCGTGCAGCGGGTCGTTCGGGTGGTCCCGGACGTCGAAGCCAACAGTGAAGACGCATTTCACAGGGCGCTCGAAGCTCACGCGAAGAAGCAAGCGCCAGCGCCGATGCCGACGGCTGGGGGCGAGTAGCGACCAGCCACAGGACGCCTGAACGGCGGCATCGTCCTCGACGACGCGTGCGAGGTCGAGAACATCGCCTCGTCTTCGAGAGTCGACGTGAAGCGCGACGGTCAGACCGTCATTCGGATTACCGTCGAACACGGTCGCCGCAGGGCATGGAAGCGCGTCGCGAGAGAGCGCCTCGAGCCGTTTCTCGAGGCGCTTGGGTGGGAGCGTGGTCAGGTCTTCGAGGATGACGTTCACGGTAGCGCGCCCTCCATATGGCGAGCAGGTCGCGTCGCGAGTCGGCGAAGCTGGCGATCCTTGAACCACGGCCGCAGTGCGATTCGCGCTGGGGCCAGGTGGCCGTAGACGAGCACACCGTGCCCGGGCTGCATCTCTCGGAGGACGTTTGCAGGAGCGATTCTGCGGTACGCGACCGACTCGGTTGTCGAGTGGCGCCCTTCGGCACCTGAAGTCGTCGACACGTGGCGGACGTTCTCGTCGCCGAGCAGGCGGGCCACATACTCGAGCGTCGGCGGGTCGGCGATGCCAGAGAGAATCACCTTCGCTCGATGGTTCGACACAATTGTCGGAGCGCGGTCGCGCCCGTAGACGGCGTCGATCTGCGCCATGTCCTGGAAGACGGAGACGAGCTGGATCCCTTGTCCGGCTCCAGTGGATGCGAGAGTGTCGAGATCGCGCAGGGGCGCGATGTTGGCGCACTCGTCCAGAACCAGGAGCAGCGGCGGATCGAGCGGCCTGCCCGTCTCCGCGGCGCGCTCGTAGGCGTGGGCGACGATCTCCTGGACGAGCGTCGCGAACAGCGGCTGCAGGCGACGTTGCTCATGCGCAGGCGCGCAGAGATAGGCGGTGTGGCGGCTGCCGTCAAGCAGGCGATCGGCGCGGAGCTCGGCACTCATCGCGGAAGCGAGTACCCCTGGGTCGGCGTAGGCGATGAGGACGGTCTGCGCGGTCGCGTAGACGCTGCCGCGCGTCCGTTCGTCCCACCTCGAAGGCGCTTGGAGAGCCTCGAGCGCCTCCAGTTCGTCGTTCGCATCGAGCGCGAAGCGGACGGCGTCGGTCTCCTGGGCGTCTATCCAACGGACGACCTCCCACATCGTCCCGCCACTGCAGGCGGCGGCAAGCAGCGTCGGCGCGAGGACCTTCGCCGCCGCGCTGTACCAGAAGTCGGCGTCCGCGAGGGTTGTTCCGCCGGGTCGGGCCGCGCGCACGAGCCACTCGGCGACGCGCTGGGCGCCCTGCCAACTGAGGCACCTCATCAGTGGATTCCAGCCCGCTCCTTGCAAGCCGGTGCTCCAGGTCGGGTCGTACACCCATGTGCTGGCGCCCGGAAGCGACTGGCGGGCGGCCAGCGTCTCGCGGAGGAGATCGGTCTTCACCGAGGTCGCAACCACCGGTCCCTGCCATTCGAGGATCGCTGGGATCGCGAAGCCGGTGGTCTTACCCGTCTGCGTCGGCCCGATGACGATCACGGATTGCCTCGGTTCGGCCGCCACGAGCCGACCGTCGACGCGGCCCAGGGTCAGGCGACCGGAGTCGCTGTGGTTAACGCGTAGTAGGCGAAGGTCGCGGGGCCGAGCCCAGCGTGCCGTATTCGCTCCATTGGATTCTCGGGCCCAAGGGCTAGTCCGGAGCAGCACCAAGATCACGACCGTGGGCAGGACGATCGCTCCGCCCGTTCCGTAGAACGCGACCGGACCGGGTATCAGCGCGCTTGCGCCTTCGGGCCACGCGGACGCTGGATCGCCGAGATGGTGCGGAAACTGCGCGATCACCGAGCCCATGTCCGAGAGTCCAGCCGATGGCCAGCCGCCGCCGAAGAGTCGGCCAGAAACCTCGCCGGCGGTCCATATCAGCCCGCCGGCGCAGAGAAAGGCGCCGAGCACCCACAGGGCGAGCGACTCCAGCGGATGGGCGTCCGTGCTGCTGCCGCCAGTCGGGAACCGCGGCGCGCTCCAGCCGGCATTCATGCGGCGGCCGTCCTCACGAGCATGCGCGCGTCGGTGTCCACGATCTCGCGCTCGACCGAGGAGAGACGGTGCTGCACGAGAAACGATCTCTGCCCGACCTTCCACAGCGCCCAGCCCCTGCGCAGGTGGGGGAGGAGCTCAGCTTCCGTGTCGGTTAGCCCGAGCAGCTCGCGTGCCTGCGGCAGCTGATCGGGTGGCTGCGCGTAGACGATCTTCGTCTCGGCATCGGCGAGCAGGCCCTCGGCCAGGCGGACTTCGCGCGAGCCCTCCGCGCCAGCCGCCCGGAGGTCGGAGAGCCGGTGCATGACCACGACGTTCTGCGTTCCGAGGCCGCGGGAGAGCTTGAATGACTGCTGCAGCCACTCGCCGATGCCGAGGCTGGACAGGATGCGCCAGGCTTCGTCCACGACGACGATCCGCTTCGCCGAGCGCTCATCCGTCTCGGCGTCGATCTGCGCCTGCAGCCACGCGGTCGCGCAGGTCATGAGGATCCCGAGTGCCGTCGTGTGCGTGTTCAGGACTGCACGGAGATCGAGGACGACGAGTGGCCCGTCGAGGTCGAGACCGGGTGTGGTCGGCCCGTCGAACATGCCCTTGAGGTTGCCGGAGCAGAGTTGGTCGACTGCGAACGCCATCGGACGCACTGCCTGCGCTATCTCGCCGATCTCCATCGCGAGCGCGTCCGCCATCTCACCGGTGGGGTGGACGAGCACGTCGACGACATCGGGGAGTGTCGGCTCCCGGTCCGAGCGCCGCGCGAGCACGGAGACCGCTTCTTGACCGGCTCGCTTCTCCTCAGGAGTCAGCGGTCGCTCGAGGGCCGCAGCGGCAACTGAATAGAGGAGGTTGAGCTGGCGCTCGGGTCCGCCGCGAGGCGTTAGCGGATTGAGCTTGACTCCCCCGCCTGGCGAGAGGGCGATCGGGCGCACACCCATCGCCGTCGCGAGCCGCTCGTACTCACCTTTGACGTCCACGATCCACGCCTGCCGGCCGAACACGGATTGCCGAAGCACGTACGTCTTGACGAGACTCGACTTCGCCCGCCCTACGATCCCGATCACGACGGCGTTCGGGCTAGTCAGCTCTTTCCCGTACAGCTCCCAGGCGTCGTAGCAAAAGGACCCTCCGTAAACATCGCGGCCGATGTAAACGCCGCGACCGCCGAGGCCGCCCTCCGCGACGAATGGGTACGCGGCCTGGACGTGGGCTGTCGTGGCACGGTGCCCCGGTTGGCCCTTCGCCTTCATCGCAGCCCCCGGCAGAGCGGCAACGTGTACGTGAACGCCTGCTCCTGCTGCCCGTAGAGGCGGAGTAGTTCGAGCCGCGCCATCTGTGCGGCATGCTCGATCTCCGAGCACTTGCGCTCGAGCTCGTCAAGTGTCCGGGCTGAGACGGTGACGTACCCCGCGAAGCGGACGGCGGCATGACCGTCCGCGAGCTCGTCTTCGCGGCGCGAGACGGCCTCGGTCTGACGCTTACGCCTTGCGGTCTCGATGAAGCCCATGCGGCCGCGGAGATCCCGGTCCGCGACGTCGGAGGTACGCGCTGCCTCGACTTCGCGGATCGCCTTCAGTGGCGGGATTGGCTCGATCGTGACCGCGATGGCTCGGACCATCTGCGCATGCAGGAGCAAGGGAGAGAGGAAGGCGGCGCCGACGTCGATACGCGGCCAGCTCGCGATCCAGTAGGTCGCATGAACCGCTCCGTCCGTGCGATAGACGGTCCAAGCCGTCTCGGTCCCAACGGGCCAGGCTGCCGCCTCGTCGATGCCGTCGCGGTCCGGGTCAGCCGCGGCGAGCCGCGCGAGCCCGGGCTTCGACCACGGATCGAAGGAGACGCGGACGGTGGCCGCAAGCATCCCTGGACGAAGCGCCCCGACGACTCGTACATCGGCCGCGGCCAGGTGCTCGGCGAGCCCTTCGAGCTCTCGAAGCAGGACGCTGCACGCGCCCGCATCCGCTCCCTGCTTACCTCCAGCTCGCTTGATTTGCCGCCAGGCGCGCTTGGCGTCGATCTGAAGGCACACGAAGAGCTCGTGATCTCTCGTGACGGCCGGGGCGCTGCTCGTGAGCTCGAGATAGGACTGCATGGCGAGCGAGTCGATGGCGATTGCGTCGCGATCCCACGCCTCGCCGAGATAACGGCCGACCTCGTCGCCGTCTGCAGGGACCGTGCGCTCAACCCACTGGATCCGGCTCACCGGAGATCCCTCCCGTGCCAGACCCGTGAGAACCCCGCCCCACCCAGCCTGTCTGCTCTCCTGCTCGGCTCGGTCGAGAAGCCCGAACGACGTCACCCGGACCGCCAGCACCGCTGTGTACGTGTGCGCGCGACGATCTTTGATCACGCCGACCGTCTCGCCTTGAAAGGGGGCAGCGAGCAGCTCGAGGTCGCGCGCCGCCTCGGGCAGCGCGGCGATCGGTTCCGGGCGTCCAGCCGTCGTGGTGCGGGCTCCGGCCTGTGGCGCGGGCGAGAGCCGGACTTGACGTCCGCGCAGCCGCTGCGCGGCGTAGTGCCCGACGATCGGGAGCCACTCTTCCGCGGAGCGGCCGTTGATCGGCCAGAAGCAGAACACCACTCCGATCAGAGAGAGGGTGACCGCGGCGGCGACCCCAGTCCCGCTCGAGAGGGATCGCATCAGGATCACGGCTCCCGTGAGGCTCCCGCCGATGACGAACACCTGCGTCGGACGGAGTGACCCGATCAGACCGCGGCGCTCGAGCGGACCGAAGCGGTAGCGCTGATGCTCGCGGGTGCTCACGAATCATCTCCATCGGTGGGCGGTCGCCGGCCCTGGGGCGGATCCGGTGGCCGGGGTCGCTGGGTTGGCGGCGTAGGCGGTGCAGCAGGGCGCGATGGCGGGGGAGCCTCAGTTGCCGCAGGCGAACCGGACTCTGCGTGGCCCGTTGATGGCGCACTCTGCGGCCGACCGGTCGGGTAGACGGTTCCGCCGGACGAACCCGAGATCGGGCTAGACGATGGCGTTGCGCTCATCTCCTCTCTCGCCTCGCGCACAGGCGGAGGGGAACCGTGAGTGCCACGATCGTTGCTCGCCTCCGTTGTTCTTGCGTGCGGGTACGTCGTTCCTCCGGTGGTTGCGTACGCGGGTGACGTTGACGGTCGCGAGGTTCGGTCCATCGCCTGTCGCATGTAGCCGGCGGGGCTATGGATGCCTGCGGATCCGGCGGCCGCGGACATGGACGAGCGTTGACCGGAGACACTCGCTGCGGCGACTTCCATCATCGGGATCATTCGCAGGAGCGCGAACGGCGACCACGCGGCGAGAACGAGGATCGCCGAGCCGGCGATCATGCGCTCGAACGTGTTGCCGTCGCCCTGGACGACATCGGTGTTCGCGATCGCGGCGGTGGCGAGTGTGAGAATCGCGACGATTACGAACTTGGCGAGGATGACCGCGACCAGCAGCTCAACGAGTCGTCGCGCCCAGCGGCCCGTCGCGGGCCAGATCATCGCAACGAAGGTGAGTGGAAGAAAGAAGACGCAGATGTAGATAGCGGCGTCGCGGATGATCATCTCGAGCCAGAGCACGAAGGCGCCGATCGCGAGGATGATCGCGCCGAGGAAGACGCCGAAGAGGGGGATTCCGGAGCCCTCGTCGAGGGCGTCCTTGTAGGCGTCGCCGACCGTCTGGAGCAGGTTGTCGGACTGTTCGGTGCCCAGGCTGCTCACAACGGCGCTCGACATGTCGTCTGTGATGGCGACGAGCAGACCTGTCCCTGCGATCGCTACACCAGCGAGGATGAAGGCCATTGGCAGGTAGCCGAACGCTGCGCGGATGAGAAGGCCGATGTCCTGGCGAATGACCGATTGGATCACTGCGAGCATCAGCATCAGGAGCGCGAGCGCGCCTGCGACCGCGACCATCGCGCCGTACTGACCCTCGAACCAACTCGCCGTGAGATCCGGGGTGGTCGTCTTCTCGATGAGCTCGCCAACCTTGGCGGCTACCCAGACCGCCGCGTTCGTCACCCACGCGGTCACGCCGCGCATGACGAACTCGCCGGCGCCGGCTGCCACTTTCGTCACCGCGCCCGTGACGGCGTCACAGACGTTGCCTACGACGGGAAGGTCGCACGCAGCGACCGAGAGCACGCTTCCTCCGGACGTAGCCGGTCCGGCAGCATCCGGCACGCTCCCCTTCGGCCCGATGCTGATCGTGAACTGGCGCTCCGACTTCCGCGGCGCACACCAGGAAGCCGACGGAGGATCCTGGTCATTGATCTCCATCCAGAACGTCCACGCACCCTGTTGGGTCGGGACGCCACTGACGAGGCCGCCCGGAGACAACGTCAACCCAGGTGGGAGGCTGTCGCTGAGGACACGGAACTGGTACGGCAAGGCAGGACCGCATCCGTCGCGGCCTTCGAACAGGTGGTAGTAGCGCGATCCGACCGCACCGGCAGGTGTTTGGAAGCTCCCGTCAGTGAACTTGGCCGCCTCGGCCGAGTGTGCGAGCACGAGGCTCAGCAAGAAGGCTCCGAGCAGACGTGAAAGGCGCCTGCCGATTCGAGCAGGGCGACCGTCAGCGTGCATCTTGTATCTCCGAGAAGCTCGCCACCGCGGTGAAAATGTGTCCCGGTGGCGTTGTCGCGTCCGTCGATGAGAGCGGGGGAGTCGGTCCTGCCGACGCCTCGAACGAGCGCACCTTCCACCCGCCCGCTTCCCAGACGAGCAGAACGACCTGGGTGCGCCACGACTGCTGCGGTTCGATCGTGGCGCCGCTGCCCACGATCCCGACATACCAGATGGCAACCGTGGCCTCGTCGGTTGAGAACCGCTCGACTCGGTAGCCAACCGGCACCGAGCGGAGGACGATCACCGGCCGGGGGATAGTGTCGACTCCGAGCATCGCTCGTGTCTGAGCACTTGCTTGGCTGAAGGCCTCGATCAGCTGAGCGCGCGATGCGACGGAGGTGATGCGAGCCACAACCGCACGGAGACGCACGCGGTCGAGCAGGACGTCGCCGTCGAACGCCGTGACCGAACGCGACGCAGCTGCGACCGCGCCCGCGCGGGTCCGGTTCTCTCGTGCAGGGGTTGGTCTGCGCGGTGCGGGGTCGGTTTTGGTGTCGGGCACGGCAGTCGCGTCGACCGCGAACGGGGCCGACTCCGGCTGCGAAGCGATGCGGCTACCTAATGCGATGCCGATCGCGACCAACGCTAGGGCGGCTATCGTCCATGCGGCGAAGCGTCCCGAACTCCGGCGTTCGGGAGCGTCAGTTCGGATGCTGACATCGCGCCCGGGCATGGCTACTGGACGGTCCGGCCGAGATCCTCGAAGAACGCAACGATCGCCGGTGCCGCACCCACGAGGAAAGCAGCGAGAGCAGAGATGAGCGTGCCGCGCCGGCCCATCGACGCGTGTTGGTAGTTGCCGGAGTGCGACGAGAGCGCCCATACGGCTGCTGAGATGAGCAGACCCGCTAGGGCAGCGAGCAGCGCCCAGAAAGCGACGCCGGAGATAAGGCTCTGAAGAGCCGGAGTGCCGGGCAATCCGTTCGGGTCCGGCTTTCCGCCGACGCCTGTCGCGGCGACGATGAGGGTCGAGAGAAGCGACATGGATCACGACCTCCTTCTCACTGGTTGGGTGAATCCGCAGGCGATGGCTGCGGCGAGCTTCAGGAACGCCTGACGCGTGTCGGGCCGCAGCTCCTCGAGCGCGACCTCAGCGCCCGCCTCGAGATGCGAATCCCAGGGAATGCGGACGCACGCCCGGCAGCGAGACGCGAAGTGCTCTTCGATCCTGTCCACGTCGACGCTGCTCCGTCCCGCCCTGACGCCGTTCAGGGCAGTAACCGCGGACGATGCGAGTCGTCCGTGGCCATGCTCCTCGAGCCAATCGAGTGTCGAGCTTGCGGTGCGTGCGCCATCAAGACTTGTCGCCGAGACGATGACGAGCTGGTCGGCAGCCTGGAGAACGCCCTGCGCAGCCGAGCCGAGCACGCCTGGGGCGGTGTCGACGCAGACGAGGTTGTAATGACGCTCGAGGAGACGGACCGCATGGCCGACGTCTGCGGCGCCGATCGCGTCCGCGATCTCGGAACGCTCGTCGCCCGCGATCACCTCGAGGCGGCTGGACGCCTGGGAGCTGTAAGCGCGAACGTCGGCGTACCTGCAGATCAGCTGGTGATCGCGAATGAGTGTCGCAACGGTCTCAGCCGTTTCACGCCGTAGTCGGTACCCAAGCGTTCCGGCATCCGGGTCTGCGTCGAGCGCGACGACGCGATCTCCGCGACACGAGGCGAACGTGTGGCCAACGAGAAGACAGGTCGTCGTCTTGCCCACGCCGCCCTTGCGTGAGATGAATGCAACCTTTCGGCAGCCCGTGATCGGCGTCTTGACGTGCGTTACGAGATCGCGGCGGCGGAGCTCGGCTGCGCTCGGCGAGATCGTGACAAGCCCTCCCGACAGGATGTAAACCGCGCGTCGCATGCCGTCCGTCGGTACCTGTGCCGTGGGCCGGAGCATTCGCTCGGGCGTAAAGTTGGCGGCGGTCAAGCGGGGTGGCCGAGTTGGCCGAGGACTCACGACACTGTCACCTTGGGCCCGCTCGCGGTTCGCCTCCGAGGCAATGAGCGGCTTCGTCGATGGCATCTGTACGACGTCCTCTTCCTGCGGCCAGAGCGCCTGGACACCGCTGTTCTCGCTGCTCACGAGAAGCTCGTTTCCGTAGATATGCTGTAATACTTTACAGCAGGGGTAAGACGGCAATACCGCGAGACAGCGGACTGTTCGAACTCCCGCAGATCAGAAGGGATATCCTGCGATAGCGGTTGATCCACAGACGTAGAACTCGCACAACTGTGACCCTTGAGCAAACAGCTCTCGCCCGACTTCTGCAGGAGCGCCGCGAGGCGGCGGGCTACTCGCGCGCCCGGCTGGGGAAGATCATCGGTATCAGCGCGGGCACGATCGAGGGCTGGGAGCTGGGCCGAGTGGGGCGACCGCCGTTCCATGAGGTGATGCGCATCGCATCGTTCCTGCGGATCACGCTCGAGGACATTCAGCGAGCTGTATTCGCCGACTCCGGCGCCGTTCCAGATCTTGCTGAGCACCCCGGCATGCCGGAAAGAAAGAAAGCCGGCAGGAAGAAGCGCCTCGGTCCGGTGCCGTTGCTCGAAGCCGCCTTCAGGCTCTACGGGTGGCAGGACGAGACCGATGCGGCCGATGCGCTCGGAGCCTCGCCCGAAGAGGTGCGCGCGTGGCGCCACGGGAGCGAGCGCATGGACATCGCTCAGTACCTGGCCCTGACGACGACCGTCAACGTTGCACTCGCGAACGCCATCAGGTCGGGCAAGGCACGGAAAGTCGATCTTTCGGCCGCCGCTGAAGCGCTCGGCGTACGGTCCGACTCGTGATTCGCCGAAGGAACTGAAGCGTCGTGACCGCGCGACCCCACGTGCGGCCTGGCGTTGGGAGACACGATCGCGGTCGGGCCTCATGACGCGCGCCCTGTCGGTTCGTCGAAGGCGTCATCGGCGAGAGCTGCGAGCTCGTCGCCGACCTCCTCCACGAGTTCCGTCAGCCGTCCTTGCGTCCGTTCGTCGATCAGGTCGAAGCCGCGGACGACGGCGAGCTGGGACGTTCGGAGGTCGTCGTTCTTCTGCTGCAGCTCGTTGTTGGCGAGGAGAATCTCGTTCCGAGCGCCGATCGACCTGCCTGCGCTGATCGACGTCACGGCGGTGATCAGAACGGTGGCTGCCAGGCCGATCATCGAGACTGTCTTCCAGTCCGTCGCGACTCCGTAGGTCGCGACGCCCGCCGCGGGGAGGGTCGCAATGGTCGTTACGAGAATCGCCGTGTGAGAT
The DNA here is from genome assembly GCA_030857225.1 of Actinomycetota bacterium. Lineage (GTDB taxonomy): Bacteria > Actinomycetota > Thermoleophilia > Gaiellales > Gaiellaceae > GMQP-bins7. Next base: position 22,940 of record JALZOK010000009.1, read on the forward strand.
CTCGCTGGTTGATCGGGTGCACGAGTGCTCGTACTGCAGTTGGTCGGCACGTTGACCGGCTGGCTGAGTCTGGCGACGTGCGGACTCGGGTCGAGCTCCACGGGTGCTCCTTTCATACGCATGGGAACGCCCGCAGGGTGCAGTGGCGAGGTCGCCAATCACTCGCCAATAACTCGCCACCCCCTTTGAGCGCACGGAGCACGCCCATGTCAGAGGAGGCGCAGCACGTCTTTTCGGCCCGCTCGCGGCGGGTCTCGCAAGCACGCGGGCAAAGCAGCGGCAAACTCGATCTCGTTGAGTCGGAGGTCGGAACCCAGGGTGCCCGGCGCGCGATCCACCGCTGGTTCAACCTAAGTGGCGCCTGCTTGCCCGCCGTGCCCAGAGCGAACGAGTTCGGCGAAGCGAGGCTCGGGTGGCAGCGGCAGGAGCGGATGCGCGAGCAGAACATGCAGGTTTGCCATCGCGAGCAACGTACGCGTGGTAGATGAGGTCTGCGGCATCGCTTTCATGGATGCGGCTGAGCGTCGTCTTGACCCGCCGGGTTCGTAGGACGCGCGCGTGCCAGTCCTGCTCGGAGTTGCCGAGCGCGACAAGCACCGCCCGCGCTCGCTGCGCCTGGTCATCGTCTCCAGTCGCGTAGCTCGTCGGAATCCGGAACGGGCTTTGGGAGATCTGTACGATCGCTCCCTTGAGTGGTTCCCCACGACGGAAGCTGTCGAAGAGCCAGCGGCGGCGCACGCTCGTGGTGGTGTCGAAGAGGATGTCGATGGCGCGCCTGAGAGTAAGCTCCTCGCCAAGGAGCGGGAGGCGGAGGCGCTTCAGAGAGCGCAGGTCAAGGGAAGCCGAACAGTTGACGACGATGAGCTCGTTTGGCTCGTGCAAGCCCGGCTCGAGCGCAGCCCAGCGCTTGTTCCGTTCTCGGACCTGGAGAGCCCACTCATCGGCCATGTTGTCGTATGCGCCGCCGTCGACGAGCGCGAGTGCGTCGACGCCTTCTGCCCGGTTATCGCCAGGAAGGGCGAAGACGTGCGGCTTCGTCGGAAACCAACACGCTGGGAATTCACCCGGGAAGGCAGCCGAGGCATCCACGACGTCAGCGAGTGAGAGAGTGCCGGGTCACCACCAAGGCTGACGCGCAGCGGTCGCTTCAGGAGAAGCTTGCCCGGCTCTTGCCCGGCGGCCGTCCGGCTACGCTGACGCTCGGCGAGTGGGTCGAGAAGTACCTAGTACGAGCAACCGCTTCAGCCGCGAATTGCTCGGGTACGGACAGCGATTTGGGACTTGGACATGGACACCGATCCTTCCGAACAGAGTCGGACGCTGCCGACCAAAGGCTCAGGTGGTCACGAAAGCGGGCCATCTAGGGCGCTGATCGAGTGTGTTTCTCACCGGCACAAACCTCGACAGCGATAACGCGGTCGAACTTACGGATTGACTATGACAACACCAAGCATTATCAGGCCGACCGTCAGGCGGAAGGTCGCTGCCACGAGTTGCCGCTTGGGAGCCGGTGCCACTCTCCGTGCGAGAAGTCCGATTACGCCCGAGGCGATCACGCATAACGCGACGAATCCAACCAGCACACGGACTAGAGACAAGGAATCCCTTCGGAGGCTATGAATCCTCCTGTGACCGCGCCAGCCCCTATTGTCCCGTAGTTGTCGTACTTGAGTGCGACCTTAAGGCCTGCAACAAGACCGCGCGTAACGGTGACCGCACTCACAGCGCCGGTGTATCCAACGGTCACAGGTCCGCCACCGATGAGCAGAGCGCACCCGATTACCTCCCGGCCCTCTGGGCTTTTCACGAAACACCAAATGGTTCCGCACGTGTTGGCGCGTAGGCCGCTGGGATCGACTAGCACCGTGGGCCGGTCGTTCGCGTAGGCATAGGCGCTCATATACGGGCTCATCACTGGATTCGGCAGCGGGTCGAGAGTGATGAAACGCCCAATCGAGGGGTCGTACTGCCGGGCACGCAAGTGGTAGAGCGCAGTCTGGTCGAGGTACTCGCCGGCGAACTTCAGGAACGTCGTCGGCGCCTGGTTGTTGTTCTTCGTCTCGGTGCGGATGCCACCGTACGGCTCGTAGGTGTACGTCCACATCGCCGTCCCGGTCGAACCGGTCACGTTGACGACCGAGCCGAGCGGGTCGTAGTGGAAGAAGTAGTCGTTGTTCCCCGCCCGCATTGAGATCCGGCGCGTGCCGTAGATATAGCGGCGGAGGAGGGCGTTGTTGCCGTCCCGCTCGAGCGCGACCTGGGGGAGGCCGCCGCTGACGTCCCAGAGGAAGTTCGTCTTCTTCGAGGCCTGCGAGCCGGTCGAGGCCTGCAGGCGCTTTCCGAGGCCGTCGTAGGTGTACGTGGTGGTCGTACCCGCGCCCGTAGTGGAGGCAAGCCGGTCGGCGAGGTCATAGTTGAACGTCCTCGAACTCGCTGTCTTCTCGTTGCCGTTCTGGTCGTAGGTAAACGTCATTGATCCGGCCTGCGTCAACTGATCCGAGAGGTTGTACGTGTAGTTGGTGGCGCCGCTCGGGCGCGTCTCGCTCAGACGGTTGCCGACCTGATCGTACGTCCAGCGGATGAAGGGGTCGCTACCACCAGGGCAGGTCCCCGCCTGGAGACAGACGCCGGTCAATCGGTCAAGGTCGTCGTAGCTATACGTGTGCGTCGCCGAGCTCGCGCCGGTGCGAACCGCTTGGGTCGGGTTCCCCACCGGGTCGAGCGTGTAGACGGTGTCGGAGAGCGTGCTCGCGGCCTTGGCGTTCTTGACCTGAGTAAGGCGCCCTGCCCTGTCGTAGAAGCGGGTCTCGACATGGCCGTTGCCGCCAGGCAGGGTCGTCGTTTGCACGTTTCCGGTCGCGTCGTAGCCATGGCTCGTCGTCAGACCGCCGGAGGCGACGGTGGCAAGGCGTCCGTCGTTGTCATAGGTTGCGGTCACGCTCGTCGAGTCCGGGTAGGTCGTCTGGATCCGATTACTCCCTATGTCGTACGTGTGCGAGAACGAGTTCGTCCCGCGTGCGACGTTGGTGAGACTGTCAAGCGCGTCATAGGCGTACGTCTCGGTGCCGGAGCCGTCGGTCACCTGCGTGCGGTTGTCGTTCGCGTTGTACGCGAAGGTGACGTCGGGCGTGGCGTCCGAGTAGCCGATCGAGGCCAGGCGGCCGAGGACGTCGTAGCCGTAGGTGGTGGTCCCGTCGCCGCCCGTTGGTGTCGCATTGCCATTCGCGTCGACCTGCGAGATGCGGCTGCCATTCGCGTCGTAGCCGTATGTCCAAAGCTGACCCGTCGGTGAGGTGACGCTGATCAACCGATTGGCATCGTCGTATCCGTAGGTCGTGGTGCGCGTTCCGATCGTGCGCGTCTTCCGGTTCCCGACCTCGTCGTACGTGTACTGCGTGAGGGGCCGGGTCAAGGGCCCAGCGCCGTCGGGATCGGGTGCGGTTACCGAGGTCAGACGATTCGTCGGGTCGTAGCCGTAGTCGGTCGTGTGCGCCTTTGGATCCGTCGAAGTCTGCAGGTAGCCGGCGGGATCGTATAGCCACTGGGTGAGAAGCGGCGTCTGCGGCCCGGTGCCGTCGGGGTCGGGGGAGGTCAGCCTGATCAGATGGTCGGCGTCGTCATAGTCGTAGGTCACTGTGAAGTCGGCCGGGTTTCCACCGGTGACGTTCCCGCGTGGCTCGACTGAAGTCTTCAGACGCCCGGTGGCGTCAAAGGTGTAGGTCGTCTTTCCGCCGAGCGGCGCCGTCACCGACGTCAGCATGCGCGTGACCGGGTCGTACCCGTACTGGGTTGTCTTCTGCCGCGGGTCGGTGAGCGATATGAGCAGCCCGGTTCCGGCGGGATCGCGTGTATGAGTGGTAAGCGGCCGGCCGAGCGGGCCGCCGGCATCCGGGTCGGGCCCCGTAACGCTCGTTAGGTTTCCGGCGGTGTCGTATTCGTAGTCGGTCTGATTGCCGCGTCCGTCCCGGTACGTCAAGGGGTCGTTGTGCGGGTTATAAGTCCAAACCTCCTGGTACGAGAGTGGAGCGGGCGCCCGGCGAGTCAGCCGGTTGTGCCGGCTGTCGTAGCTGAACGACTCGATCCGGCCCAACGCGTCTCGATAACTGAGCAGATCGCCGGTATTCACGTCGTACGAGTAACGAGTCGTGTTCCCATAGGGATCGGTCTGCCGAGTCAGGAGGGTGTTCTCGAACTCCGACGTCCAGACGTGGTTTCTCGCATCGGTCATGGTCGCCGTCTGCGTCGCAGCATTCCAAGCGAAGTTGGTGACCTTGTTGTTCGCATCCCGCTGCTCGTTGATGCGACCGTCCGGGCCGTAGACGTTGAACACAACCTGATGATTGTTCTGGTCGGTCTCGGACTGCAGGCGGCCCTGCGCGTCGTAGCCGTACGAGTAGGTGCCGTTGCGGAGATCGGTAGCCGACGTCAGTCGCCCATTCGTGTACCCGTAGAGGACATCGCGTCCATCCGGTAGTGCTATGCGACTCAGCACACTCTGCGCGTTGTATTCAAACGTCACCTGGCGCCCGGCGCTGTCGGTCAGGGTCGAGCGCTTGCCTTGTGCGTCGTAGGTCAGGGTGACGCCGAGGCCGTTTCGATCCTTGACCGAGGTCAGCTTCCCCTGCGCGTCGAAGCGGTGGTGCGCCTGCCGGGGCGTAACCACCTCATAGCCGCCACTCACCACGTTCAGCTCCACGGTCGCCCAAGCTCCCGCCTCATAAGAGCCGTCGAGCTGCTCGAGGAAGACGAGCTGGGCGCCGCTGCCCGAGCGCCAGGTGATGCTGTCGGCTCCAATGGTCAGCGCGTCGGCGTATGAGTCCGTCCATCCGACACCGAGATCGCCCGCCATCGTGTCGAGCGACGTGTAGCTCCGCGTGAACTCGAAAGCCTCGCCTGCTGAGGGCATTCGAGCGTCGGTTGCGGAGGTCGAGACGGCGCCCGTCGAGAGCGTGACGGGATCGGCCGCGACCGCGGCGCAGGCTGCCCGCACCCTCTCCGAGCTCGCAAACCAGCGCGAGTTCGCGTCGCAGGGCCCGTAGGTCGCCTCGGCAGGGGGCGCTGGCGGATCGCCGGCATCGAACCCACTGAAGACGGCGACCCCGAACAGGCCCCCCGAGTTGTTGAACTTGACGAGCTGGGCGCCGCTCGCGATGTCGATGTGAAGGACGCTTCGGGAAGTCGTGTCGCCGGTCCAGAAGGACGTGTTGTCGGGATCGAGCGCCAGCGAGAATTGAGCGCTTTCGCCGTAGGTGCTTGCGAGGTAGGTCTGCAAGATCGCGCCGGTCGGATGCAGGCGATAGATGCGGGCAGTGCAGGCGACGAGCACCTCGCCATTGGGTCGGATCGCCAGGCCGTAGCATGGCCCAGACAGGCCGCTAGCGAAGTTCCCGAGCGCCGTCCCCGTGCAGACGTTGAATCGCTTGATCGTCGATCCTTCGGACGTGTAATAGACGGTGCACAGATCGCTCGCGAGATCGATCCAGGCAACGCCCGCGTTCTCCAAGGGCGGAGCCCACGAATCAAGGATCTGACCGTCGAGCGAGTACTTGTAGATGCGCTCGGCCGAAGGGGAGCGGTCGCCCTCGCCGACGTAGACGTGACCTTGCAGGTCGGTTGCGCAAGACTCGGGCTTCCCTTGGAACGAATGCCCGTACTGCGCGACGACGTTACCGGAATCGTCGAATTTCGTGATCTGCCCGGTGAGAAGGCCCGTATCCCAGGTCAGTGCCCATAGGCTCGCGAACTCGTCGAAGCACATCCCCGTCACGAGTCCACCAACGTTCGTGTTCAGCGTGGTGAGAAGCGCGCCTGAACCGTTGTAATGCTTGACGACGCCCGAAGGCCCACTGACGAAGACGTCTCCCTCGGTGTATGGAATGGACGTCGTCGCAGATGTGTCCGCTGCGGATGCGGGCACAGATGTGCCAGTACCTCTTGACGGCGCGCTTCTGTACGGTGCGCTGAACTCGCGTGCCTGCGACTGCGGGGAAGCCGGTGCAGAGGTCGGTTCCTGTGAGGTCGCGGAGCCAGCTGATGAAGAGCTGAGCGCTACGGTAACGCCCACAGCGCAAGACGCGAAGAACCCCAGGCCCAGCCAGGACTTCCGCGCACGAGATGTCGCGACCTTCCGTTCGGAGTCGGACAAGGACGTATCATGCGACGGACGGCTTCGTCGGCTTGCAGCGGACATCCAGGACCCTCCTGACGGCGGTGGAGTCGAGATGAGATGGCTCGAGACCGAACGGGGTGCAGCCCCGACGTTATGACTAACGGCAGCGGGATACATGACAGAATTGCTTACCGCTGTCAAGCCCTTTCGGAATATCGCCTCAGGCCTGCCTGCGCCCGAAGCTACGACCTGCTGATCGGGCCTTGCTCGCAGCGGCAGTCTGTCACCTGCCACGCCGATCGCGCAGTCGGCGTCTGGTCACACCAAGGACGCTGCTGCGTTGGCGCTCGTGCGACGGAAGTGGCGGCAGCCGTCGGCACGGCGCGGGCGGCCGCCGCTGCCGCTTGAGGTGCGGAAGTTGGTGCTGCGGCTCGCACGCGAGAATCCGCGCTGGGGTCATCGCAGGATCTGCGGCGAGCTGGGCAAGCTCGGATTCCGCGTCTCGCCGACGAGCATCCGCCGTCTGCTCGCCCGGGCACGGCTGGAGCCAGCGCCGCGACGCGCAGGCCCGAACTGGCGCGAGTTCCTTCGCGGGCAGGCAGCGAGCATCGTCGCCTGCGGCTTCTTCACGGTCGCGAGCGGGTTTCTGCGCCGCTACTACGTCCTCTTCATCGCGCATGCGAGCCGGCGCGTCTGGCTCGCCGGCTGCACGACGAATCCCAGCGGAGCCTGGGTTATCTAGTAGCAGGCGCGCAACCTCGGTCTCGCCTTCAGCGATCGGTGCGTCCGCTTCCTGATCCGCGACCGCGACGGCAAGTACAGCGGCCCGTTCGATGAGGTCTTCCACAGCGAGGGCATCCGGATCGTAGAGGCGCCGGTGCGAGCGCCGTAGGCGAACGCGGTCGCGGAGCGCTTCGTCCGAACCGTGCGCGCCGAGTGCCTGGACTGGCTGCTGATCCTGGATCGGCGTCACCTCGAACGCGTCCTCCGCGTCTACGTCCACCACTACAACCGCGAGCGGCCGCATCGCGCGCTCGAACTCCGACCGCCCGAGCCGAAGGCACATGCAAGATCAGCGACGGGCGAGATCCACCGTCGTGACCGGCTCGGCGGCCTCATCCACGAGTACTACAAAGCAGCCGCCTGAGATGCGACACGAATAATGGCGCCCTTCAGGCGACTACCTGTTTGTCACTGGCCGGTCGGGCTACGGGAAGACGGCCATGCTGGCGAACTGGATCACTCTGCGTCGCGCGCGCGGGAGCGACGCCGTGTTACTCGTTCGTTAGCCGGATCGACGGCACTGAGGATGAGGAGTTCACGCTCGGCAGCCTCTGCGAGCAGCTGCTGCTGGTAGGCGGTCAGGCTCGTCCGACCCTGGATCTGGTGCCTCGACTCAATCCGGTTCCGAAGCACTCGAATGTCGCTCGCGAAGAAGTGAAGGTCAGAGGGCCGGGCGGCGAGCCGAACGCCAAGCGCTTGCTCACGGGACACCCGGCCCTTCCACGAGGGTCACACAGATCGACCCGTTTGCCAAGACGCTTCTTTCGGACATGTCCCATCCGGACACTGTTGCGGATTCACACCGAGAGTTACGCTGGCGTGGGCAACCCGCCCAGTGGGCGATGCACACGCCGTCGTCAAAGCCCGTTACCTTCCCCGTCGCGCAGAGACAAGGGAAGTAGATGGAAGGCCTCGCCGAGCTGGCCTTCCGGCGACACCATGCGCAGATCTATCGCTACCTCCTGCGGAGAACGCGTGACGCTGACCGAGCGGAGGATCTCGCTCAAGAGGTATTCGCGGACGCCGCCGCCGCCTTCGCGGGCGATGAGTGGAGCCCAACGTCGATGCTCGCATGGCTGTACACCATCGCGCAGCGACGCTTCGCCGACGAGGCACGCCGACGGCGGAATTTGCGTGACGGCGTTTCCCTCGACGACTTCCGCGATGAGATCCCAGCTCTCGAATATGGCTCGGACGTCGCCTGCGGGCTTCGCGAGGCGATCGCGCGGCTTGCGCCCAGCCAGCAGGAGGTGGTCGCGATGAAGCTCTTGCGAGGCTCCTCCTTCAGTGACATCGCGAACGCGCTGGACGTGAGCGAAGCGGCGGCAAAGATGCGCTTTCAGCGGGCGCTGGGCGCGCTGCGTGCGGATCTCGAGCGGCAGGGGATCACTCCCTGAACAACCGCAGGCAGAGGCTCTCGATCGATCTCGAGGTGCTCACCCTCCTGCGCAACGATCCCGAACTCCTCGCGATCGCTGACGCCGTCGCTGCCACACAACTCTCGGTCGGGCACGACGCGACCAATCCCACGACAGCGGAAACCGATCGTGGCGCACAGGCGTCGGCTAGTCCCGAGTAGGAGCGTTTACGCTTCGGCTCTCAGTGCTTCTGTGGTATTACGGTTATATCGCTGGTATTGTTATTACCGCGTATCTACTGAGAAGCAAACAAGGAGCGAGTCTTGAGCGGTGAGCGGATCGGGATACACCAGGAACGTTGTCCGGCGTCGCGCCCTGGCGTGGCGAACGCGCTCGGCACGATCGACAGTTCGCACGCCGACCGTTACCTTCGCCACGCTCGTGCGACATACCGAATAGGAGCACCAGTAGCCGTAGGGGAGGTTCTCGCGACGCTTTCGTTCTGGGCCAAGCCGCAGGGAGTAGCCCGCATCCCGCTACCGCAGGGATTCGCCGAGCACACGCGGGCGGACGATCAGCCGACTCTGAGCGTGGGGACGTAGCCGTGGCAAGAGGGGGTTCCTGGTCTCACATGCGCTTCCAACGAACAGCCGAGGTCGACGTACAGCCCAGTGAGAACGGCAAGCCGCAGCTTCGTCCTCGGAGCCCCGAGGGAGCCGCAGTGTTACGGCCGTCGGTCCGGCGCCGGCTCGTGCAGCCGCTTCCGCTGATCGGCGCCTTCCTCGTCCTGGCCGCGCTTGCCGGCTACTGGTCCGTCTACAGCGCGACGACCGACCGTACGCCCGTACTGGTCGCCGCCCATGATCTCCAGGCCGGGACCGTGGTCCGGCCGTCCGATCTCCGCGCAGCTGAGCTCGCGGGCGAGGCGGGGACGATGGCGGCGCTGCTTCCGGAGCGGGAGCTGGAAGCGGTTCTCGGGCGGGCGCTCGCGACACCGGTTCCCCAAGGGGCACCGCTTCCTCGCGCTTCAGTCGCGGCCTCGGGTTCGGGACCGGCTGCCTTCACTCTCGTCATTCCGGCGCTTCACGCGCTCGGCGGCTCGCTCCGTCCAGGCGACCGGGTGACGGTGCTAGCCACATTCGAGACCGGCGCGGGTGGTCAGGCGCGGGCGATTGCCCGCGGTCTTCGGGTGTTGTCGATCGGCGAGACGCCCGAGGGGCTCGACCGAGCCTCGGCGAGCATCCCCGTGACGGTCGCCCTCTCGAATCCCTCGCTTGCCGCTGGCCTCGCCCTGGCGAACTCGGAGGGCAAGATCGACCTTCTCCGAGAGGGCGGGAAGGGCAGCACGGCGCCGATCCCGTCGGCGACCGAGCGGGGGAGCTCATAGCGGTGGAGCGCCTGCCGGTTGTCCTCGCGCTGACCCCCGTCGCCGAGCGCGCGATCGAGCATGTGATCTTCGGCCAGGATGCCGTTCTCGAGCCGCGGGGGAGTGTCGCTGAAGCCGACGAGCTCGAGCGTGAGGTGATGGTGGCGGAGGCGGCGACTGTGCTCCTCTCGCCCGATCTCGCCGGCCTCACTGCCGCTCATTGCGCCCGCGTTCGCGCCGGCGGCGTTCGCATTGCAGGCCTTGCCAGGGACTCGCGCGAGCGGCAGCACCTGCTCGCGCTCGGCGTCGACGAGGTCGTCGAGCCGGGCGACTCGGAGGAGGCGTTCCTGGCCGCGCTCGGCGGCCTGGCAGCCGAGGGGGCCGAAGCCGCATCGGTTCCGATGGCGTCGACATTGCATGCGGAGAACAGGGGAGGCGGGAGCGTGCTCGCCGTCATCGGTAGCAAGGGAACACCTGGAGCGAGTGAATGTGCCGCTTCGTTGGCGGCACTGGCCGCCGAGCGCTGGTCGTCGGTGCTCGTCGAGCTCGATGCGTTGGGCGGCGGGCTCGACCTCAGGCTTGGTGCCGACCCGCGGCAGGGCTCGGTCCTGGGGCTTGCTAGGGCTGTGCGGGCAGGCGACGGTGCGCTTGGCGAGTTGCTCGAACGCTGGCTCATGGCGCGCGATGGATGGCCGCCCGTTCTGGTCGGGGCGCCCGACCCGGAGCAAGCGTTGAGCGAACTCGCTCGCCCGGGCGTTGTCGCGTCCACTCTGCGAGCGCTCGCCTCGGTTCATCCGCTCGTCATTACCGACGTCGGCTTCCTCCTGGCGGAGGGGGAAAGCGCAGGTCCGGCCAGCCGCGTGCATCGGGAGGCGGTCGTGGAGGCGGACGCCGTCCTCCTCGTCTTGGGCGCGCGTGAAGAACAACTGCGGGCGGGCCTCGACCAACTCGATTTGCTCTTCGCCCTCGGCATCCTGCCTCAGCGGCTGCGCGTGGCCGTCAACGGCGTCGGGGGTCCGGGAGCTCCGACGAGAAGCGCTCTCGAGCAGGTCCTCCACGGGCAGCTCGCCGAGCGCCACCTCGCGCTCGACGCCTGGTTGTCTTGGGACGGCCGCGCCCTTGCCCGCGCTCAGCGCACGGGCGTCTCCATCGCTGTCGCCCGTCGGCGTGGACCTTACGCCCGAGCGCTCTCGCTGCTGCTCGAAGAACTCTTCTTGCCGGGCGCTCCCGCTCCGCGCGAGCGCAAACTCCGGCTCGTCCCGCCGCGGCCCCGTTCCGACGAGCTGGAGGAGGAACGAGCGGAACGAGAGGAACGAGAGGTGGCGGTTCCATGGCGGAGCTGACACTCGAGCCGGCGGAGACCGTTCGCGTCCGCCTCGAACGCACGCTTGCCTTGGAGGAGGTGAACCTAGCGAGCGAGGCCGGCCGCGGGCGGACGGAAGAGCTGATCGAGGACACGCTTCGCTCCTACGAGGCGGAGGCGTTGAGCGGGCAGGCGCCGCCCCTCTCTCTCGAGGAGCGCACCGCGATTTCCGCCGAACTTCGGAACGAGCTCATCGGCCTCGGCGCGATCGCCGAGCGGATGCTCGCCGACCCGCTCGCGCAGGAGTGGATGATCAACGGCCCCAAGCGCGTCTTCCGCGACACCGGCGAGCGGATCGAGCGTGTGCCCGATCTCGTCTTCGACGACGACCGCCAGGTGCGCGCATTCGTCGATCGGCTGCTCGAGCAGGTGGAGGGCAAGCGGCTCGACCGGATCACTCCCCGCGTCGAGGCGCGCCTGCCCGACGGCTCGCGCCTCACCGCGGCGATGCCGCCCGTCTCCTCGAACGGCTCCACGATCTGCACTATCCGCCGCTTCCGCCTCGCCGCGGGCACTATCGAAGAACTTGTCGGTCTCGGCTTCCTGAGCGAGATGGCGGCCGACTTCCTCGCCGCCTGCGTGCGCGCAGGCAAGAATATCGTCGTCTCCGGGCGCGTCTCGTCCGGAAAGACGACGCTCCTGAACGCGCTCGGTCGAGCGATACCCGGCACCGAACGCGTTGTTGTCTGCGAGTCGTCGGCCGAGTTGCAGCTGCCGCGCCTCCTCCCAAACTGTGTCGGCTACGAGGCACGGCCGGCAAGCCCGGATGGCCTCACCGCGGTTACGCTCGATGCTCTCGTCTCCGACGCGCTGCGCATGAACCCCGACCGGATCCTCGTCGGCGAGTGCCGCGGCCCGGAAACGATGGCGATGCTCTGGTCGTTCGCGACCGGGCATGCGGGCATGACGAGCGTCCACGGCGAGTCGGCCGACCACGCTCTCCAGAACCTCGTCCGCTTCGCGCTCACCTCCGGTGCGCGAATCGAGACCGAGCAGGCGCTTGACTGGGTGCGCGACGTCGACCTGGTGGTCCACTGCGACCGACCGCGGAGCTTCGGGGAGGCGGAGCGGCGCTTTCTGCCGCGCCGGATCGACGAGATCGCCGAGGTCGCAGGCGTCGAAGGGCGACGGCTCACTCTGAATCCGCTCTTCGAGGGAGTCGGCTCCGAACTGCGCTGGCTTGCGAGCGGCCCTGCGTACCTGGACGAGCTCGAACAGGCAGGCTTCCATGTCAGATGATGATCAGACTCGGATCCATCCTGATCGTTGTCATGGTCGTGATTGCAGTCGGCTGCGACGGTGGCAACGAGGAGAGCGCGACAACGCCTCCTCCAACGGCGACGACACCCGAGAGTGGACAAGCCGCATTGAAGCGAGCGGTCCGCTCGACTCTCACCGCCAATCGCCGACTCTCCGTCTACGTGCTGTGGAACAACAGAATCCCATCCTGGGCCAAGCGGTCCACTCGCGGACCCGCTCTCGCGGGGCTACGGACGGCGGCGTCGGACCGAAGGGAGCGGGGCATTCGAGTCCGGCTCCTGTCCGATCGGTTCCGGGTCGCCTCGATCCGCCTCGACCCGTCCTACACGACGGCGACAGCCATCGCACGCGGGCGTCAACGCGTTCGGCCTCACCGGCTGGACGGAAGGCCCGTTGGCCGTTCGGTCGAGCTGAACGAGAGGGCGCGCATCGAGCTGCGACGCCTCGGCCGCACCAAGCGGTTCGTGGTCTGGAGGGTCGAGCTCTTGGATTGAGTCGGGCCGCAGCGGGCGTGTTCACTGCCTCGTGCGCGTCGCTTGTGCTGGCTGTCGGCGCAGCAGCAGACCCGGGAACCCTCAAGAAGGATCCGCCGGTCGAGATCGAGCTGGGTTACTACTCACAGCAGATCGACCGCGGCCGAGTCAGGATCGGAGCGTCGATCGAGGTCGAGGGCGACACGCCCGGGCGGCACACGACACCCGCCTCGCGAAGGCCCTCTCGCTCCGTCCGGCTCCCCTTGAAGGGAGGGGCGACCGACGATCTACCCGAGCCTTATCCGGGCCTCGCGATGGACTCCACTCTCGCCCAGGATCCACAGCCGTTCGGGCCCGGCAGTTTCTGGTATCCGGTCGGGCGGGGGCGCGTTTGCATCTACGCGCCGAACTCTGTCCTCCCCTGCTACACACTCGTCGGCCCGGCGGGCGCGCCAGCGGGTCCAGCGCTCGATCCCGTTGCGATCGCCGCGGCGGTGGCGGACCGGCTGCCACTTCCGCCCGGCCGCATCAGCAAGTCACCGAACGTGACCGGGCTCGCCGGCGCCGATTCCTGGTTCTGGCTCGATCCAGCTCCCAGGACGCAAGAGGTGACTGTCTCGATCGTCGGCGAGACGGTCACGGTCATGGCAGAGCCGAGCGCCGTCGCGTGGCGCTTCGGTGATGGAGAGGAACTCTTGGGAGGCGCGGGCCGGGCGTATCGGCCGGGTCCGCCACCGGAGGACGCCATCGTGCACACGTACGAGACGCGCTGCCTTCCGGGCGATCAGGACCGTAATCCTTACGTGCTCGGAAGCTGTGGATCCAGCGGGTATGAGGTCGAAGCGCTGGTCGCCTGGCGAATTTCGTATTCGGCGACGGGTCTCGTCGAGGCGAACGGCACATTGCCGACGCGGACGACGGCGACCTCGATCGCCTACCCGGTGAGTGAGGCGCGCGGGTTCCTCGTTCCAGGAACGTCACGATGACCGGCTTCCTGCTCGGGATCGTCTTTGCGGGGGGCCTCGCGCTGCTCTGGGCAGGCGTCGTTTGCGGGGCCGACCCTCGACCTGGATCGATGGGCTTAGGTGCTCTCGTGGGCAAGAGCGAGCTGCCGCTCAGCCCGCTCCTCTTCGTCTTGGCTGTCCTCGCCTCCTCCGCATTCGCCGCCGTGTTTGTCTGGTCGCTCGTCGACGTCCCGGTTCTTGCGTTCGCCGCCGCCATCGGCGGCGCATACGCGCCTCTGGCGTGGGCCGCGCGTCGACGTGAACGTCGACGACGCGACCGCGAGCGGGCCTGGCCGGCAGCGCTCGCCCAGATCGCTGATGCGCTCGAAGCGGGAATCGCCTTCCCAGCGGCCGTCGCGCTCGTCGCCGAAACCGGCCCCGAGCCGCTTCGAGGTGATCTCAACCGGTTCCACGCGCGCTTACGCGCGGGGGGACTCGATTCGGCGATCGACGGGCTCGCTGACACAGGGGAACGGACAGCCGACACGGTCGCGCTCCTTCTTCGGGCCAGCCTGCTCGAACTGCCGGCGGGTGGACTCGCACCCGTGCTGCGCGAGCTTGCCGATGTTCTCTCCGAGCGCCTTGAGGCGGGCGAGAGGGCGCGCTCGCGGGCGTCGACGCTTCAGCTGGAGGCAGCGATTCTCGCTTTGAGCCCCATCGTGTTGTTCCTGTTCGTCGGGCTCGCGTCGCCCGCTTACCTCGAGGCCTACCGCACGCCGAGTGGGACGCTCGTCGGGGCGATCGGCGGCCTTCTGATCTTCGGCTGCTACCTGCTCATGCTTCGGCTGGGTCGCGTTCCGGAGCCGCGCAGGATCGGACGACCATGAACGCCCGGCTCCTTTTCTCGAGCGCATGCCTCGTCTTTGGAGGGTTCATTCTCACATACGCGTATGCGTTTCGGCGGCCGACATTCGCCACGCGGCTTGCGCGGGCCGAGGGTGGAGACGCCCGCGGGCTCACGGATCGTGGGTTTGAACTCGCACTCCCGACCTGGCTTTCCGGCGTGCGTGCCTCCTACGAGCGGAACCTCCGTCAGGCGGGCGGCCAGAAGACGCTCGCTCGGTTCCTCGGTCACAAGGCGCTTGTGGCGTTTGCCCTGCCGTTTGTGCCACTCCTTCCCTATGCGGCGACGACCGGACGCCTGCCGTCGGCCGGGGTGCTCCTCGTCCTCGCCATCGGCGGGTTCTTCGCTCCCGATCTCGTACTTAGGTCGGAGGTCAAGCGGCGCCGCGAGGCGATCTTCCTCGACTTGCCGGAGGCGATCTCGGTGCTCGCGCTCGCGCTTGGAGCCGGCCGGTCGCTGCGTCAAGCGCTCGAGCTCGCGGCACACGAATGCCCCGGACCGCTTGGCGAGGAACTATCCCGTGCACTAACGTTGGCCCGCAGGGAGCGTTCCCTCAGCGAGCGTGACGCACTCATCCGCGTCGCCCGTGGGGTGGGCGAGCCGGGTTTCGCACGCTTCTCCGAGCTGCTGGCCGCCAAGGAGAGCCCGTACCTCGACTTCCTGCGCCAGCAGGCCGCGCAGGCCCGGGCCGAGCAGAACCGCTACCTCGAGCGCGCCGCCGACCGCGCCTATCTGGCGATGCACGCGCCGGTCGCGCCGCTGTTGGCCGTGCTCGTGCTCCTGCTCGCCTACGGCTTCCTTCGCTTCCTCGCCCAGACGGTCTAACGAATGAAAGGAGTGACCACCATGCTCAACGCGTTCTTCTTCCGGCTCCTCGAGGCGGCCGAGCGGGCTCGCCGCGAGGAGCGGGGCGACAGCCTCGTCAACTGGGTTGTGCTCGCCGTCGGCCTCGCCGCCGCCGCGGCGGCGCTCGTAGCGCTGCTCAAGCCGGCGATCCAGACCGGCGGCCAGAACATCGTTGACTTCATCTCGGGCTCAGGTTAGGGACTTGACCCGCGTCCGGCGCAGGCTCGCCGGCGAGCGCGGCGACGCCCTCATCGAGGGACTGTTCGCGTTCGCGCTCATCCTCCTCGTCGTCGGGGTCGCCGCGCAGGCGCTCGCCTACGCGCACACGCGCTCGGTCGCGTCCGCGGCGGCGCAGGATGGCGCGCGTGCGGCCGCCACTGGCGGCTCGCAGGCAGGGATTGCTCGCGCGAGTGCGATCCTGGCCGCGGCGGGCGGCGCGGGAGCGAGCCTGCGTGCCATGGCGCGCGAAGACGGCGGCGAGGTGACGGTGAGTGTAGAAGGCGACGCGCCACGCCTCTTCTCGCTTCCGCTCCTGCTCCCGGCGGTAAGGGAGAGCGTTAGCCTGCCGCTCGAGCGCTACCCGACGGCGGAGGCGGCGCCGTGACAAGGTTCCTCTCCCGCACTCGTTCGGAGAGCGGGCAGGCGCTCATCTCTGGCCTGATCCTCCTCGCGGGCGTCCTGATTCCGCTGCTCTTTCTCGTGCCGCTCTTCGCGCGGGTCGAGCAGGGACGACTCGCGGCGGAGCAGGCTGCCCGTGACGCCGTCCGCGCCGCCGCACAGTCGCCGTCGGCGATGGCGGCCCAGGCTGCCGCGGAGGTGGCCGTCGCTCGCGCTCGGGCGCAGACAGGAGAGACGCTCGAGCTTACGCTCGAGGGCGAGTTCGCTAGAGGTGGCGTTCTCCGCGCTCACGTCCGAACGGAAGTCGATCTCACCAGCATCCCTTTGTTCGGACAGATCGGGACCGTCGATGTGAGGGGTGACGCGGCGGCGCCCGTTGACCGCTTCCGGAGCCTTCTCGTTGTGTCGCCGTCCCCATGAGGACTTGCGCTCGACTCCGGGACGAAGGTGAGCGCGGCGCGGTTCTGGTCGCCGGGCTTCTTCTCAGCCTCGCTCTCCTGATCGTCATCGGAGCCGCTGTCGACGTCGGTCGTGCCTTCATCGAACGTCGTGAGCTCGTCTCGCTCGCGGACTGGGCAGCGCTTTCGGGAAGCCAGGCGCTCGACGTCGAAGCCATCCACGCCGGCCAGCTCGCTCTCGAGCCGAGCGAGGCGCAGGCAACAGCGCTCGCGGTGCTTGCGGGCGAGCCGGAGCTGCAGGCACACGCGAGTGCGAGCTCCGAGTCGGTCCGAGTAGAGGTCGAGCGCACGATTCCGACTTTGCTCCTGCGTCTGGTCGGCCTGCCGACACTCACCGTGAAGGCACAGGCGACCGCGGAGCCGCGCGAGCCGTGAGAGGAACAGCACTATTCAGGCTCGCCTCGGTTCTGCATCGATCGTTGATAGCCGTTGCTATGTCGGTGGCTGCGTTGGCTGCTCTCGCCGTCCTTTGGAGTCAGCGACCCACCCTTCCCGAGCTTCCGAACTCGCTGTCCTCACCCGTCACAACCGGACTGCTACGGGAGCTTGTCTTCATCGCGGCATGGCTCCTGACTGGCGTCGTCGTTTTCCTGCTCCTCGTTCATGTGCTGCGCGTCTACGTCGTCCACACTTCCAGAACGCGGACGCAGTCGCTACGCCCAGGCGTGGTGCCTGCCATGAGGGACCGCTCCTTTGCTCATGCTGGTCTCGTAGCCGGAGCTGCCCGACCGGCTTTCGCCGCACCGTTCCCTCTTATCCTGCGCGCACGTCCCGAGACCAGCCGCGAGTCATCCCCAACAGGCACACAGTCAGCGCGGACTAACCCTGCACCTCGAATTGCGTTGCTCGGTCCCCTTACGATCGTGGCCATCAAGCCACGCCGCCGCGGACTCCGCTCGCAGACGCAGGAGCTCCTCGCTTACTTGGCTCTCCACGCAGAGGGGGCAACGACCGACGGACTCGTTGCCGTCCTCTGGCCCGAGATCGACGACGAGAGCGCGTCGCGGATGCGGGTCTGGCGTGCCGTGAGCGAGGTCCGCTCTCAGCTTGGCAATGTCATAGTTCGTGCGGGCGAGCAGTACTTCCTCGACCGCAAGGCGATCACGGTCGATCTCGACGAATTCGATGTCTTGCTTGCACAGGCAGGCGGGAGACGCGACGGCGACCGCGAGCCGCTTCTCGAGCGGGCACTCGTGCTGGTCCGCGGGCAACCGCTCGCCGGCACGGACTACGCATGGGCGGCGGGCGAGGTGAGCCATCTCCGAGCCAAGATGGTGGAACTCCTACACGACCTCGGCAACCTCCGTCTCGACAGCGACCACCCGACGAGTGCTCTTGCCGCAGCTGAACAGGCGATTTCGCTCGATGCGTACAACGAGTCCGCCCACCGGCTTGCGATGCGCGCCGAGTCAGCCCTCCGCCTCCGAGAAGCGGTTGCCGAGCGTTATGAGCGGCTCTGCCAAGAGCTCGACACGCGGTTAGGTCTCGAGCCGGAGCGCGAGACGCGATTCCTCTATCGCCACCTCCTCGGGCAGAACGCACCCGTTGTCGTGAATCCAGTTGAATAACTGTATTACAGGTGAAACGCTGGTATAGTCGCCAAGGTAATGACGACCGGCTCGGTAGCCGCGCGGGTTCCGGTTGCTCGACACGGAGCACGTGCCGTTCTCATTGGAGTCGTCTCCCTCGTACTGTTCGTCGTCGTCCTCATCGGGGGCATCGTCAGCTGGCCGACGCGCGCAACGACGTTCGCACCGTCACCGGTTGCGATCGCCGACATCCCGGCCGACTACCTCGTTCTCTATCAGCAGGCGGCAGCTCGCTTCGGCATCGACTGGGCCGTGCTCGCCGCGATCGGCAAGATCGAGTGCGACCACGGACGCTATCAGGCACTGGGGTGCAATCCGCCGGGGACTGTCAACAGAGCGGGTGCAACCGGCCCGATGCAGTTCCTCGGGTCGACCTGGCGGGCTGGGACGCCTCCGATGACGGTTCCTCGAATCGGGTCGCCCACGGGCACGACCCGCGAGGGGTACGCGACGGACGGTGACGGTGATGGCCTCGCCGACGTCTGGAACCCTCCCGACGCGATCTCGGGAGCGGTCCGGCTCCTCCGAGCAAATGGAGCACCGGCTGACTACCGACGTGCGATCTACGCCTACAACCCGGTCGCCTCGTACGTCGATGGCGTCCTTGCTAGGGCCACGGAGTATCGAGCGGCCTTTGCTCCGGGGGGCTCGGGCAACGCGCAGGTTGTTCTTGCTTGGGCCGTCGCCCACGTCGGACGCTTCACCTACAACCTCGGTCCCCCGACAGACCGAGGCGGCTCCGTGCAGGATATGCAGAGCCGTGAGCCGGCCGGTTCGACCTGCGACTGCTCGATGTTCGCTCGATGGGCGTTCGCCCAGGCCGGCACCGACATCGGGCTTATCACCTCCACGCAGTGGACTGCAAACGGACTTCTTCTATCGGGCGACACGCCGATAGCGACGACGCGAATCACGCGGGGCGTCGGCTCGGAACCACCACTCGGCGGCTACCAGCCCGCCGACCTCATATTCTTCGGTGTCGACGAAGGCCCGAGTGGGCACGTCGCTCTCTGGCTCGGCGACGGGCAGATCGTGCAGTGCTCCTCGAGTGGCGGCGGCTCAAACATCCGGCCGCTCTCAGGGTACGTCGCGCCGACCGGCTGGGTCCGCTGGACATTCGCGTCCGGCGGCTGAGTCGAGTGGGCCGCGAGTCATCGCTCGATACCCCGGCCGCGAACGCGTTCGAGCTCGACGATTCGGCGCAGCTGAAGCAGTTGCGGAAGGCGCTCCTCGTCGCCGAGGGCCGAGAGCATGCGGGCAAGGTCACCGACCGATGCCACCGATGGTCTGAGCCCGTGCCCGAGCGGCTCCCGGTTCGCCGCGCGGCGGAGATCGTCGTAGCCCCGCGTTCCTGCAGGAGTCGCAACGATCCTGACCTCGCCATGGTCGGTCGCAAGCTCGATCACCGACTGCTCCCTTATCGACTCCTCGTCGACTGCGAGCTTCCCTCTGTCGACCCGCCGCGCACCGATGTCGCGGAGACCTGCGTCGAGACGCCGCAGGTTCTCCTCGCGCGTCGACGGCACGAAGTCGATGCCACGTGTGATCTCCTCGGTCCCCTGAATCACACGGGCGAAGCCGCCGATCACGATGTAGCCGACGCCCTGGCGGTCGAGTGCCTCGAGAACGCCGTACGGATCGAACTTCGCGGGCTCAGCCATCTACTCCCTCGCTCGTGCCGCCCTTGTCGAGCTTTGTGAGTAGACGTTTAGCGCGGCGCTCGGGAGAGAGCATCCGATTCTTCCCGAGCCGGTCGTTGAGCCCCGTTTCGCGGGGGACGAGGACGAGGGGCAGATCGAAGCCGCAGGCCTCGATCACCTCGAGCATGTTGTCGACGCTCGGCGAGACGGCGCCCTGCTCCCAGCGTGCAATCACCGAGCGCTCGCGGTCGGTCCGCGTCGCGAGCCCGGCCTGCGTCAGGCCGGCACGTAGACGAGCCTCTCGAATGAGATCAGCGCCCCGCATCCCCGAGAGTCTACGAGTGGCGCGGGGGTGAATCGGGTCGCGACTCTGAAGAGGCGCAAGTGGATTGCTTGACATATGGGTAGCGACCCATATATGCTACACGAGTGATGAACGGGTCGCAAGGCGCGAAGCGGAGGTGCTCGGACTTCTTCGGCCGAGTTTGCCTAGCAGGGGACTGTCGAGCGGCGATTCCGGTGCTGCTCGTGCCGTTCTCGATTCGCGTGCCGTCCGAGGTTCTGGATCCGCTGCTGGTGGCTGCGCCGCAGCTCCGACCACGCCAGGGTGACATCGCCGCCGTCGCCATCGACCGTTTCCCCTCGGAGCGAGGGTACTGACCGTGGAGCGCGGCGCGGAGCGGGTGCGGGCCACCGACTTCTACACGGAGACGGTGCTGCCCGTGCTCGCAGAGCGCCTCGACCATGCCTTTCCCGAGTTCGGCTGGCGTCGCGACGCTCGCGGATGGGTCGCCACGAACGAGGAGCACACGCATGCGCGACTCGGTGTCCGTGCACAGCGTGTCGTCGCGCATGGACCGGCTCCGCGCGGGTTTCTTATCCATGGCGGCGAGCCGATGTTGTGGACGGCGTACGTCAGCGGTAGCGGCGTTCCGCGCGGTATGGAGTTCATGCGCGCTGTAGGGGAGATCGCCCGGCGCGCTGGTGTCGACCCGGCCCCAATCGAACGAGCCACGCCGCGCAATCCGCGGGCGGACTTGCTCGAGGAGTTTTTCGGTCTGTGCCGACGCGAGCTCGGGAGCGAGCGAGGCGGCGACGTACGCGAATATCTAGAGCGCCGCGGCATTCCCGGCGAGGCAGTAAAGAGCGCCGACCTTGGCCTCATCCCGCCTGTGGGCCGAACCCGACAAGTACTCGGTCACAGTGGATATCGGGAGGCCGAGATCGCAGCGGTGGGCATCTTCGCCGACTCCCGCTGGCCGGGCAGGCTGTGCGGCGCATGGCGTAACGAATATGGCCGAATCGGAACGCTGTGGACACGGGCGATGGGCGACGTCACCGCCGCAGACACGCGGTATCTCTATCTCAGCGGCGCGAGCAGGACGAACCTCCCACCGTACGGAGTCTCAGACCTGCGCACCGAATTAGGCGGCGCGCGCCGTGAGGTTGTTCTCGTAGAAGGGTTCATGGACCTACATCAACTTCGCGCGCACGGCATCGAGAACATCGTTGCACTCGGTGGGACGTCGACGAGTCCGCGGACGTTCGAGCGACTCGATCGGCTCGGGATCGATGTCGTGACGCTCTGCCTCGATCGGGATGACGCAGGTCGCGCAGCCACTGCGCGCGCGGTCGAGCACTCGGCACGAGCCCGCAAGAGTCCCGAGGTCTACGTAATCGATCCCGAGCGTCTTGCGCCGGCGAAGGATCCTGATGCTCTCGTGCGCGAGCTTGGCCCGGATGCGTGGCACAGATTGATTGACAAGCGGACGTGCGGGACCGCGTGGCGCGCTCATGAGTTCGCAAGGACCGTCAGCCGTGATTCGCCGGCACCAGAGCGCCGCGCCGCGCTCGCACGCGCTGGCCTCTGGCTTGGCGCCCTGCCGTCGCGACTCGCGCTCGAGCAGGAGGACGCGATACGCCTGATCGCCGAGCGGTGCGGATACTCCAGCGAGGCGGTGACCCGCTCGCTGAGAGCGCGCTTCTGGGGCGCTCCTGACCGTGAAGGTCAGCCGAGCAGCGCTCGAATCGTCGATCGGGCCGCCGAACGTTGAGTGCCGCGCATCTTGTCTCGTCGGAGGAGCTTACGAAGCAGAACGAGCTCGGACGCAAGCCCACGTTGATCGAGCCCTGGATCGGCGCCGAGGAGCTGGCGCTGGTCCTCAACGTGTCGACCGATTGGGTATACGAGAAGGCCGCTCTAGGCGACCTGCCTTCGTACAAGTTCGGGGGTCACCGCCGCTTCCGAGTGAGCGAAGTGGAGGACTGGGCCCGCCGACACGCGAGTGGAATGATGGCTGTGATGTCAGGGTCGAACCGAAGACGTCGGTCTGACTGATGGCGTACGTTCGGCGACGCAGCACCACCGCTGGACCGCGCTTCGACGTGTGCTGGCGAGAGAACGGCCGCGAGCGCTCTCGCACATTCACCTTCCGTAAGGACGCCGATCGGTTCCGGATCGAAGTCGAGCGGAGGTCTCAGCTCGGTGCGCTCTTCGAGGCGGCTCCAGTAGCTCTTGGGGAGTGGTGGGAAGGGTATCTGCACCGCTGGTCAATCGGGAAGGCGGCCGGCACTGTCAGACGTCGGAAGGAGGCGTGGAAGACGCTCAGCGTCCTTCACGATCTCCCGTTGCGCGACATCACGCGCGCCGTCGCCGAGGACGCCATCGTCGCCATCGCTCGACGTGCGCCGCGGCAAGCCCAGCTCGCCTTGGCGCTCGTGAAGGCGATGCTGCGAGACGCACAGCAGCGCGGCCATCGGATCGACGTGGCAGTGCTAACGCTCGCGCCGGCCTCGTACGATGAGCGCGAGCCCGTCTACCTGACGATCGAGCATCTCGAAGCGTTAGCATCCTGGTCGACCGAGCCACGCTTGATCCTGTTCGCGGGGCTCTCGGGTCTGCGTCAGGGAGAGTGCTTCGCGCTGCGTGACTCGGACGTACACCTCGACGAGGGGGACATTTTGGTCTCACGCGGCGCCTACGAAGGACAGCCGACACGGACGAAAAGCCGGAAACGCCGGCGCGTCTACCTGTGCGCCGAGGCAGTGCAGGTCCTCCGTGAGCAGCTTCTCGCACGCCGGCCCGGCGCGTCACTCGTCTTCCCTGCTCCGGTCGGCGGCATCTGGCGCAGCGAGAACTTCATGGAGCGAGTCTTCAGGAAGGCCGCCATACGGGCGAGACTTGGTGAGCGCGATCAGGACGGACACTACAGCGGCGTTACGTTTCACGACTTGAGGCACACCTTTGCGTCGCTAATGATCGCGGCCGGCGCGAACCCGCTACAGATCGCTGAGACGCTCGGGCACACCGACCGCAATGGGCAGCCGGATGCGACGCTGGTGTGGCGCCGCTACGGGCACCTGTATCCGGGCAGCACGAAGCAGGCCGCGGATGCGTTGGGCGGTTATATGACCACTGAACGACAGCGCGTGCGGGATCTGGGCGGGATACAGAAGAGCCTCTAGAGATCGTCCGCGATGAAATACCTGCAAATCGAGATGGAGCGTGCCGGGATCGAACCGGCGACCTCCGGCTTGCAAGGCCCGATACGGTCTTCCGGGCCTGACCCAGACTGGTCGGGGATTCCCGGGCAGAGCAGGGGTTTTCGCCCGCCGCCTTGCGCGGGTTGGCGGGCGCCGCCGGGCCTTCCGCCGACCTCGTGCGGGATGTACGCGGGATGAAGTCGTTGCCTGTTGAGAAACACCCGTGGACGGACGATGGGGCCGCTCGCCGGGGTGGACTGCCCTGACTAGGTTGACTCAAAGGTCACGAAGTGCAAGGCTCTGGACCGAGATCGATCCAGACCGACGCTGACGGGGAGCGCCCAGTGCACCGATGACGACGGGGAGGAGTACTTCGCCTGGCTTCGCCTGCCAGATGCGGCGCGAGGGCGGAGCGTATAGGAGTGGGAACAGCCCCGGGGTGCCGCCGACGTCGGCGCGGGTCGTGTCGATAGTTCCGCGACTAGGGGAGGCAGGTCGTGGCTGAGGCGAAGGTCATCGCCCATTTCATGCACGAGACCGAGATGAACGCGGCGACGCAGCGTCTCCACGACGTGGAGGTCACGGAGAGCTTCGTTATAGGTCGCATCGACGACAGCCAGATCGCCGAGCTCGAGCAGCAGGGCCTCATAGTCCAGAGACTCGACGACGAGGGGGGCGCGGAGACCGCAGCGCGCGTCCGAACGGCGACGGCGGAGGGTCCGCGCGTCCGGACGCTCGGCTTGCGGGCTGCCGCGCCGCTACCGGTGGCCGAGGTCGACGAATCCGGCGCGAACTTCTATCTCCTCCGACTCGGTGGACCGCTCCTCGAGGCGTGGGAGTCGCAGCTTGCTCAACTCGGGGTGACGCTGCTCGAGCGTGTTCCACGGGCGAGCTACACGGCGCGGCTAGAGCCGCAGCAGGCCCATCAGGTGGCCGCGCTTCCGATCGTCGAAACGCTCGGCCTATACAAGCCCGAAGACACGGGGCCGGTGCTGCTCGAAGCTGCGATCGCCCCGATGGCTGGGGTGGCGGGCCTGGATCGCCCGCGGGCGATCCAGGCGTTCGATATCCGCCTCCATCGGGAGGAGGATCGGCCCGTTATCGAGGCTTGGCTCCAGGCCGATAACGTCGACATCGCGGGCGCCGGGGGCCGAAAGATTCGCTTCTACGCCCTCGAGGAGGCGTCGATTCTCGACGAGATCGCCGCCCTACCCGAGGTCGCCCTCGTCGAGCCGTACGTCGAGCCGGAGTTGTTCAACGACGCCGCGCGCGTCCTCATCGGAGTCGACGCAGTCGCTGGCAACCCGGGCTCGCTGGGACTCGAGGGAGAAGGCCAGCTCGTCGCAGTCGCGGACACTGGCCTCGACGACGGCCATCCCGACTTTGCGGGTCGGATTGATGGCCTCGTCGCGCTCGGCCGGCCACCGAGCGACACGACGGACCCCAACGGACACGGGACACACGTCGCCGGCTCGATCCTCGGGGACGGCACCGCCTCAGGAGGGACCGTGCGTGGAGTTGCGCCGAAGGCGAGGCTCTTCTTCCAGTCGCTCCTCGACCCTCAGGGTCGCCTCCGCGGGCTCCCCATGAACCTCGGTGAGCTCTTCGAGCCTGCGTACATGGCGGGAGCGCGAATCCACAACAACAGCTGGGGCGCGGCGGTCGAGTCGGCGTACACGCTGAACTCGGAGGAGGTCGACGAGTTCGCCGCCACTCACCGGGACATGCTGATCGTCATCGCCGCGGGCAACGAGGGTCAGGCGGCCAACCGCTTCCACAGCGCGCAGGGCTTCCCGGACTGGCTGTCGATCGGCGCGCCGGCGACGAGCAAGAACGCGCTCACGGTGGGGGCGAGCCGGAGCAGCCGGACGTCAGGCGGCTATTCGGCGCTCACCTGGGGAGCCGCCTGGCCCTCAGAGTTCCCGGACCCGCCCGTCGCCACGGGGACGGTGTCGGGTGACCCCGAGTCCCTCGCGGGGTTCAGCAGCCGCGGACCGTGCGACGACAGAAGGATCAAGCCAGACGTCGTCGCGCCCGGGACGGACATCGCCTCGACGAAGTCGTCGCTCGCGCCGCTGAGCTCATTCTGGGGTCCGTATCCGGGCGCGGGAGGGCGCTACGCCTACATGGGCGGCACGAGCATGGCGACACCGTTGGTCGCCGGTTGCGCGGCGCTCGTGCGCGAGTACTACGTCAAGAACCGTCAGCATCAGCCGAGCGCGGCCCTGCTCAAGGCGACGCTCATCAACGGCGCCCGCTGGTTGACCGGAGCCGACTCGATCGCAAACCAGAACGCGGCGCCCAACTACGACCAGGGGTTCGGTGCCGTGCACATGCCGTCGACCCTCCCGAACGAGGCCGATCCGGGATTGCGGCTCGAGTTCGTCGACAGCTGGCAGGACCCTCAGAGGCAGTTCAACCTGAGCGGGCAGCGCTTTCGGTACACCGTCTCGGTGACGGGGGGTTCGCGCTTGTCTCTCTGCCTGGCGTACACGGACCTCCCGGCGCGCGGTCTCCAGAACGATCTCAACCTCGTCGTCCAGGACCCGTCCGGCGCGAAGCACGTGGGCAACGAGCGGCTGCCTGAGCGGCTCACTCAACTCGACCGCGGGAACAACGTCGAGGTCGTCCGGATCGACAATCCTGCGGCCGGCGACTACCTCATCCAGGTGTCGGCGTTCAACCTGCTCCGCAAAGGCCAGGACTTCGCGCTCGTCGTCGTCGGCGAGCTGGCGTCCGGCCTAAACCCGGTGTAGCCGTGTTCGTTCTACGCGTCGTACAAGCCCAGTTCGGCGACTGTCTGATCATCGAGTTCGGCTCGGCGGGGCAGGCGCGCCACCTTCTCGTGGACGGCGGACCACCCGGGACGTATCTCGGCCATCTCGAACGCGAGTTGCAGCGGATCGCGGCGTCCGGCGGAAAGGTCGACCTCGCCGTGCTCAGCCACGTTGACAACGACCATGTCGTGGGTCTCGTCGATCTCCTGACGCAGTTACGCGATCAACGCGCGAACAACCAGCCGGAGACGATCACGATCGACGGTCTCTGGCACAACTCCTTCGCCCTCGCGATCGATCCCACCGGCGACCTGGCGCCTCGTCTTCGAGCCATGGTCGCTGCTGCCGGTCCGCAGGCCATGGGGCAGACGGGGATCGCGGTCGCAGGGATCGGCGAGGGCGACAGGTTGCGTCGGGATGCGCTGACGCTCGGGTTGCCCATCAACACGGGCTTCGTCAACCAGCTCGTTTGCGTCGACGATGCTCCGGCCCCGGTCACGCTCGACAACCTGACGTTGCGCGTCGTCGGCCCGACGCGCGCAAACTTCGACGAGCTGAAGGAAAAGTGGGAGGAGTGGCTCGACGCCCACGAGGACGTGCTCGCGACGGGCGATCCCCTCCTTGCGGCAATGGCCGACCGCAGCGTGCCGAACCTCAGCAGCATCATGCTGCTGGCCGAGGCAGACAACAAGCGGCTGCTACTGACCGGCGACGGCCGAGGCGACCATCTGCTGACCGGTTTGGAGACGGCGGGTCTGCTCGAGCAGGACGGGTCGATCCACGTCGACGTGCTCAAGGTCCCGCACCACGGAAGCGACCGCAACGCGACCCGGAAGTTCTTCCGGACAGTGACCGCGGACACCTACGTCTTCTCGGCGAACGGCCTGCACGGGAACCCGGACTTGGCGACGCTGATCTGGATCGTGGAGGCGGCGCGGGAGCAGACCCGGGCGGTAGAGCTCGTGCTGACGAACCGGACACCGTCGAGCGACAAGCTCCTGGAGGAGTATCCGCATGCTGAGTACGGCTACCAGCTGACGACGATGCCCGTCGGCGCAGACGCGGTCGTCGTAGGGATTGCGGCCTGATGGGAGTTCACACCGGCGATCTCGCGCCCGCGCGGCCAGGGAGGCTCTGCCCGCCGAGCTCCCGGGGGCTCCGGCGGGGATCCACGAGCAAGGTCGTCCCGGGTAGGGAAGGAGACACAGATGGAACGCACACCGAAATTGACGAAGCGTGTCCACGAGCAGATCGAGAAGGTCATCGACGAGGGGACAGGAGAGCGTCGGTCCGTGATCGTCAGGATGGCCGAGCCGGAAGACGACGTGACGACCCTCGGCGGGATTGCGACCGATGCCATCCGCACCCGCCGACTCTGCCGGACGGCTCGCGAAATCCTCCCGAGCTCCATCGAGGCCGTTCGAGGGAAGGAGCCCGGCAAGCTCTCTCGACAGGCGAGCGGCGCGCGCTCGCAAAGGATCAGGTGAGCGCAGTGGCGCAGGTGTCGGCCGCCAACGTCACGACGGTCACGAAGCGCCATCTTGCGTCCACGGTTCGCAAGGCCGTGCAGCCGCTCCTCGCGAGCGACGCCGCCAAGAGCGCGGTCGAGTGGTCGAGCCGCGGTGCGCGGACAGGCACCGGCGTGTTTTGGTCCTCACGGAGTGCAGTGCTCGACCTGCGCAAGGAGGAGTTGGCCCGTCTCCCGGAGGAGGTCGAGACGATCGCGGATGTCGCGCCGAACCGGATGCTTCGCGTGCCGCCGACGGTGGAGGTCAAGTCTCTCCCGAGCCGTGCCGCCGACAACAAGGCGAGCGCCTGGGGGATCTACCGGATCGGCGCGATGTCCGTCTGGGGTGCGTACGGTGCTCGCGGCAAAGGCGTGGTGGTCGCGGTGCTCGATACCGGGATCGACCCCGACCATCCCGATCTCCGCGACAAGATCGCGGCGTGGGCCGAGTTCGACGGCAACGGGCGGGAGGTCGAAGGCTCCAAGCCGCATGACAGCGACAGCACGGCACGCATGTCGCAGGCACGATCGCGGGTGGGAACGCCAGCGGCAAATGGATAGGAGTCGCACCCGAGGCGCAGATCGCCGCCGCGCTCGTCCTCGACGGCAAGAAGGGTGGCACCGACGCCCAGGTTCTCGCCCGGGATCGACTGGGCACTAGAGCGGGGAGCCCACGCGATCAGCATGTGCTCGTCGGTCTGACACTCGATCCTCAGGCGCCGAGCGCCTACACCGCCGCGATCCTGACCGCGCTCCGCAGCGGGGTTCCGGTCCTCGCAGCGATCGGAAAGAGAGACTACAGACGTCGGGGTCGCCGGGAAACGACCTCTTCACCTTCGCCGAGTGCGCGACCGACCCGGAGGACCGACCCGCCGGGTTCAGCGGCGGGAGGACTCAGGTGCTGTTCGACTCGTCGTTCGTCGCGATGGTGTCCCTGAGCACTCCCCGGAAGGTGAAGTGCTGGAAGATGGAGACGATGTCCGAGAAGTCGCGGTTCGAAGGCTCCAGGAAGAAGTGGCGTAGACGATCGACGATCGCGTGCATCATCTCGTGAGCGATGACGTCGTGAGAGAGGCAGGTGAAGACGTTTTGGCCGGGAAGGTTTGCCCCCGGCGAGCTTCGGTCGGCCGCGAAGTAGCCGAAGCGAATCGCGCGCGCGTCCGGGTCGTAGAAGGCGTTCGGTCCCCGGAAGGCGTGCGGAAAGAGGGTGAGCGGCCCCCCGCCCGATAAGGTGATGCGCCGGCCGAGCGCTCGGTCGAAGTTTTCGAGGACCTTGCTCGCGACCGCGTACACCATCTGCTGGTGGAAGCGGGGGTCGGACTCCGTCGGCTCGAACCCGCCCTGCATGAGGAGCGCCGGGTCGTCCAAATCGACGGGCTCGTAGAAGCAGCGGCTGCCCCCGTCGTAGTCGACGACGCGGATGCGCGCCCCGAAGGGACCAGGTCGCAGCGGCTCGTTCGCGACCTCGATTGTCAGAGTGCAAAAAGGGGCCCGACCGAGCATAGGGTCGAACGCATACATCTTGAGCGGCCGACGGACGGGCGGATCGATCCGATTCGCAGGCGAGCCGACGGGCGTCTGCTGCACGTTCACTGCGGCCGGCCCACCCTACCTTTACGGACAACGCCGTTCGCCACGCCTTCCTAGTCACGCGGCGAGAGGGCGGAAGTAAGGGCCAAGGAGAACGACCAGGCATGGACGGCGACCAACAGACGTCTAGTTGTTTCGAATGGCACGAATCTACGACCTCGTCGAACGTTCGTCAACCGCCGCTGCCGCGTATTCCCAGCCTCGGCATCTCTCGGGAAGCTCATGATCGCAAGCGATGGCGAGTGTTCGACCTCGCCGTACTCCGCTAGTAGACAGCGATTGACAATGTCCCGGACGGGGCGTAGGCTCGAGGCGAGCCCCGCGAAGAATGCGACGGAGGTCGGGATGCATTCGAGTTCATGGGCTGCGGCACTTGCTTGTCAATCGCGCTCGGCGTGTGACGAGAGATGAGTGCGCCTCGGGATCGCGCCGGGGAGACGGGTCGGGAGCGCACCCAGGATGACCCACGCGAGCGGCTGCGCCAGTTCGAACGCGAGCGCGGCTTGGACGAGCCAGACGACGCAGCCGGAGAACGCACCGACGAGGAGGGGTGCGGAGAGGGGCCGGACCGCGACGAGCCCGAACCGTGAGACTGCGGCGGGAGTAGGGCCGCTCTCGCCGCTGCCGTCAGATGAGGAGGGGTAGAGATGAAGGTTCCCGAGACGAGCAAGACAGCCGCCGCCCGGTCGCTTCGACGGAAACCGCCGGCGGGTGGAAAGGCGCTCGCTCGCCTGCGCCAGTTCGAGCACGAGCGCGCCTTGATCGAGTCCGACGTCGTCGAAGGCCGTACCGATCGGCCCCTCGCCCGCGAGGCGAAGGCGACGAAAGCGACCGCGCGGCGAGTACGCGAGGGCTATCCGTACCTGGCGGCGTTCGAGTCGATGCAGCAGATGCGGCGTACGGCGCCAGCAGTCGCGGTGCAGCAGGGTTGGCGGCCGCTCGGCCCCTTCTCCGTCCCACACGGCCAGACCTACGGGATCGGCCCCGGAAGCAGACCCTCGGTCGCCGGCCGACTCGCAGCAGTCGCGGTCGATCCCGGGAACGCGGCCCACATCCTGATCGGCGCCGCTGGCGGGGGCGTCTGGGAGACGATGGACACGGGAGCGACCTGGGAGCCGCGCACCGACAACCAGCCCTCGCTTGCGATTGGTGCGATCGCTTTCGATCCGACGAACCTGTCGATCGTGTATGCGGGGACAGGCGAGGGGAACTTCTATGCGCGCCTGGGCTCCGGTCTCCTGCGCTCGACCGACGGCGGCACCACCTGGGCGGTGCATGCGACCAGCCCCTTCGTCAGCGCAGGCTTCTACGCCCTTGTCGTCGATTCCCTCAATAGCAACCATCTCCTCGCGGCGACGACGCTCGGTCTCTACGAGTCGACGAACGGAGGCACGACCTGGACGCAGCGCCGTTCGGTGCGGACATGGGACATCTCGATGCACCCGCCCGTGGCCGGCGATGCGAGCTCGACTCAAGAGGTACTGGCGGCCTGCCAGGACGGGCTCTTCCGCTCGACCAACGGGGGCACGGCTTGGATCGCAGTCGCTCTCCCCGGGACGCCGGCGAGCGGCTACTCCCGGCTCGCCGTCCGGCATGCGCCCTCGGATGGTGACGTCGCAATCGCCTTCGCGGCGGGCGTAAACGGAAGCGGGCACTTCTGGCGCCGCGCCGCCTTCGGCGGCGCCTTCACCGCGGCAGCCACGCCGCCCGGCCTTGAGACCGGACAGGCTTGGTACGACTGGTTCGCGGCGGTGGCGCCGAACAACCCAGACGTCGTCTACCTGGGCGCGATCGAGGTGCACCGCGGCGTGCGCTCGGCGACCAACACCTGGACGTGGGCGACGATCTCTGCGACGACGAGCGACAGCATCCACCCGGACCAGCACGCGATCGCCTTCAGTCCCGTCGATCCCAATGTCGTCTACGTCGGCAATGACGGCGGCATCTACCGATCGCCGAACGGAGGCACGAATTGGCGCTCGCTGAACAAGCACCTCTGCATCACCGAGTTCGAGTACCTGGCACAGCATCCGCTATGGGAGGCGTACCTCCTCGGCGGCACCCAGGACAACGGCACGCTGCGCTACGAGGGGGAGGAGGTCTGGTACCACGTCCAGGACGGCGACGGCGGCGATTGCGGCGTCAACGCGGGCACTCCGGCCACCTGCTTCCACACCTTCTACAACATGGGCCTCGAGCGCTCGACGAGCGGCGGGGGCTGGGGTTCGTGGAGCTGGATCGGGCCGAACGTGCCCTCGACCTACCAGTCGCTCTTCTATCCGCCGGTCGAGGTTAACGGGAACCTCGTCGCGCAGGCGGGAACGAGCGTCTTCGTCTCGCTCAACAACGGCACCGCCTGGGCCGAGGTTGCCCTTCCGCAACCCGCGGCGGGCATCGCGACGGCGCTCGCGGTCCCGACAACGACGCGCATCTACGCAGGAACGACCGCGGGCCACATCTACCGGATCGAGTTCACGAGCGGAGCCTGGGGAGCGCCGACGCAGCTGACACGGCCCCGGACCGGCTACGTCAGCGATATCGCAGTCGACCCGACGAACGCCAACCGGTTGTGGGCGACTTACTCGAACATCGCGGGCGGGCACGTCTTTCGCTCCGACGACGGCGGCACGACCTGGACCGACTTCAGCGCTGGGCTTCCCACCATTCCCGTGAATGCGATCGTCATCGACCCCGCAGCTCCCAGCACCGTCTTCGTCGCGGCCGACGTCGGCGTCTATCGCTCGACGAACGCCGGCGCATCGTGGACGGCCTTCAACAACCTTCTTCCCAATGCGCTCGTCGCCGACCTCGTCTTCTTCGAGCCCTTGCGCCTGCTCCGCGCGGGGACACGAAATCGGGGGGTGTGGGAGATCGGCGCCGACGCACCGACGATGCCCGACGTCGAGCTCTACCTCCGAGACAGCGTCGTCGACACTGGGCGCAGATCGCCCTCGCCCTCGGGCGTGAACGATCCCTTCAGCGTGGGCTCGGTCACCCACTGGTGGCAGTGCACCGACATCAAGCTCGACTCACCGAGCTACCAGACGCCCGCCGCCGCGGACGTTGACTTCGAGCGCTTCGAAGACGACCACGGCCTCGCGGCGGCGGGACTGATCCACGAGAACGCCCAGCGCGGGAGGCTCGCGCGCGTCTTCGTGCAGCTGCACAATCGCGGAAGCAAGGCGGCGGCGAACGTCGCCGTGAAGGTGTTCTACGCCGACGCCTCGCTCGGCCTCCCGGATCTTCCGAGCGGGTTCTGGACGAGTTTCCCCAACAATGCCTTGCCCGCGGCGTCTCCTTGGCGGGAGGTCGCCCCGCACAAGGTCGTCGCGAGCGTCGAGGCCGACCGTCCGCAGGTGGTGGCGTTCGACTGGCCGGTCTCAGGCGCGGCGGCGGGTCATACCTGCCTGCTCGCGATCATCAGCGCGAACGACGACCAGATCGCGACGAGCGAGCTGACGATTGCGACCCTCGTCACCGGCAACAAGAAGTGCGGCCTCAAGAACCTCACCGTTGTCGATCCGCCGCCCGTGATCGGCCCCCGCTCGCATGCCGTGCTGCTCAACCTCTGGAAGCAGCGGCGCTGGAAGAGCTACGAGCTCGGCCTCGATCGCCGCTCGACCCCGATCCTGGCGGGGCTCGTCCTGAGCAGGCACCTCTCCGAGCTCGCGAAGGCACAGGGCGAAAAGGGAGTCCGGCTAACCGAGGAGCAGCGGACCGAGCTAGCGAAGCTGATTCGCTTGCGGCCGGATCTGAAGGAGATGCTGGACACGGCCGTCGCCTACCAGCCCGCGGCCAAGGGGCCGTGGCTCCGCTCGATCACGCTCGAGGCTCGGAAGCCCGAGCCGGTCGTCGCCTTGATCGGGCCGCGACCGCGCCGGGGCAAGTTGTCGCTTGTGCAATGGGCCGAGGATGGAACGGTCGTTGGCGGGTACACGCTCCAGGTTCTCGGCGGAACGTAAAGGAGAGAGATGGCACACATCCTGCACGGACGCTCGCTGCTCGAACTCGTCTATACGGAGCTCCCGCCTTTCGCGCTCGCGCTCCTGATCGCCGAGACGTTTTTCAAGTTCGGCTCTTTCTCGCTCGAGGCAGTGGCCTTCATCGTCGTGTGGTACGCGCTCAGCCTCCCCTACACGTGGGCGCTGTCACTCGTCACCAGGAATCGAAGCTGAGAGCTCGATTGATACACCGGACCTCCGGCGACCCGGAGCGACGCATGCAACTTAGCGGGCGGAGGTAGGCGCAATGGCGGGAATCGCAGTCGCGCTCTCGGGAGGCGGTCACCGAGCTGCGCTGTTCGGCTTAGGCGTTCTCCTCTATCTCGTCGACGCGAAGAAGAATCACGAGGTGACCTCGATCGCATCCGTATCAGGGGGCTCGTTGACCAACGGCCATGTCGCCAAGTCGATCGACTACGCGACCGCCGGCGCGGCCGAGTTCGAGCCCGTCGCGCGTCGGCTCGCTCGTCAGATCGCGACCCGGGGCACGCTCTGGGCAGCTCCGCTCACCTGGCTCTACCTCGCGCTTCTCGTCACGACGGCCGCCGCAGCGATCGTCGGCGTCTGGTTCCTACCCTTCCATCTCGG
This sequence comes from Actinomycetota bacterium, assembly GCA_030857225.1. GTDB lineage: Bacteria > Actinomycetota > Thermoleophilia > Gaiellales > Gaiellaceae > GMQP-bins7. Next base: position 56,597 of record JALZOK010000009.1, read on the forward strand.
GTGGCGGGTGCTCCTTTTCTTCGCGGGGCTTCTCCTCCTCGCCTGGATCGCCAGCTGGCGGGGAGTCGTGTGCGCCCGGGCATTCGCATCCACGCTCTTTCTCGCTCGACGGCCAACCGACGCCGCTCAGCTCGGTTCATCGCTCCGTCGACCATGTTCTGTGCGCGACCGACCTGCACTGGGGGGAGCATGTGTACTTCTCGGGCCGCTTCGTGTGCGCCTATCGCTTCGGCTGGGGAGCGCCGGGCGATCTCTTGCTCGCTGATGCGGTCCAAGCCTCCGCGGCGTATCCGGGCGGCTTTCCCGCCCGCAACTTCCCGACCAAGCGGCATGCCTTCTCCCAGCCGGGCGACGTGCGGGCGGGCGAGGTCCGCGCGCTAGCGCTCGTCGATGGCGGCGCCTACGACAACATGGCGGACGAGTGGGGCCTTCGCGTCGGGGAGCGCAATGCGCGCTGGGCGGCGCTTACACCCGGGCTCAACGTCCCGGACGAGCTCCTCGTCGTCAACTCCTCGGCGCCGCTCGATCTGCGCTCGCTTGCGAGGCTACGGGTACCCGTGCTCGGCGAGGCGCTGACGCTCAAGCGCGACATCGACATCCTCTACGACACGACGACGAGCACGCGCCGCCGCTGGCTCTTCGACATCTTCCGGAGCGGTGGAGCACTGAGGGGCGCGATCGTCCAGATTTCGCAGAGTCCCTTCCGCATCCCGACGAGCTACGCAGGCGGAGACGACGAGCAGGGGGCCCGAGCCCGCGCGATACTCGAGCTGCTCGGGGATACGGGGGCCGCTTGGGATGAGCGGGTGGGACGAACACGAGGAGTCAAAACCACGCTTAGCCGCATCGGGGTCGCCGATGCCGCCGACCTTGTCGAGCACGGATATGTGCTCGCGATGGCCAACCTGCATGTCCTTCTCGGCTATCCGCGGGTCGAACTCCCGCCGAGCGAGCGGTTTACCGCCCTGTTTGGCTCGGCGCCGGAGAACCCCTAATGAACCGACACCTCCTGCCGCCCTCGGGAGACGCTTCCGCCCGACCGAGGACATGGGCACCCCACGGCGTCCCCAGGACAATTGCAGACTTCCACTACGTTGTCGTCGACGAGATCGTTGGCTCCTCCGTGGGTCTCGCTCTCTCGGCATGGCCCCAGCTCGACGGTCAGGGCAGGCTGCTTTTCGGTACGACTGACGCGTATCTCGTCGGGTCGCCAAGAGGCGAGCTGGAGACGTTCCTAAGCGAGCATCGACTGCCCGAGGATCTGCGGGAGCGACCGCTTCGGATCGGGGATGTCTTTGCGGTACGCGTTCGGCCCGAAGCGCTCGCGGAGATCGTCGATGAGCTTGACGAACAGCAGCGACTCGAGCCTTTCTTTGCGCCCGGGAGCTGGATCGAGCCGCCGGTTTACGATGTCACCGCCGATGCCCGCGAAGCCGCGAAGGTTGCTTTCTACGCAGCCGTGACGCCGACCCTCGACGCCGAGGAGGCCGAGCCCCTCGCAGAACTGCTCGAGGAGCGCTGAGGCGCAGGTGGCAACTCCCGACCCCGTTCCGAGCGAGCGCCTCGCCCAGGGGGACTTTCTCGCCGACTGCCAGCCCAAGGACCTCGTCTACTTCCTGCTCAATGTCGGTGACGGCGACATGCAGCTGATCCTGCTCCCCGCCGAGAGCGACGGCAGCCGGAGCGCGCTCGTCGTCGACGTCGCCACAGTGCGCAAGCTTCCTGCGCTCGTCGAGGCGCTCATGGAGACGGATCTCCTCACAGAGAGGGAGGACCTCTTCCCGGTCGTCGTCGGCACGCACCCCCACGAGGACCACATTGGCGGCATGGGGCAGTTCCTCGAGCGCTTCGGCGACGTCATCCGCGAGTACTGGGAACCCGGCTATTACCACCCGGGACCCGGATACATGCGAACCATGCTGGCGCTCGAGACGCGCCCGAAGATCCAGCACTCGCAGCCGACGAGTGGATTCACCCGCTTCGTCGGCAAGGTCAAGGTGGTCGTCCTCGCTCCAGCCATCGGTCTTCGCAACAACTTCGACAGCTATGGGGTAAACATCAACAACGCCTCGATTGCGCTCAAGATCGAGTTCCCCGCATCGCGCGTCGAGCAGCGGGACGCCGAGCGCCGCTACATTCGTCTCAGGCGAACGCAGGCACTGCTTCTGGGCGCGGATGCCCAGAACGCCTCCTGGGGGCGCGTGATCGCTGACTTTCCCGAGCTTAGACCCCGCGAATCACCCATCGCCAAAGCCCTTCGCATGGCCCTCGGGTCGGACCCGCTGAAGGCGCAGGTGTTCAAGGTTCCCCACCACGCCTCCAAGCATGGAGTCTCGCTCGAACTGGTCGAGCTGATCGACCCCGACCTGACGCTCGTCTCAAGCGCCGGTGGCGGAGGCAAATACAACTTCCCGCACACAGTCGCGCAGGAGTCGGTGCGCGAGGCACTCGAGGCCATGGCTCTGCGAGGAGGGGAGCGGAGCAAAGACCATGACCTCGGTATCCACTACACCTGCGCGAGCGACTCCGCGGGCGAGCCACTCGGGTCGCTCGCGATCGTGATCTCTCCCACCGGGCGTAAGCGCAACATCTGGCGCTTCGGCGATCGTCCACGCGAGAGGGTAGATCTCCAGAAGGCGCGCCTGTACCAAGCTCCAGCTCGTGTGAAGGAGCCGCGCACGCGAGACACCGTTCCAGTCTAGAGAGCGTGAGCATGAGCAACGCCTATGTGATCGAAGACGAACGCGCAGAACTCTGGCAGCCCGAGGCTCTCCGGCGTAGCCGGCGACGAAGGGGTTATCTCTATCTGGTAGTCGACGATATCTTCGAGAGGAGCGTCAGTCTCGTTCTGAGTGAATGGCCCGTGATCGACGGGAAAGGACGGCTTCGGTTTCCGGAGCGACCGTTTACGCTCGGGGCTAACCGGCAGAGCCTCGAGGAGTACCTCGCCCGCCACCGGCGCCCGCGAGCAAACCGCGACCGGCCGCTCCGGATAGGTGACGTCTTTGCAGTGAGGCCGAGGCGCGGCGCGTTGGAGCGCTTCGAGGAGGAGCTCGAGGAGCAGCGTCGACTCGATCCGTTCTTGTCTCCCGAAGCCTGGATTGAGCCGCCCATCTTCGACATCACCGCGGACGCCCGGGACGAGGCTAAGGTCGCTTTCTACGCCGCGGTAACACCGACCATGGGCGAAGAAGAGGCGCAGACGCTTCGGAACGCGCAGGACGAGAGCGGCCTTAGGGCGCCGCGTCTGAAGGATCCGAGGCGCTGGCTGGCTGACAACGGCCGATGGTTAGGAGTGACGACGGCCGTCCTCGCGACTGGTCTCATTGCAGGATTTATCGCTGATCGGCCAGACCCTGATCCACCGCTACCGCCTCGTCCTCAGCAGCCAGCCAGGATCGAATCGGGGCCCGGGATCACCGCCAGCTCATTCGCGCGTTTCACCTTCTCGGGCGCGAATCAGTACGAGTGCCGCCTCGACCAGGGCGACTTCAGGATCTGCCCGAGCGCATACCAAGATCTGAACGAGGGCGACCACCTACTCGAGGTTCGTCCGGTGGGTGGGGAAACAGTCACCGGCTACCCGTGGGCGATTGTGGTTCCGCCGGAAGTCGCGATTCAGGATGCGGCCGAGGTGACTCGCCCCGGCAGCGAGGTGACGTTCGCATTTGCCGCAATCTCCGAAGGGGCGGAGCGCTTCCAGTGCCGGCTCGACGGAGAGTTGTTCGCACCCTGCGACACCGAGGCCTCGCAGTCCTATCCCGCATCGCGGCTTGCCGATGGAGCGCACGCGTTCGAGGTTCGCGCAATCGAACGTGGAGTCCCGGGCCGCCCGGCGATCCACACCTGGCTCGTACGCGGACCAAGCCCTCCTTCGGAACCTGTCGTCAGAATCGAGGCCGGCCCCGGAATCACCTCGAACTCGACCGCGCGCTTCGCATTTTCGGGCGCTGCCAGCTACGAGTGCCGGCTCGACGGGCAAGGAGGCTTTGCGAGCTGCCCATCGCAGCACGAGCAACTCAAGGAGGGTGAGCACATACTCGAGGTTCGTGCCGGTGGAAGCCGGACAGTCGTCACCTATCCATGGAGCATCGTCTTTCCGCCCGACGTCACGATCGACGATGCACCGCAATCCTCTAATCAAGGCGAGCAGGTCACATTTTCCTTCAGCGCGGTCTCGGAGGCGGACGGATTTGAATGCCGCATCGACGGTCGTGAATTCGTGGCCTGCGAGAGCCCGAAGACGTATGAATCAGCTGAGTTTGGAGAGCAAGGCGTGCATACATTGGAGGTTCGCGCGATCGAGCGGGGCGTGCGCGGCACACCCCAAATCCACGTCTGGAGAGTGGTCGTCATCGACTAGCTCTTTCTCGAGTGAGCGAAGAAGCTTTCGGCTAGGGCGTTGTCCCAGGGATTGCCGATCGAGCCCATCAAGAGGTCGATCCCCGATTGCTTGGCGTAAGCGCCATAGACGAGACTCGTGTACTGCGAGCCGTGATCCGAATGCGCGATGACGCCGGCGGAGTCTCCTCGGCGGGCGCCGACGGCCATGCCGAGCGCGTCGAGGACGAGCTCTGAGCGAAGGTCGTCGCGCATCGACCAGCCGACGATCCGGCGGCTGAACACGTCCTGGACGACGGCCAGGAAGAGCCTGACGGGTTTCAAAACGGCGTTCACGCCGCGGCTCGGTATTCGTGGATGAGTCCGCCGAGGAGGTCGTGGCGCTCGATCGTGTTCGCGGCGGGCTGGTTGCGCCTGTCGTCGCCTGCGGGTGAGAGGAGAGCGAGTGCCCGGTGCGGCCGCTCCGCGTTGTAGTGGGTCACGTAGCGGCGGAGCACGTGTTCCAGGTGGCGGCGGCCGAGGATCAGCAGCCAGTCGAGACACTCGGCGCGGACGGTGCGCACAAAGCGCTCCGCGTAGGCGTTCGCCCGCGGCGCTCTGATCGGCGTGTGGATCACCTTGATCCCTTCGCTGCGGAAGACTTCGTCGAAGCTGGCGCCGAACTTGCCGTCTCGGTCGTGGATCAGGAACCGAGTCCGCTCGAAGGGTCGGGTGAAGCTGAGGTTGCGAGCCTGCTGCGTGACCCAGGCGCCGGTCGGGTTGGTGGTGCAGCCGGCGAGGTGGACGCGGCGGCTTCCGAGCTCGATAAAAGAGAGGGCGTAGTAGCGGCGCAGCGCGATCGTCTCGACGGTGAAGAAGTCGCACGCCAGCACGCTCGCTGCTTGCTGGCGCAGGAACTCCCGCCAGCTCGGTCCGGTGCGCCGCGGTGACGGCTCGAGTCCCGCGGCCAGCAAGAGCCGTCGGACGGTGCTCGGCGAGACATGCACGCCGAGCTTGAGCAGCTCGCCGGCGATCCGCGGGTAGCCCCAGCGTGGGTTCTCCCGCGCCAAGCGCAGGACGAGCTCACGCACGCGACGCTCAACCGGTGGCCGCCCTGGAGATCGCTGTGATTGCGTCCACCTGCGGCGCACGAGTTGCCTGTGCCAGCGCAGCAGCGTCTGCGGCGTCACGATCAGGCCCTGACAGCGGCGCCGGGGAAGGATTCGGCTCAACGCGGCGAGGAAGGCACGATCGGCCGGCCGAAGACGCGGGCGCGGCTGCTGCCGACGGAGCACCGCAAGCTGGTGGCGCAGAACCAGCAGTTCGACGTCTTTGGTGAACTCGCTGCGACGGCCCCGCACGAGCAACCGCAGCAGCGTGGAGAACGCGAGATACGCGAAAGAAAGGAGCATCGGTCGATGCTTCCAGACCTCGCCACTGCCGCGATCGAGAACCGGAACCTAGTATTGGAACCCCTCAGGCCCTCCACTGACTGACTGACACTCTACGCGGCTTCCTCCTCCGATCCAATCACCTCCCTGAGATAAGTACGAAGAGCGGCCTTAAGCGCGGGGATGTCGCGGTATCCCTGGACCCGGTAGAAGCACTTCTCGGCCTCGAGCATGCCGGCCGCGGTCCAGCGCTCGATCATCTTTCCGTCGCGCCAGCGCTTGACGTTTCGCATCGTCGTGCGCCCGATCGAGATCATCGATTCGAATCGCCTCGACGTCGCCGACCGGTTCGAGGCCGGCGGAGTAGTTGCGGGTCGACAGCCCCGCGACCATGCGCTCGAGCGCCATCTCCCCGAGCAGATCTTCCGTGTTGAAGTGCTTGTAGGTGGCGAGTTCGACCTCACCGGAGCCGTCGAGATGGCGGGCGCGCGGCCGGGTGACCGTGACCTTGCGGCGCCGAGCACGACGCTGCCCTGCTCGCAGCCGTGACGTGTGGCGCCGCGAGAGGAATCGTGCTTGCCCTTGGGCCCTTGCCCGGGTCTAGCGTCCGGCGGTATTGGACGCAGAATCGATCCCTTTCCGGGTCTCTACAATTTCTCCGCGTCCGAGCTGAGATGAGTCTGCCAACCAGAACTAGGAGGGCCTAGCGAAACGCTGTAGCTGTCTGTCCATGCGCCTTTGTAGGTTATCCGGACAGGCGGCTACCCCAAATCGAGCGGCAGTCTACCCCACTTGAAGTCGCAAGCCTGGCAGGCTCCTGCGTGGCTGTGGGGCTCCGGGCGACTATGACGAAGGGAAGAAGTTCGTGGTGTCTCACACTGATCAAATTCGCTCTTGGTGAGCCGTCTCTTCGAGCTCGGGGCTTTTCTGTAGCAGGCCTGTAAGCCGGATTCTTTGTCCCTCGACCGTCCCAACCGCGGAATTTGGCTTAGCTATGGGTTTTTGCTCCGCCGTTTGTCCCGTGGAACGTCGTCAAAGGCTGCTCTCGTGATGCACCGGTGATGCACTGTCACTGTCATTGTTGTCGTTGTCAGCAACGCCAACGGTGCGTTCGTGCAAGTGCTCACACGTCAACGACTCGCTCTTCTCCCCGCCGGCACGGAGGCACCGTCAAGTCGAGACGGCGACGAGCCTTGACCAACCGTAATGCCCAGAATAGGTGATCTGGCCGAGCGCACTGGCCTCATCACCGGTGACGCCCGTCCTCGCGACCGGAGTCAGCTTGCCGTCGGCGATCACGTTGAGCTCGCCCCTGCAAGTCGGCAGCAGCCGCCAGATCGCGCGGTGCTCGTGGCCGAAGCGACCCTCCTGCCAGCTGCGACGGGGACTTATGGGGACTTCGGTCGCCTCAACCGCGAGTTGAAGGCTCGCTACTGGCGGATCCTGGACTAGGCGGGCTCCGCCGCCGAGGCGCGGTAGCTCGTCCGACCAAGTCTCGTGGCGCGACATAGAGCGCACGCAACTATCTTCTCGTCACTGTTGTTCGGCACCTTGGCCTATCGCTCGGCCCTCCGGGAACCCGGTGCGCGCCGCTTCTTCATCGCCTCGGCGGTTGGACGCTTGTCGCACGCAATGCTTCCACTCGCGCTCGTGATGACGGTTCAGGCGTCCGCGCGCTCTTTCTTCATTGCAGGCGCTGCGCTCAGCGCCTTCTCGATTACGAGCGGCGTTCTGGCTCCTCTTCGCGGTCGCTTGGTCGATCGTCGTGGCACGTCGGGACTCGTTGGGCTGACAGTCCTCTACGCGATCGCGTTAGTCCTAATTGTGGTAGCTGGAGACCTCCGTGCGCCCTCTTGGGTGCTGGTCCTCCTCGCCGGACTTGCGGGCAGCCTCGCTTCTCCCGTCTCAGCTTACTCTCGGCGGGTACTCGCAGTTGTGTTCCGCGAGGAGGCCGACGCCCAAGCGGCGTTCGCAATCGATGGCGTGCTTGGCCAACTCGTGGTTATCCTCGGACCGGTCGTTGTTGCCGGTCTACTTGCGTGGTCGAGCGCAGAGGTCGCGCTGATCGTGACAGCCGCGATAATCGTCGTGGGTACGCTGGGGGTCTCAAGCGCGTCTCCGAGAATGGAGGCCGATCGCGCGCAGGTCGCGGCTCTAACCGACAAGATCGATCGCCCTCGACTGGTGATAGCCCTCTCTTCACTTGCCGGCCTGGGCATCGCGCTCGGCGTGCTCGGCGTCGCAATTCCTGCGCTGGCGGACGCGATGGGCAACGCGAGCGCGTCCGGCCTCTTGTTTGCGGCTCTGTCGCTAGGCAGCGTAGTAGGAGGACTAGGCTATGGTGCGCGTCGGTGGGGTGGGACACCTGCGGGTCGATACTCGTACGCGGCTGCGCTGTTCGGGGCAGTGCTTGGGACGCTCACGCTCGGGTCGCCGTTGCTGTATGTGGCTTTCCTGCTGCTGTTTGCTGGCGTCTTCTTGGAACCGGCATTGGTCACCCTCAACGTCCTGATCGGACAGCTCGCGCCGAGTGGCCGGGCAACAGAAGTATTCGCGTTCGTGACCACGGCGAACAACGGCGGTATCGCGGTTGGTGCCCTGGTAGCGGGAGCCTTGGTGCAGCAAGACCACCTCTCGTTCGCCTTCGGAGTGGCGTCCTTCGCAGCGTTCATCGCCGCGACGGTCGCTGCCCTTGGGCTCGTCCTGCCAGCGAGAAACGCGCGACGGCGGCCGCAGACGGCCTGCTGAGAGCCGAGCTTTGGAGTTCTCTGAGGTCTGGTATGGTCCGCCGCTCTCATCTACGTTCGGGAAGGGGGTTCCTTTGACCAGCATCCAGGACCCAGTCCGCGAGGCGTCTGAGGAGACCGCGCGGAACATCGAGCGGTACCTCG
>JALZOK010000119.1 GCA_030857225.1 Actinomycetota bacterium
TCACCGTCACCGCCCGCACCACCTCCACCACGGTCGACTGCCCGGCCTCGACCCCGGCCAACACCCCGGCCACCTGCACGGTGACCGTGCGCGACACCGACACGGGACCCAAGAGCCCGCCGCTCGGCACGGTCGACTTCGAGCTGACCGCCCAGCCCTCCGGCTCCACGGCCACCCTCGTCCCCGACCCCTGCACGCTCGCCCCCGACGCGACGACCACCGCCAGCGACGACTCCACCTGCACGATCACCTTCACCGCGAACACGGTCGGCCCGTACACGATCAAGGGGACCTACCAGCCGGCAGCGGCCTCGGTGCACGCGTCCAGCTTCGGGAGCGACACCATCACCGTCACCGCCCGCACCACCTCCACCACGGTCGAGTGCACGCCCGGCACGTTCCAGGCGGGTGACTTCACGAACTGCAAGGCAACCGTCACCGACACGGACGTGGCGCCTCGGACGGCTCCCACCGGCACCGTCACGTGGACGAGCGACGAGAGCACGGGCGTGTTCGTGACCAGCCCCTGCGTTCTGGCTCCCGACGCAAGCACGCCCGCCACCGACGACTCCAGCTGCAGCGTGACGTACAGCTCGACGAAGGCGAGCCAGCAGACCCTAACCGCCAGCTACGGCGGCGATCCCATCCACGAGACGAGCTCGGGCACGACAAACGTGACTGTGGAGCCCGGCCCGCCCGCGATCGTCACCCTCGCCCCCCCGGCTTCTGACAATCCCACCAATCCTGTCGACACCCAGCATTGCGTCACCGCGACGGTCACCGACCTCTACGGCAACCCGACTCCGAACATCAGCGTCGTCTTCTCGGTGACCGGCTCGAACACGGCAGGCGGGTCGGATAGGACGGACGCCGAGGGCGAGGCCGAGTTCTGCTACACGGGCGTCCTGATCGGCATCGTCGATGTGATCCGGGCATTCGCGGACGCTGACGAGGACGGCATCGAGGATGCAGGCGAGCCGTCCGACACGACGACGAAGGTCTGGGAGATCCCGGCGAGCACGCCGCTCTGCGGCGTCACGATCACTGAGGGCGGCTGGATCCTCGCGCAGAACGGCGACCGGGCGAGCTTCGGCGGGAACGTCCAGGTCTCGAGTCTCGGCCAGCCTTCGGGGCAGCAGACATACCAGGACCACGGCCCGGTGCAACAGATGACCGTGAAGTCGACGACGATCCTGGCGGTCATCTGTAGCCCCAACCGCAAGCAGGCGACCATCTTCGGGCTCGCCACGATCGACGGCTCGGGCACGTTCGCCTTCCGGATCGACGTGCAGGATCTCGGCGAACCCGGGGTCGGACGGGATACCTACCGCATGCGGATCCTGGCCTATGACTCCGGCGAGTCGGGCACGTTGCTCGGCGGCAACGTGCAGATTCACCGAACGAGCTAGAGCGGATGACCGAGAGCCCGGACTAGAATCGACATCGGTCAGGCCTCGTCCGAGAAAAGCGGCCGCAGGAGCTCGTCGAAAGCAGCTCGGTCGCAACTCGCGACGACGCAAGGCGTCATCGCAGTCACGGTCGCGGTGCGCGGGACGTTCATCACGAGCGCCACCTCCCCGAAGAACTCCCCCGCCCGCAGGATGCGGCGTTCGCCGAGCGACCGCTGCGAGACGCCGGCCATGCCTGCGAGGAGCACGTAGAAGCGGTCGCCTGACTCACCCTCGCGGACGAGCACGGTGCCCGAGGCAACATCCTCGCGCCGCATCCGGTCGGCCAGCTTGCCCAGGGTTTCTCCCGAGAGTCCCTCGAAGAGCCCGACCCGCGCGAGTTCGGTGACGGATGCCGGGACGTGCCGAGGAGACACCGAAGTACCGTATCCACATGGCTGTCCACCTCGGCTGGCGGTACTGCCCGCGCTGCGCGTCCGCGCTGGCCACGCAGGAGGGTCGCGTCGAGTGCACGGTGTGCGACTTCGTGCACTACGCGCACTCGGCGCCTGCCGTGCCGCGGTCGTGGTGGACGATGCGGAGCGCATGCTGCTCGCGCGCCGAGCGCACGACCCGGACGCGGGTCGCTGGGACACGCTCGGCGGTTTCCTCGACGAGGGCGAGCATCCGCTCGACGGCCTTCGGCGCGAGCTACTCGAGGAGACCGGGGCTGAGGTCGAGCCGAGCGAGTTCATCGGCGCCTACCTGGACACGTACGGAGACGGCCCGGACGCGACGAGCGTGCTGAACCTCGTCTGGGAGGCTCGAATCGTGTCGGGCAAGCCGACACGCGGCGGACGACGTCGCGGAGCTTCGCTGGTTCCCCCGCAACGAGCCTCCGCCACCCGAGGAATGCGCCTTCCGGTGGGTCACGACGTTCCTGACCTCCCTCGCAGACGAGTCGTGAGAAACACCGAAGGGCCGGAATACCGACCCTTCGGTTAGGGGAGGGGAGGGGGAAGCTTTCGAACGTCCTGCAGGTACCGCTAACAGGATACGTCACCGGACGGAGCGTCCGGGAGAACGCAATTCTATGCCGCCAGGCCGAGCGTGCGCTCGAGTGCTGCTTTCGGCTGTGCGCCGACGGCGGACGCAGCGGGTGCGCCGTCTCGGAAGAGGATCATCGTCGGGATCGACATCACCCCGTAGCGCTGCGAGAGCTCCTGCTCCTCGTCGATGTTCACCTTGACGAGCTTGAGCTCATCTTGCCGCTCCTCGGCGATCTTGTCGAGCACGGGCGCAACCGCGTGGCACGGTCCGCACCACTCCGCCCAGAAATCGACGAGCACCGCGGTGTCGCTCTTCAGTACTTCCTGCTCGAACGTCGCCTCTGTCACTGAGATTGCCATTGAGTCCCTGGATCCTTTCCTCTGTCGTTACGGGAATGCCTCCGAATCAACGCACAGGACGCCGAAACCCTTCCCTCGCCCGGCTCTTACACTGGACTCGGTGGCGGCCATCTTTTCATCCTTCCCGGACAAGCCCGACCATAATCTTCTCGAGCTCGAGATCCTCGATCTCTGGGAGGGCGAGCGGACGTTCGAGAAGCTCCGCGAGCTGAATCGCGGGGGCCCACGCTTCAGCTTCGTCGACGGTCCGATCACGGCCAACAACCCCATGGGAGTGCACCACGCCTGGGGGCGAACGCTCAAGGACGTCTTCCAGCGCTACAAGGCGCTTCGCGGCTTCCAGCAGCGCTACCAGAACGGCTTCGACTGTCAGGGGCTCTGGGTCGAGGTCGAGGTCGAGCGCTCGCTCGGGCTCAACTCGAAGCGCGAGATCGAGGAGTACGGCCTCGCCGAGTTTGCCGAGCGCTGCAAGGAGCGGGTCGCGCAGTTCTCGGAGGTCATCACCGAGCAGTCCAAGCGGCTCGGCATGTGGATGGACTGGGACGCGGACTACTACACCTTCACCGACACGAACATCGAGTACATCTGGCGCTTCCTGAAGACGGTCCACGAGCGTGGATGGCTCTACCAGGGGCACCGTTCGACCGTCTGGTGCCCGCGCTGCGGGACCTCGATCTCTCAGCACGAGATCTTTGCCGGCGAGTACCGGGAGCTCGAGCACCCCTCGCTCTACGTCCGTTTTCCGCTCAAGGGGCGCGAGGGCGAGGCGCTCTCGGTCTGGACGACGACCCCGTGGACGCTTCCGGCCAACGTCGCTGCCGCCGTCAATCCGACCGCGGACTACGGCCTGCGCGAGAACGGCGACTGGGTCGCGACCGCGCTCTATCCGGACGAGACGTTCGTTCGGAGCGCGCTCGGCGGCGAGCTCGTCGGGCTCGAGTACGAGGGTCCGTTCGACCACCTCCCTGCGCAACAGGGGGTCGTCCATCGAGTCATCCCGTGGGAGGATGTCGCTCTGGACGAAGGAACGGGAATCGTTCACATCGCGCCCGGTGCAGGCGCCGAGGACTTCGAGCTCTCACGTGTTCACGACCTACCCGTGCTCGCGCCGCTCGACGAGGCCGGGCGCATGCTTCAGGGGTTCGGGTTCGACGGGCTGGCGTCCGATGAGGTCGCAAAGCCGGTCATCGACGACCTCCGCGATCGAGGACTTCTGCGCGAAGCCGGAACGATCGTTCACCGCTACCCGACGTGCTGGCGCTGCGGGACGCCGCTCGTCTTCCGCGTCGTCGACGACTGGTTCATCTCGGCCGAGGAGATCCGCCAGCCGATGCTCGACGCGAACGCAACGGTCGAGTGGACGCCCGCCTTCTATTCGAAGCGCATGGACGACTGGCTGCGCAACATGGGCGACTGGAACATCTCGCGCAAGCGCTATTTCGGTCTTCCGCTGCCCTTCTACCCGTGCGACGACTGCAAGACGCTGACCGTCATCGGGTCGCGCGACGAGCTCGAAGAGCGCGCATCGTCCGGGCTCGATCAGCTCCAGGAGCTGCATCGCCCGTGGATCGACGGAGTCGTGGTTTCGTGCTCAAGTTGCGGGAAGGAGGTCCGGCGCGTCCCGGAGGTGGGTGACGCGTGGCTCGACGCGGGAATCGTGCCGCTCGCCACGCTCGGCTGGGAGAACCCCGAGCTCGTGCCCGAGGGGTACGCGACCGGAGCGGGCAAGGGGCTGACGACAGCGGACCTTCCCGATCACGCGTACTGGGAGCAGTGGTTCCCCGCCCACTGGGTCTCGGAGATGCGGGAGCAGATCCGGCTCTGGTTCTACTCGATCTCGTTCATGTCGGTGACGATGACCGGCCGCTCGCCCTACGAGCGGGTTCTGACCTACGAGAAGCTCCTCGACGAGACCGGCCGCGAGATGCATCGCTCGTGGGGAAACGCGATCGCGGTCGACGACGCCTTCGACCGCATGGGCGCCGACGTCATGCGCTGGCAGTTCAGCTCGCAGCCTCCGAACCAGAACCTCCTCTTCGGCTTCGGCCCGGCCAACGAGATCAGGCGGCGTCTTCTGACCCTCTGGAACTCGGCGAAGTTCCTCACCGACTACGCGAACATCGAAGGCTGGCAACCTGTCTGGGACGATCTCGTGAGTGGTCCCGGAGGCGAGCTGCAACCGCTCGATCGTTGGCTCGTCGCCCGGACCAACGCCTTCGTCGAGGAAGCAACCGCAGCGTACGAGAGCTACTTGACGGTCAACGTAGTACGTGGCTTCGACGAGTTCATCGAGGACGTGTCCAACTGGTACATCCGACGCTCCCGACGGCGGTTCTGGGACGGAGACGAGGTCGC
>JALZOK010000010.1 GCA_030857225.1 Actinomycetota bacterium
CCACGCACCGCGATGCGGCGTCCTCAGTCGCGCCAATATGCCTGCATATTGGCGCTCCCTGCGTCCTTGCCTCGCGGCACGTGTCGCGTCCCATCCAGCGTGACCACTTTCTGGACAGGCCCCTAACTCACGATCTGCGAGAAGCGGATCACCGTGACGATGTCGTCCTCGCCCACCTCGCGGTTGTAGAGCTGGCCGAGGAAGTGGGCCATCTCCTCGGTGCGTCGAAGCTCCGGGTTGTCGTGCTCGATCTCGCGCGGTGACAGGTCGCGGAGCTGCTTGACCTCGACCTTGTCGATGACGGCGTCGAAGATCTTGTCTCGCTGTCCGTAGCGCGCGCCGCAGAGGACGGTGACGATCAGGCCCTTGCGGTACTTCGGCGACTTGTCCCCGAGCCGGATGGTCGCGGTCTTGCGTCCGCTGCGAAGCTGGTCGGCGACGGCGGTGTTGTAGAAGTTGAGCGCAAACGTCGGCACGGGCGGCCGGGCAACTATAGAGGGTCGCCTGCAAGCAGCTCTATTGCCTTCACCGCCATCTCACGCTCGCCCTTGTAGGCGAGCAGGCGGGCTGCTTCCTCGAGGGGAAGCCACTGTGCAGCCGCCACCTCGACCTCCATTCCAGCCGGAATGTCTCCTATGCGCCCACTCAGGTGGCGCGCGAGATAGACGCTGACGATCTTGAAGACGCGCTCCCCCTGCCAGGTGTAGACGTAGCGGATGTCTCCGAGCTTGGTCTCGAGCCGGCCGCGGATCCCGGTCTCCTCGTAGCCCTCCCGCAGAGCGGTCTCCGCAGCGCCCTCACCCTCTTCGACGAGGCCCTTGGGCAGTGCCCAGACCCCTTCCGGCTTGCCTTGCGGCCGAACCGCGGCAAACCAGTACGCCCCGTGCATCCTGCGAACGAGGACGAGGCCGGCCGAAACCTCGCGCCGAGTCACGACTTTGTAACACCAGCGACGCGCAATCTCACAGGATGTGAGTCTGACAGACTCAATCTGGCTTGGACAGACAGTGCAAGACTGCTATGGTGCACCTGGCACTCCTCTAGTGTGAGTGCCAGACATGTTACAAACTCGTGACCAGGAGGTCTACGAATGGATTTGCAGCCTCTGGGCGACCGCCTGATCGTCGAAGTCCTCGAGGAAGAGGAGACGACGTTCAGTGGCATCGTGTTGCCCGACACGGCGAAGGAAAAGCCGCAGCGCGGCAAGGTTCTCGCCGTAGGTCCCGGCCCGCGTGACGAGGACGGGGAGTTCATCAAGATGGACATCGACGTCGACGACGAGATCATCTTCTCCAAGTACGGGGGAACGGAGATCAAGGTCGGCGCTGACGACGTCCTGATCCTGCGTGAGTCAGACGTGCTCGCGAAAGTCGTAACCACAGGTGGCAAGAGCAAGCGCAAGCTTGCCGGCGCCACCGCTTAGGAGGAACGCAATGGCTCATAAGGAGCTCAAGTTCAACGAGGATGCGCGCCGCTCCATCGAGCGCGGCGTGAACATCCTCGCCGACGCGGTCAAAGTGACGCTCGGGCCGAAGGGACGCTATGTCGTCCTGGACAAGAAGTTCGGCGCGCCGACCATCACCAACGACGGCGTGACCATCGCTCGTGAGATCGAGGTCGAGGACCCGTTCGAGAACCAGGGCGTGCAGCTCGCACGCGAGGCTGCCACGTCGACGGACGACGTTGCCGGTGACGGCACGACGACCGCGACCGTTCTCGCTCAGGCGATCGTCCGCGAGGGGCTGAAGAACGTCGCTGCCGGCGCCAACCCGATGGGCCTGAAGCGCGGCATCGAGAAGGCCGTTCTGGCGGTCGTCGAGGACCTCAAGAAGAACTCCAAGGAGGTCTCGGGCAAGGAGGACATCGCCCGCGTCGGAACCGTCGTCTCGCGCGAGCGCGAGATCGGCGACGTGATCGCAGATGCGATCGAGAAGGTCGGCAAGGACGGTGTCGTGAACGTCGAGGAGGGCCAGACGTTCGGCCTCGAGCTCGAGTTCACGGAGGGCATGCAGTTCGACAAGGGCTACCTGTCCCCCTACATGATCACCGACCCCGAGCGCATGGAAGCCGTGCTCGACGACCCGTACATCCTGATCGCGAACCAGAAGATCGGCGCTGTCAAGGATCTCCTTCCGATTCTCGAGCAGGTCATCCAGGCCGGCAAGCCGCTCGTCATCGTCGCCGAGGACGTCGAAGGCGAGTCGCTCGCCACGATCGTCGTCAACAAGCTCCGCGGCACCTTCACGGCAGTCGCCGTCAAGGCGCCCGGCTTCGGCGATCGCCGCAAGCGGATGCTCGAGGACATCGCCATCGTCTCCGGCGGTGAGGTCATCACGGAGGAGCTCGGCCTCAAGCTCGAGAACACGAAGGTGTCTCAGCTCGGCCGCGCCCGTAAAGTCGTCGTCGACAAGGACACGACGACGATCATTGACGGCGCCGGCGAGTCCGAGGCGATCAAGGGACGCATCAAGCAGCTCAAGTCGGAGATCGAGAACACCGACTCGGACTTCGACCGCGAGAAGCTGCAGGAGCGTCTCGCCAAGCTCTCGGGCGGTGTCGCCGTCGTCAAGGTCGGCGCAGCCACCGAGGTCGAGATCAAGGAGAAGAAGCATCGCGTCGAGGACGCGCTGAAGGCCACCCGCGCCGCCCTCGAAGAGGGCATCGGGGCGGGCGGCGGCGTCGCTCTCCTAAACGCGGCCGAGGCAGTGAAGTCGCTCGTCGACAAGCTCGAGGGCGAGGAGAAGACCGGTGCGCAGATCATCATCCGCGCGCTCGAGGAGCCGCTTCGCCAGCTCGCGTACAACGCTGGCCTCGAGGGCTCCGTCGTCGTCGACAAGGTCCGCAGCTCGAAGAAGGGCGAGGGCCTGAACGTCGAGACGGGCGAGATCGAGGATCTCATCAAGGCCGGGATCATCGATCCGACCATGGTCACGCGCTCGGCGCTGCAGAATGCCGCCTCGATCGGGAAAAACATCCTCACGACGGAAGCCATCGTCGCGGAGATGCCCGAAAAGGGTTCGGCAATGCCTGCCGGCATGCCCGGCGGCGGCGGGATGGACTTCTAGAACGTCCCGCTCTCAACCCGAGAGTAGAACGAAGGGCCGGCATCGCCGGCCCTTCGTCTTTCCGGGAGCGCTCGACGCTACGATCGGAGCGTGGAGCATGCTGTGCACGACCGGGGCAGCTGGCCGACGGACGCGCCGATCGACCGAGGCGAGCACGAGCTCGCTGACTGGGAGCTCCTGACGGATGCGATCGTCGCGGTTCTGAGTGAGCGTGAGGTCATGAGCGACGACGAGCTTAGGCGCGGCATCGAGAGCATGGAGCCGGACGAGTACGAGCGCGCGTCGTACTACGAGCGTTGGCTCTACTCGGTCGAGACCGTGCTGGTGGAGAAGCGCGTTCTCGCTCCCGGCGAGCTCGACCGCAGGCTCCGCGCGTGAGCTACCGCGTCGGCCAGCGGGTCCGCGTAGCCGCACGGCCGCACGACGGTCATCATCGAACGCCTGAGTACATCAAGGGCAGGACCGGCCACGTGGAACGCATCCACGCGTCGTTTCCGAACCCGGAGACGCGTGCGTACGGTCACGATGGGCTCCCGGAGCAGCCGCTGTACCTGGTCGGCTTCGCGCGCGGCGACGTCTGGCCCGGTGACAGAGGTCGCGACGCGGACCGGATCTACGTCGATCTCTTCGAGCACTGGCTGGAGGAAGCCGAGTGACCGACCACGGCCACGATCATCCACACGACCAGGATCATCCACACGGCCCAATCGGCTCCGACGAGCCGCCGCCCGCCGCGCGTGCCCGAGCGCTCGAGAAGCTGCTCGTTGAGAAGGGCGTGGTCGACCGCGACGACGTTCGTCGCGGAATCGACTGGCTCGTCTCCCGCTCTCCTGCCGACGGCGCGCGGCTCGTCGCCCACGCCTGGGTCGACCCCGCGTTCAAGGAGCGCCTGCTCGCCGACGCGCGTGCGGCAGCGCTCGAGGTCGGCCGCGACCCCGGTCCGTCTCCGGCGGTCGTCGCGCTCGAGAACACCGACGCGGTCCACCACGTTGTCGTGTGCACGCTCTGCTCCTGCTATCCGAAGGCGCTCCTGGGCCCGCCGCCGGACTGGTACAAGAGCCTTCCGTACCGCTCGCGCGCCGTCTCCGATCCGCGCGGCGTCCTCAGTGAGTTCGGACTCACGCTCGACGACGACATCGAGGTGCGCGTGGTCGACTCAACCGCCGACGTCCGCTATCTCGTGATCCCGCGCCGCCCTACGGGCACCGAGGGGATGAGCGAGGAGGAGCTTGCGACGCTCGTGACCCGCGACTCGATGATCGGCGTCGCCCAGCCCGCAGCGCCAGCCGCTGTCGCCTCGTAGCCCAAAGAGAAACGGCCGCTGGGACGGCCGTTTCAAGGGGAAGAACTAGGGAGGATGGGTTGGTGTTCAGGTTTTCGTCGATCCGGGCTCTGTACTCCTCCCCCTTCTGGGGGAAATTTGTTGCGAACCGCCAGGGACTGTCACCGGCCGGTGACAGTCACCCGCGTTGTTCTTAGAACCCGTACCGCTCTTCCTCGAACGGATCCGCGTCGTTGTGGTACCCATAGCGCTCCCAGAAGCCCGGCCGGTCGTTCGAGGTGAGCTCGATTCCCCTCAGCCACTTCGCGCTCTTCCAGAAATACTTCCCGGGAATGACCAGGCGTAGCGGCCAGCCGTGCTCAGGCGTGAGCGGCGCTCCGCCGGCATGGGTCGCGATGAGTGCCAGCCGGTCGCGCAGCGAAGCGATCGGGACGTTCGCCGTGTATCCCTGCTCGGAGTGGGCGACGACGAAGTGCGCGGACTGCTTCGGCAGGACGAGCTCCTCGAGCGCGCTCCAGTGGATCCCCTCGAAGGTCACGTCGAAGCGGCTCCAGCGGGTGACGCAGTGGATGTCCTCGATGATCTCGGTACGCGGAAGCTGGTTGAGCTCGTCCCAGCTCAGGCTGATCGGATTCTCGACCTCGCCTCTCACGAAGAAGTCCCAGGTCGCGAGGTCGATCTCCGGAATCCCTCCCGCGTGCAGCACCGGCCACTTCTCGGTCAGATACTGGCCAGGAGGCAGTCTCGCGGGGTCGTGCCCTGCCGCGATCACCTTCCGCTCTGCCCGACCCCTGAACACGTTCTTACACTATTAGCTGCGCGGAAGACCCCTGAAGCGGCCGCTTCGCGGCTGGATCGTGTCGATACCCTCAAAGCGATGACACTCACAGCGTTACGCGTCGCCCGCCGCCCACGCGACTTCGTGGCCGTACGCGGTCCCGACGCTGCGCCCTACCTGCAGGCCATGGTTTCGAACGATGTCGAGGCACTGGGACCGGGCGAGGCGTGCGAGGCGCTCTTCCTGACGCCGAAGGCCCGAGTCATCGCGCCGATGACGGTTCTCCGGCGCGCCGCGGACGACTTCCTGCTCCTGACCGAGCCGGGGCTCGGGGAGCGACTCCGAGCCGGTCTCACGCGCATGCGCTTTGCGGCGAAGTGCGAGATCACGACCGAAGAGCATGTCTCGGCGGTCGTCTTCGCCGACAGCGAGGGGATCCCGACCGCGGACTACGGAACTCCGGCGGTCGAGGTGCTGGACGCCGGCCTCGAGCCGACCGTGGGCGACGAGGAGCTCGAGCTCCTGCGCATCCGAGCCGGCACGCCCGGCTTCGGCCACGAGATCGACGACCGCGTGCTTCCAGCGGAAGCCGGCCTCGACGTGCGGGCTGTGAACTTCGAAAAGGGCTGCTACCCGGGGCAGGAGCCGATCGCGCGTCAGCACTATCGGGGCCGGATCAATCGCTCGCTCCGCGTGCTCGCGGTCGAGGGCAAGGAGCTTCCGGAGTACGACGCGGAGCTGACCTACGAGGGCAAGGTGGTCGGGCGGGTGACGAGCGCAGCCCACGATGGCGACGGCGTCGTCGCGCTCGCCTATGTGCGCGTCGAGGTCCCACCTGGCGAGGTCCTCGATCTCCAGGGTCGCTCGGTGACCCAGCTAGACTTGACCGCCCCGCGCCCGTAGCTCAGGGGATAGAGCGCTGCCCTGCGGAGGCAGAGGTCGCAAGTTCGAATCTTGCCGGGCGCATCTTGGCGTGGGGAACCCCCTGGTTCCCACGAGCCCGCTTCTTCCGCGAAGCGAACTCGGCTCCTGAGCGTGTGGGGTAGGACGAGGACGTAGCGCGCCGAACCAGTCAGAAGTGGCGACTCCTCCCGAAGGGCTCACGCTGAAGCACGATCGCGACCTGGTCGACCGCGAGCGTCGCCCGGTCGTTCGCCGCGTGCTCGTCGGGCTACTGGCTGGGATCCTCGTCCTCGGGCTCTTCAACCTGTTCGGCCAGCAAGTAGACGTCAGCTCCGCGGAGAGCTCAGGCGCCCGTCTCGAGATCTCGGCGCCGACGAAGGTTCGCGGTGGGATCTTCTTTCAGGCTCGCTTCCGCATCCGGGCGGTCGAGGAGATCGCAAAAGCGACGATCGTGCTCGACTCCGACTGGCTCGAGGACATCACGTTGAACACCGTGGAGCCGTCTCCCGCGGGAGAGGCGAGTCAGGACGGTCGCATCGCGCTCGAGCTCGGCCGCATTCCTGCGGGCGACGAGCACCGGCTCTACCTGCACTTCCAGGTCAACCCGACCGCGCTAGGAAGGCGCTCCCAAGATGTCGAGCTCTACGACGGCGAGCGCTTGCTTCTCTCCGTCGAGCGCGACGCCATCGTCTGGCCCTAGCCCCGAGCAATGGACATCGTCCTCCGCGCAACCCTCGCGTTCTTCTTCGTCCTCTTCGTGACGCGTATCGTCGGCCGGCGTGAGCTCGCCTCGCTGCAGCCCTTCGACCTGATCCTGCTCGTCATGATCGGCGACCTCGTCCAGCAGGGCGTCACGCAGAACGACTTCTCGGTGACGGGGCTCGTGCTCGCGGGCGGGACGATCGCAGTGCTCACGGTGGTCGTCTCCTACGGGAGCTTCAAGGTCCCGTTCCTGCGGCCGGTCATCGACGGCGAGCCGGTGATCGTCGTCCAGGACGGCGAGCCGATCGACCGGAACCTGGCGCGAAACAGGATCACGCTCGACGAGCTTCTGGCGGCCGCGAGACAGGAAGGTATCGGTTCGCTCGACCGCGTCGAATGGGCCGTCCTCGAGACGAGCGGCCGCATCAGCTTCATCGAGCGACCGTAGCTCGACGCGGCGCCTACTCCGCCGCCCGGATCCTCGCCACGATCTCTCCCGCCAGTTCGTTCGGGAGCGGGATGGTGAGGTTGTACTGCTCGACCTTCCACTTGCCGTGCCGAACCTGCAGGACTCCCGTGCCGCGGCAGGCGCCGTACGACTCGTTCTCGAGCCGCTCGTCGAACCATGCTGTTCGGCCGTCGGCGGCGATAGCGACCGATCTCTGCGACGGCGCGTACGTCCAGCCGATCCCACGCGAGAAGTACGAGTGGATGAACGCGCGGTAGCTCTCGCCGGCCCAGCGCTCGCCCCCGTCCGTGCCCAGGAAGACCGCATCCGGCGAAAGGAGCGCCAGGTATCCGGCCTCGTCAGCGCTCGAAGCAGCGGCATGGAAGCTGTCCAGCACATTCTCGATGCGTCCGATCTCGGTATCGGCCATCACGACGCCGTCGACCGATAGCCCATTGCAGCCGGCCCGGCCAGCCGGGCGCTCATCACCGACTCGGCTGCTTCGGCCGCCTGCGAGTGGCCGGTCACCGCGGCGAGGAAGTCTTCGCGATCGAGCGCATACAGCACGACTGGCGTGCGCGCAGTCACCGTCGCGGTCCGCGGAATGTCGCGTATCAGCGCGATCTCACCGAAGTAGCCGCCGGCTTCGAGCTCGGAGAGAACGGCGCCGTTCTGGGAGACCTCGACCTCGCCCTCGGCGACGATGTAGAAGCGATCGCCGGAGTCGCCTTCGCGGACGATCATCGTGCCTGCCTCCAGGCGCAGCGGGACGAGACGCCCTGCCAGGTGCTCGAGCGATCCTCCCGGGAGCGGGGCGAAGATCGGAACCGAGGCGAGAATCCTGAGCTCGTCCGCGCCCGGAGCGTGCGCAGCAGCGTCGATCTTGGCGACCTTCGCGCCGAACAGGACGACGAGGACGGGCAGGAACGCGCCCGCCACGATGAGCGCCGTCTTGATCCCGAGCCACGCGACGAGCACGGGTACGAGCGCGGCGCCGATGCCGATCGAGGAAAGCCAGAGCATCTGGATGACGCCGAAGACCCGCGCCATCACCTCATCGGGGACGGCGCGCTGGACGAGCGTCAAGCCGGACACGTCCACGAGCGAGCTTCCGATCCCGAGCACGGCCAGTACGACGACCGCGGTCAGGACATTGGGCCAGATGCCGATCGCGATCAGCGGCAGTCCCATGAAGGCGATACCGGCCATGAACGGCGTGCTCAGTCGCTGGGCTCCTGCCAGCGAAAGCGCTCCGACCGCCCCGATGAACGCTCCGACTCCGATGGCCGAGTTGAGGTAGCCGACTCCGCCCTCACCGAGGTCGAGCAGCTCGATCGCGGACACGACGATGAACACCTGTACCGCGCCGGCGATGGCGGTTTGCGCAGTGAGGAGCACCATCATCACGCGGAGGGCCGGGTGTCGCCCGAGCGTCGTGAAGCCCGCGAATGCCTCGGAGAGAATGGTTCCCGGTTCGATCTCGCGCTTGGGCGTAGGTACCTGCTCGAACCTGATCAGAAGGAGAAAGAGTGTTGAAGCGACGATCATCAGCGCCGTCAGCCCGAAGACGAGTCCGGTGCTGGCGAGGCCGAGGAGGATGCCGGCGATCGCAGGACCGACGAAGATGGCGATGCTCTCGACCCCGCTTGCCACCGCGTTTGCCGCCGTCAGCTCCGCCGGCGTCTGAGCGAGCGTCGGGGTCAGGGCCGCCTGAGACGAGCGAAACGGAGTCGTCGCGATCGTCGCCGCGATCGACAGCGCGTACACGACGGTCGAGGACGCATCGAGGAACACAGCACCGGCCGCAGATCCGACCAGCACGATGCGTGTGGCATTGGTGATGAGTAGAACGCGGTCCCTCCGGTAGCGGTCGCCGAGGAGGCCGGCAAAGGGGGAGATCAGCGCGGCCGGGATGAGTCGCACGAGGAAGACGAGACCGACCGCTTTCTCTCCTCCCTGGTTGTACGCATAGACCGAGACGGCGATGAGGAACGCATAGTGTCCGACGATGGAGGCCGTCCACGCGAGCTCGAGCCAGCGCAGATTCGCGTTCCGCGCGACCGCGCCGAACGCCGCTCCGGTGTCCCGAAGGCGATTGCCGATACCGCGCACCGCGGCAGCATCTCATCCCGCCTTGCACTTTTGAAGTCACGTAGGGAAGATTCCGGCTGTCTCCCGTGTCTTGTTGATCAGAACCGCGCATACTGCGCCGAAAAGGAGGAGCATCGAATGTCGGACGAGGCGAATCGCCCAGAGGACGAGGTCGAGGCCCACGGCCCAGTAGCAGAGGGTCCGGTTGCCGAAGGCCCCGTCGCGGAAGGTCCAGTTGCCGAGCGGAACGACGACGTCGAGCCGGACTTCGAGGCTCACGGGCCAGTGGCAGAGGGTCCGGTCGCCGAGGGTCCCGTCGCCGAAGGACCGGTCGCGGAGTAACGAGAGCGGCTAATCAGATTTGAGGCCCGGGCGAGCCGTGTGGCGCCCGGGCCTTTCTGTGGTCCGACGAGAAAGCGGGTGACTGTCGCCGCCGAGTGACAGTCACCGGGCTCTTCGTCTACTCGCCGAGCGTGTCCGCTAGCTCGCCGAGAAGCCTCAGGCCCGCTTCGCGCCGCTCGTCCTCGAGCTTGTCGACCGAAGCCGCGAGCCGCGCCACGACCTGAAGCTCACCGGAGTCCGCGTCCAGTAGCCGGCTGGCCTTCCGCGCCTTCTGCAGCAGGTCGACGGCGATCGAGGCCTGATGTGCGAAGAGTCCCAGGAGCTCCATCTCCTGCAGGCTGAACAACGACGCGCCTGGACGGTCGAGCACCTCGAGGACCCCGAGCGACTGCTCGTCGTGCAGGAGCGGCGCCGCCATCAGGCCACTCGGGACGTAGCCCGTATCCTCGGCGACGTCGGTGGCGAAGCGCGGATCTTCTCGCACGTCCTCGATGACGAGGGGAGTCCGCGTCGCGAGCACCCAGCCGGCGATGCCCTTGCCGGCGGGGAAGCGCATTCCCAGGAGCTCCTCTTCCCCCTCTCCGACCACCGCTTCGAAGACCAGCTCCTCGGTCTCCTCGTCGAGCAGCAGGATCGAGGACGCCTTCGCGCCGAAGATCGAGCGCGCCACCTCGACAATTGCGACCAGGAGCCCACGGAACGCCTCTTCGGAGCCGATTACCCCTGCCGCGACAGCGGCCTGCAGCTCGGTCTTCTCGGTCATCGTCCACCTCCCACGTTGGTCGCCGTCAGGTAGAGAACGCTCTTCAGCTGGAATGGCGTCAGCTCGGGATGCTTGGCGAGGATAAGCGCGCAGATCGCGGTCATGTGCGGCGTCGCGAAGCTGTTCCCGGAGACCGTGAGCGCCCGCCCGCCGAGCCAGGGGACCTCCACGTTCACCCCTCGCCCGAAGAACTCGACCGGGGGGGTCGGATTGTAGAAGAATGCGAGCGGCTCCGGCTCCTCGTGGCTGCCCACCGATATGACCGACGAGAATCGCCAGGGGTAGCTCTCGACCGGCATGTTGTGCGCCGACGCGACAAGCACCGACCGCCGGAAGTACGCGCTGTCCGCGAGCTCGTGCAGAACACCTGCGAACGGCTTCTTGGTCGTCGAGAGGCTCATGTTGATCACGTCGAACTCCTGATCGATCGCGTAACGGAGTCCAGCGAGGAGGATGCCGCCGCTTCCGGTGAAGCTCGACCCGAGCACGCGCACGCTCGAGAGGCTGCATCCCGGGGCAAGCGCGCGGACGATGCCTGCGCAGGCGGTTCCATGTCCCGAGACGTCTCCCTCCGTGTCCTCCTCGGCGATCGCCTCGTCGTTCTCGCCGACGGAGATCGTCACCGAGCTGTCGAGCCCGCCGACGAGCGGATGGCTCGCCTCGACCCCCGAGTCGAGGATGCAGACACGCGCGCCCTCTCCGGTCGAGCCTCCCCACGCCCACTCGCGAGTTACGCGGTCGGGCCACTCGGAGGGAAGTGAGATGCGCTCGACCGCGTCCTTCGGGAGGCTCCAGGCGGGAAGCGCAGCCCGGCTCGCGTCCCACCCATGCCCTGCCACGTCGGTCACGGGGAGGATCGTAAGCGCTTACGTATCGGCGAGGTGTCTGCGCAGCTCGTCGACCACGCGGAGGTTCGGCTCGTACCCGGCCTGAGCCAGGGCATCCTCGAGGTCGGCGATGAGCGCTGCGCGGAACGCGAGGTCGGCCTCGGCTCGCGCGACGATCTCATCGAGTGAGCGGCGAGCTTCGGGCAGCTCCTGCGCGGCACGCACCCAACCCCGAGGCGCGGGGCGCAGGATGCGCAGGCGCTGGCCAAGAAACTCTTCGTCGTAGATCCCGCTCATCTATTCCCTAGACCGCTAAGAGGGCTCATTTCTTCCCTCGAGCTCCTCACGCAACTTTCGGAGACAGCGCGCGATTCGGCTGGCGATCGTCCCGGCAGGCAGGTCGAGCTCGGCGGAGATGGTTCGATAGCTCTGATCCTGCGCGAAGAAGCGATCGAGAATGTCTTGACAGGCGTCTCCGAGGGTCGTCACCGCCTGGCGTACGGCGAACGCCTCCTCGATCTCGGCGAAGTCGTCCCCCGATTCCTCGAAGTCCTGCTCCGCCGCCGGCTGCTCTCTGCTGTTACGTGCGATCGAGTCGAGGCAGAGACGGCGCGTGAGCTGGGCGATCCAGGGCCGTACAGCAGCGTCGTCGCGCAGCTTGCCGAGCTGGGTGTAGACGCGGGTGAAGACGTCCTGGAAGACGTCCTCGGCGTCCTCTTCCTTGAGGCGGAACCCCTTGACGCAGATGGCGTACACGTAGCGAGAGAACCGCTCGACGAGGACGTTCCAGGCCTCGGGATCTCCGGTACGACAGCGCTGTACGAGCGCGGCGTCGGTCAGCGTGTCCAGCGAGCTCATCGGCACGCGCTCACCGGATCGACGTCAGGAGCCGGTCGGCCGCGTCGGCTGCCGCCTGCTCGCTCGCCCGCGCCTGGACGAGCCGCTCGTCTCCTTCACGGACACCGAGGTTCACCTCCACGAGGTGCGCCGCGGCTCGCGCGCCTCCCGCCGCGAGTGCTGCTGCGGCAGCCGCATCCGCGCGGTAGGCGCCGTCGCACCGCTCGCCCGCGACGGCGGCGAGCGCCGCCGCGTCCGCTCCGAGCGCGGCGATCTCGAGCGGAACGATTGCCGCGCGCTCGAGCTTTTGCTCGAGAAGGTGGTCACGAGCCCCGTCATTGCTGCCACCGACGCCCGCGCTGCGAAGCGCGCCCAGGGCGTCTTCCCAGGCTTCGGCATCCGCGTGCGCGAGCGGAGCGGCGCGAGCCTGGAGCGCAAGCGCCTGCGCCGCGACTCCCCCCGATTCTTCCCACTCCTGCGAGCAACGCGCGACCATGGCCACGAGTCCTGCGGCGAACGCCACCGTGAGCGCCGCGGCCGAGCCGCCCCCAGGGGCCTCCGCTCCGGCGGAGAGCCGGTCCAGGAATGTTCCCAGCCGCAGATCGAGGTAGTTCTCGGTGTCCAGAGCAGGACGAGTCTACGGCGGTGGGGGCGGCCTTCCTAGACTGCTCGTTCGTGCCGCTCTATCTGACCGAGGCCGATGTCACCTCCCTGCTCGAGCCTGCTGACGCGGTGGAGGCGATCGAGGAGTGCTTCCGGCGTATGGCGCGCGGCGCCGTGGACAACGCGCCGCGGCGCCGGCTGCGGCTGGAGGAAGGATCGCTTGCCGACATGGCGGCGTCCGATCGGGAGCTGGGAGTCGCCGGTGGAAAGCTCTACACGGCCTCGCCGGCGGGAGCGACGTTCGTGGTCTGCCTCTTCGACGCGGCGAAGTCCGAGCTGGTTGCCGTGCTAGAGGCCGACCAGCTGGGTCGGCTACGCACAGGAGCGGCGAGTGGGGTTGCCGCGCGTCATTTGGCGCGCGAGGGCGCCACGACGCTCGGTGTGCTCGGGTGCGGTAATCAGGCAGAGACTCAGGTGGCGTGTATCCGCGCGGCACTGCCGTCGATCGAGCACGTCGTCGCGTATTGCCGAACGCCCGAGCGGCTGGACTCTTTCTGTGCGCGGCTCGGCGCCGACGCGGGCGAGAGTCACCGCGACGCGGGCGCGCAGGACATCGTCGTCACCATGACCAACTCGCCGGACCCGGTCCTGCGTGGCGAGTGGCTCATCTCGGGCGCGCTCGTGATCGCGGCCGGCGCAAACGTCGCCAACCGACGTGAGCTCGACAACGCCGTCCTCGAGCGCGCGTCGTTCGTCTGCTGCGACTTGCTCGAAACTGCGCGGCTCGAGTCAGGGGACCTGATCGAGCCCATCCAGGCAGGAGTGCTCGATTGGCTCGAGGTGCACGAGCTGCACGAGGTCGTCTCGGGCGAGGTCGCCGGCCGCCAGTCCGACTCGGATGTCGTGATCTTCAAGTCGAACGGGATAGCGGCCTGGGACGTTGCGTTGGGCGCGGAGGCTGTGCTCCGTGCCACGCAACAGGGCGTCGGGACGATGATGTAGGGCCGGCAGGCCGCAGGGTCCCTACGGAGAAGTTACCGTCGCCTTCGCGGCCTCGATCTTCTCGCCCGAGATCGCGCCGACGATCTCCGGGCGATCGAGGAGGCGCCTCTGCTGCTCCGGTGTGAGCCGGTTCTGGACGTACTTGTCGGAGAGGATCTCGTCGAGCGAGCGGCCACGTTCATGCTCGCGGATCACGTAGCGGGCGACATGCTCCTCGGCGGAGTTCCGCTGGAAGAGGAAGGAGAAGAGATTCTTGAAGATCGGCACCAGACGCGATTGTATCCCGGGTACATGAAACGGAGCTCCCGTGAGGGTCGGTATGCCGAGCGCGCGCTCGTCGGAGTGGACGACGCCGGCCGCGAGGAGCGGATCGTGCTTTGGATCGAACGTCGGGCCGAGGGCGTCTGGGCGGTGGCGCGCGCCGTCAACCCGCAGCTCCGCGAGTCCGGCGAGACGCGCCCCGAAGACCTGATCTTCGAGGGCTACGAGCTCGCGGACGCGCTCGAGCGCGCGAACGAGGCGCTCGAGGACGACGTCGTGGTGCTCGAGGGCGACGGACGCGAGGCTGACGCAAAGCCCTTCACGCGAAAGGAAGTCCTTCCGCTGCTGGAACGCTGGTTCTTCAACCGCTAGCCGACGCCACGGTGCTAGCGTCCCGCGCTTCGTGCGCATCCGCGTCGGCCACAGCCCCGATCCCGACGATGCATTCATGTTCTGGGCGCTCGCAAGCGGGCGAGTCGAGACTCGGGGCCACGAGTTCGAGCAGGTGCTCGCCGACATCGAGACGCTGAACCAGTGGGCGCGGGCCGCCCGGCTCGAGGTGACGGCGCTCTCGCTGGCCGCGTATCCGTTCGTCCAAGAGGACTACGCGCTGCTTCCGCACGGGGCGAGCATCGGCTCCGGATACGGACCGATCGTTGTGTCATGCAATGCGCTTTCTCGCGAGGAGCTTGCGGAGCTCGAGATCGTCGTTCCGGGGAGGATGACGACGTCGTTCCTCGCGCTGCGCCTGGTTCTTGGGGACTTTCGCCATCGAGAGCTTCCGTTCGACGAGATTCCCGAAGAGGTCGCGTCCGGTCGCGCGGATGCGGGTCTCCTCATCCACGAAGGACAGCTCACGTTCGAGAACCACGGCCTCGTGAAGGTGCTCGATCTCGGTGAGTGGTGGCTCCTCGAAACCGGGTTGCCCCTCCCGCTCGGTGTGAATGCCGCCCGGCGCGACCTCGGACCGGAAGTGCTCTCGGAGGTTTCCGACGTGCTGCGGGAGGCAATTCGGTGTGGGCTGGACAACAGGGCCGAGGCGCTCGAGTACGCGCTGCAGTTCGGGCGCGGGATCGACGCTGCGGTCGCGGACCGGTTCGTCGCCATGTATGTGAACGAGCTGACCCAGGATTACGGAGACGAGGGTCGCAAGGCGGTGACCGAGCTGCTGCGCCGCGGCGAGGAGCTGGGGGCATTCCCCGAAGCGGTCAAGATCGACTTCATCCGCTAGCGTCACGCGCATGAGCAGGGCCGTGGTTCTCTCCGCCGTCAGAACGCCCGTCGGCCGGTATGGCGGGGCGCTCGCGCACGTTCGCCCCGACGATCTCGCGGCGATCGCGATCGAGGCCGCAGTCGCGCGGGCGGGCATCGACCCCTCCTCGATCGACGACGTCTACGTCGGATGTGCCAACCAGGCAGGCGAGGACAACCGCAACGTCGCGCGCATGGCCGTCTTGCTCGCCGGCCTCCCGGATTCCGTCGCAGGGGTCACTGTCAACCGGCTCTGCGCGTCGGGCCTATCGGCCGTTGTCTCCGCTTCCCACGCCGTCATCGTGGGCGACGCGGAGGTCGTGGTCGCGGGCGGGGTCGAGTCGATGAGCCGCGCTCCGCTCGTCATGGCGAAGCCGGAGAAGCCCTTCCCGCGTGGCAACCAGACTGTCTGGGACACGACGCTCGGGTGGCGCTTCCCCAACCCCCGCCACGAGGAGCTGTTTCCGCTCGAGTCGATGGGCGAGACGGGGGAAAACGTCGCCGAGCGCTGGAGCGCCTCGCGTGAGGACCAGGACGCGTTCGCGCTCCGCTCGCAGGAGCGCTGGGCGGCGGCGCATCGGGCCGGGCGCTTCGAGAGTGAGATCGTCCCTGTCGGCGATGTCGGCGTCGACGAGCATCCACGGCCCGAGACGACCGCACAGGCGCTGGCCGGGCTGAAGGCGGCATTTCGTCAGGGCGGGACGATTACGGCAGGGAACGCCGCGGGTCTCAACGACGGAGCGGCCGCGCTGGTGATCGCGAGCGAAGAGAAGGCCAGGGAGCTCGGGATCGAACCGCTCGGCGTCTTTGTCGGGAGTGCCGTCGCCGGAGTCGATCCGCGCGTGATGGGTGTTGGCCCGGTCCCTGCTGTGCGCAAGCTCCTCGATCGCCTCGGGATCGAGCCCCATCAGCTCGATCTCGTGGAACTGAACGAGGCGTTCGCGTCGCAGAGCATCGTCGTCATCCGCGAGCTCGGGTTAGATCCCGAGAAGGTGAACGTGAACGGCGGCGCCATCGCCATGGGGCATCCGCTGGGGATGAGCGGTGCGCGGCTCGTCGTGTCCCTCCTGCACGAGCTCGGGCGGCGGGACGGTCGGTACGGGCTGGCCACGCTCTGCGTGGGCGTCGGCCAGGGTGTGGCCGCGTTGTTCGAGCGCTAGGCGGCGTCGCGTCCGCCAGCTCGCGCTCGGGTTGCATCAACCCCGAGACGGCGTCGACTCCCGCCTCGTCGGGGACGGGGTAGATTCCGAAGATGGCAATCGCGACCGACCGCGAGTACGGGCTCTTCATCGGCGGGGAGCTGACCGAGTCCGCTTCAGGCGAGGTGCGCGAGCTCACCGAGCCGGCGACCGGCTCGCCGCTCGCCCGCGCAGCGATGGCCGGTGAGGCGGACGTCGATCGCGCGGTCGAGGCCGCGCGCGTCGCTCTCGACGGGGATTGGGGCAAGACTCCCGGCACCGAGCGAGCCCGACTCCTGCACGCGCTTGCCGACGCGATTGCAGCCAACCGCGCCGAGCTCGCGGAGCTCGAGTCGCGCAACGTGGGCAAGGCGATCTCCTCGGTCAAGGCAGAGCTCCACCAGGCCGTCGAGAACTTCCGCTACTACGCCTCCGCGATCGCGACGATCGGCGGGCGCGCGAACCCGATCGGCGGATCGCTCCTCTTCTACTCGCTGAAGGAGCCCGTGGGGGTCGTGGGACAGATCGTCCCCTGGAACTACCCGTTGATGATGTCGACCTGGAAGCTCGCCCCTGCGCTCGCCGCCGGCTGCTCCGTCGTGCTGAAGCCCGACCCGCAGACGCCGTTGACGGCGATTCGCCTGGCCGAGCTCGCGACCGAGGTCGGCTTTCCGGCAGGTGCCGTCAACGTCGTACCCGGCGACGGCCCGACGACGGGCGCGTACCTCGTTCGCCATCCCGGCGTCGACAAGATCGCGTTTACCGGCTCGACGAAGACGGGAGGCGAGATCATGCGTCTCGCGTCCGACCCGGTGAAGCGGATCATGCTCGAGCTCGGCGGAAAGAGCCCGAACCTGATCTTCGCCGATGCCGACCTCGCGAGCGCGATCCCGAGCTCCGCGTGGGCGATCTACTACTCGGCGGGCCAGAGCTGCGAGGCGCGCTCCCGGCTGCTCGTGGAGAAGTCGATCTACGACGAGGTCGTGTCGAAGCTGGCCGAGCTCGCGGGTGCGATCCGGGTCGGCGACCCGCTCGACAAGGAGACCCAGATGGGCTCGCTCATCTCCACCGGCCATCGCGAGCGCGTGCACGGGTTCGTCGAGCGTGGAACCGGTGAAGGCGCTGAAGTGATGGCGGGTGGCGCCGTTCCCGATGGTGCGGGAGCTTTCTATCCGCCGACCGTAGTGGCAGCGTCGAACAACCTCGAGATCGCCCAGGAGGAGGTCTTCGGCCCGGTGGTGACCGTCACCGCGTTCGACGACGAGAAGGACGCGATCCGGATCGCCAACGACGTGCGCTACGGCTTGATGGCGACCGTCTGGACGGGCGATCCCGCTCGCGGGCACCGGGTCGCGGCCCGGATCAAGTCGGGAACCGTCGGGATCAACATGCCGTACACGGCTTTCCCCGGAATACCCTTCGGGGGCTACAAGCAGTCCGGCTTCGGCCGCGAGCTCGGGCTCGAGTCGCTCGAGCTCTATCTGGAGACGAAGAGCGTGGTCGTCTCCACGGGCTCGCGCCCGATCAACCCGTTCGGGTTGTAGAGGTGAGGACAGGCGTGCTCGGGACGATCGGCTCGACGCCGGTCGTCCGAGTCGAACGGCTCGTCGAGCCGGGCATGGCCGAGGTCTGGGTCAAGCTCGAGTCGGCAAACCCGACTGGCTCCTACAAGGATCGCATGGCGCTCGCGATGATCGAAGGCGCCGAGCGGGACGGTCGGTTGCAGCCTGGACAGACGGTCGTCGAGTACACGGGCGGGAGCACCGGGTCGTCGCTGGCGTATGTCTGCGCGCTCAAGGGCTATCCGCTGCGCATCGTGACCTCGGACGCGTTCGCGCACGAGAAGGTCTTGACCATGCGGGCGTTCGGGGCGGAGGTCGAGATCGTGCCGAGCCCAGAGGGGATCACGCCTGATCTTGTTCCGCGAATGATCGAGCGCTCGAAGGAGATCGCCGAGGAGGTCGACGGTTTCGCGACCGACCAGTTCCGGAATCACGACATGCTCGACGGCTACGCCAGCCTCGGGCGTGAGGTGCTCGAGCAGCTAGACGGTCACATCGATGCCTTCTGCACGTACGTCGGCACCTCCGGCTGCTTCGTCGGTGTGACCCGAGAGCTGCGGAAGGCGCTTCCCGAGCTCCACCGGGTTGCGATCGAGCCGGCAGAGTCGCCGGTGCTTTCTGGAGGGGAGGCCGGTACGCACCGCATCGAAGGCGGAGGGTCGGGCTTCTGGCCTCCTCTGCTCGAGCGGGACGACTTCGACGAGGTGAGGGCGGTGTCCACGGCCGACGCGTTCGCAATGGCACGCCGGGCCGCGAAGGAGGAGGGTCTCTGGTCGGGCCCATCGACTGGCGCGAACCTCGAGGTCGCACTCGACCTCGCGCGGGAGCTCGGGCCCGGCAAGCGCGTCGCGACGCCGCTC
This sequence comes from Actinomycetota bacterium, assembly GCA_030857225.1. Classification (GTDB taxonomy): domain Bacteria; phylum Actinomycetota; class Thermoleophilia; order Gaiellales; family Gaiellaceae; genus GMQP-bins7. The sequence continues at coordinate 18,756 of JALZOK010000010.1, forward strand.
GTCGACTCCGGCCTCAAGTACCTGGGCGGAGATCTCTACTCCTGAGATGGGCTACCGGTGGGCTGTCCTTGCGGCCGGGACAGTCGCGCAGGCGAGCTTCTCCGCGATCACCATCGGGATCTCGGTACTCGCGCCTGTGTTGCGTGACGAGTACGGGTTGTCACTCACCGAGATCGGCCTTCTCCTGGCCGCCTCCTGGGTCGGCGCCACGGTGACCCTCCTTCCGTGGGGACTCGCAGCCGACCGCTACGGCGAACGAGTCGTGCTCGCGATCGGGCTCGCCGGGTGTGCTGCCTGCTTTGTGGGCGCCGCCTACGCGCCGGACTTCGAGACACTGATCGCACTGCTTGCGGTGTCGGGGGCGGCCGGGGCGAGCGTCACCTCGGCGAGCGGTCGCGCGGTCATGCACTGGTTCGGGCCCGAGGAGCGCGGGCTTGCGCTCGGAATCCGCCAGACGGCGATTCCGATCGGCGGCCTTGTCGCGGCGCTGGCCATCCCGTCGCTCGCCGACGCGGGCGGCTCCGAGTATGCATTCCTCTTTCTCGCCGCATTCTGTGCGGCAGGCGTAGTGGCGGGTCTGCTCGTGGTTCGCGGCCGGGAGATCCCGGACGGGATCGAGCCGGACACAGTCGCACGGACGCTACGCGACGGACGCCTGTGGCGGCTCTGCCTCGGAAGCGGGATCTATCTCTATGCCCAGGTGGCAATCATCGGCTTCGGAGTGCTCTTCCTGGTCGACGAGCATCGACTGTCCGAGCACTCCGCCGCACTCGTCATCGCTTCCTCGCAGGTGCTCGCGGTCGGGTTTCGCATCGCAGCCGGCCGGTGGTCGGACGTCGTTCACGCGCGGGTCGGGCCGCTTCGCGTCGTGGGTCTCGCGGTCTCTGCGAGCCTCGTCGCGACGTCCGTGCTCGCGAACGGGCCTGTGGGGCTGCTCGTTCCCGCCCTCGCGCTTGCTGGTGGTCTTTCGATGGGGTGGAACGGCCTCTCGTTCGTCGCGGCGGCGGAGATGGCGGGGCCTGGAAGGAGCGGCGCCGCGATCGGCTTCCAGCAGTCGATCCTCTCCGGGATCGGGGTGGCCGCGCCGGTGCTCTTCGCGGCGACGGTGTCGACGGCGAGCTGGACGGTGGCATTTGCGCTCGCCGCGCTCTTTCCGCTCGTTGGCTGGTGGGCGCTGCGCCCTTTGAGAGACGGCTGAGGGCGGGGCACGCCTGGCCGCTACTAGGCTCCGGGCGTGAGCATTCTCGATCGACTCGAGCAGCTGTACGCGATCGGTGGCGGACCGGGCGCCAACCGGCCATACGGGAGCCCTGAGGAGGACGCTGCACATGCGCTCGTCGCGGGCTGGATGCGCAAGGCCGGGCTCGAGGTCGACGTCGATGCGCACGGCAACCTCTGCGGGCGCTCCGGGAGACGCGCGGACATCTGGGTCGGATCCCATCTCGACTCGGTGCCACACGGCGGTCGGTTCGACGGTCCGCTCGGCGTGGTCGGAGGGCTCGAGGCGGTGGAGCTGGCCGGTCGTGGCGCTGTCGTCGCTTTCCGCGGAGAGGAGGTCGGATGCATCGGAAGCCGCGCTCTTTGTGCGGGCGGCACGGCGCTTCCGGCCGGGTTCCTCGAGCTTCACATCGAGCAGGGTCCTGTTCTCGAGCGGGCGGGTGCTGCGCTCGGCGTCGTAACGAGCATCGTCGGCTATGCGCGTGGCGAGCTCGTCTTCGAGGGTCGCGCGGGGCATGCCGGGACGACACCGATGGATGGACGCGACGACGCGCTCGTCGCCGCGGCGGAGGCGATTCTCCGCATTCGGGAAGCCGCGGGACGAATCGAAGGAGGAGTCGCCACCGTCGGCCAGCTTGCTGTCGAGCCCGGTGGAAGCAACGTCATCCCGGAGAGCGTTCGGATCTCGGTGGACGCGCGAGCGCCCGATGTGAGGCGACTCGACGAGCTGATCGCCGCGATCGGCTTCGAGCCGGTGCACAGAACGCCGCCCGCGGCGATGGCGGAAGAACCCAAGCGAGTGCTGTTCGACGAGCTCGAGAGCCGCGGCCTACCGGCGGTCGAGCTGCCGTCGGGAGCAGGCCACGACGCGGGAATCCTCGCGGCGGCGGGTGTGCCGAGCGCGATGCTCTTCGTGCGGAGCTTGAAGGGGGGCCTCAGTCACAGTCCGGAGGAGCTCTCCTCTGAAGAGGACATAACGCTCGCTGTAGACGTTCTCACCGCGAGCCTCGTGCGGCTCGCGGGCGAGGCAAGCCCTGCGATGTCTAGTTGAGAGCCGCTTTCGTACTGAGAGTTGTCGCCGCTGGAATGTTGCTGTCCGCGGCTGTCTTGCTGATCGTGATCGGCGTAGCAACGGAGTGGGACTGCAGCACTGGAGGCCCGCACAGCTGGCTGGCAGCGGGAGCTGGGCTGTTATCGGCATGCGCCCTGCTCGTGCTGTTGTGGTCACGCAAGCATCGCTGGTGGTTCGCCGTGAGCGGTGGCCTGCTCGTCTTTCTGCCTATCGCCGCGTACTACACGCTGCTTGCGAGTGGCACGTGCGCCAACTAGCTCGCGCTCAAGATGAAACGCACTGCTCGAGCCTCGGCCTTACTGTTCTCTGAAGACGATCTCCTGGGCGCCCTCCCAGAGCATTCGGCGGCCGAGCTCGCGCAGATTCTCGTTCCCCTCGACGATCGTCGCGAAGTGGTTCCCCGCGAGCGCGCCGGCCTTGCTCGCAAACGCGACGTAGCCGTAGGCGAGCAGGAGCTCGGTCTCGCTCACGCCACCGGGGTAGAAGATCAGCTCGCCCGGGCTCGGGTAGCGCGTCGCGTTCTCCGGGCCGATGCCGACGTCGAGGTCGCCCATCGGGATCCATCCGCCTTCGCCGGACCAGCGGACGTGGATGATCCTCGAGTCGAGCGGCAGCATTCGCCGGAACGCGGCAACGGTCTCTGGCGCGGCCTCCTCTTCGAAGCGCGCACCGAACTCGAAGCCTCCGACTGTGATGTCGAGCATGGACGGACCCTAATCGGTCGCGAATCCCGGCGGCGCTCGACGAACGGTGTCAGACACCGATTTCTGTCAAGAGGGGTTCGCGCCGAATGTGCGCCGATGTTTCCACAGCGCGCGCTCGGGTCGGAAACAGAGATGATGCGGCCGCACGAGCTACAAGCCGGCGATCGAACACGACGCGAGAGGACACGCACCGCTCGGACGCGGGATCGCGGTGTCTGACACCGGTTCTACCGGGCTGGCCGTGAATCCGAGGTGGCTTCGGCTCGAGGCCGGGAACTACCTTGATGCGATCCACGCGGCCAACAGCTCCCGTTCGTCCTCCGTCATTCCCGTTGAGTTCCCCGGAGGCATCGCGCGGGTCTGCACGGCTTGCCGTTCGATGTCGTCGGCGCGAGAAGTGATCTCGGACTCGGTCTCGAGGCGGACGCCGAGTGGTGCCGACACTCCGGAGTGGCACGCCGCACAGCGTTCCTCGATGACGCCCTGTACTTGGGCGAACGGCACGGGGCCGGCCTGCCCCGGCGAGACGTTCTCGGGTTGCAGCCACAGCGCAAGCGCGACGACCGCCAGTGTCGCGCTCGCCGGGATCCACCAGGCGCGGCGTCCGGTGTGCCAGAGGTTGAAGAAGTGGCGGATCCAGGCGGTCGACACGAAGACGAGAATGAGCACGACCCACGCGTAGTCCGCCCCGAACGTGAACGCGAAGTGTCCCGCCAGCATCGTGAAGAGGACCGGCAGCGTCAGGTAGTTGTTGTGCACCGAGCGGCGTTTCGCGTCGAGCAGTGGCGCGGGATCCGGCGCGCGCCGCTCCGCCATCGCGCCGACGAGCTTCCGGTGCGCGGGGATGATCACCAGAAGGACGTTCACGGCCATGACCGTCCCGAGCATCGCCCCCACCTGCAGGTACGCAGCGCGTGCCGCGAAGAGCTCGCTCGCCCCCCACGCGGCGACCGCGACAAGGGCGACCCCGACCCCTGCGAGCGCGAGCTGGCTCCGCTGTCCAACTGTCCGGCAGAGCACGTCGTAGGCGAGCCACGCCAACACAAGCCCACCGATTGAGAGGGCAACGGCGGACCACTCCGAGAGGTCGGCCACCGTCGGATCGACCAGCCGCACACCGGCGTCGAAGTAGTAGAGGACGACCAACAGCGCGAAGCCGGAGAGCCAGGTCGTGTACGCCTCCCACTTGAACCAGTGCAGCGGTTCCGGGAGCTCAGCCGGAGCGAGGCGGTACTTCTGCGAGTGGTAGAGACCTCCGCCGTGGACGCCCCAGAACTCGCCCGCGATGCCCCTGTCCGCGTCCTCTGCCCGCTTCGGCGCGCGGAGCGAGAGATCGAGCCGGACGAAGTAGAACGAGGCGCCGATCCACGCGATCCCCGCGGTCACGTGCAGCATCCGCAGGAGGACGTCGAGGACGTCTCTCAGGTACGGGTCCACCGGTCCCTCGCGATCGCGACCAGCTCTCGCAGGCCGGTCTCGAGCTCCTCCTCCCGCGCGTTGCCGATCCGCTCGCCGAGCACCCTCAGGATCTCCAGCTTCGGCCGGCCGGCGACGAAGACGACGAACCGGAAACCGAACTTCTCCTCGTACACTTGGTTCAAGTACGCGAGCTCGGACAGAACTGCGGGATCGGAGTCGGATCCCTGCTCCGCGGCCGACCGCGCGGACAGCCCTTTGGCCCCGATCGCCGGGTGCGCTCTCAGAGCCTCGATCTTCTCCTCCTCGGTCAACGTCGCGATGACGTCGTCCGCATGTTCGAGCGGGTCCTCGATCTCAGCGAGGCGCTCGACGAATCGCGTGCGTCCCTCGAACAACTCCGCGAGCTGCTCGGCGCTCAGCTGCCGCGGTAGATCACGCACGAATAGGGAGAGAGAAGGAGCGGCACGTGCAGGTGCTCGTCGGGGTCGGGAACGGCGATCGTCACCTCGACTTTGTCGAAGAAGCCGCTCTCAGCGTAGAACACGATCCGGTACTCGCCGGGCCCGGGGAGCGGCCCCTCGGACAGGTCGCGGATGCGTCCATCGTCGTCGGTCTCCTGAAGCGAGATGAGGTCCTTGCCACGGAAGAGGCCGACCTTGATCCCTGCGCCCGGCTCTCCCAGCTCGGTGTCGAGAATGTGCGTGGAGACACTCATTCGGCGAATCTTCGCGCCTGGGCCCGCTGTTCGCGCGCGATCTCTTCTTCGTCCGCCCGCGTGAGCGCACCACCGCGTACGACGTCCTCGCCGCCGACGACAAGTCGGTCGACGCGATGCGGTGCCGAAAGGACCAGGCCTGCGACGGGATCGTCGGCTCCTGCAAGCTCGAGGCCGTCCGTTCGCCAGATGGCAAGGTCGGCGCACTTGCCCGGCTCGAGCGAGCCGATGTCGTCTCGGCCCAGTACGGAAGCGCCGCCCCGCGTCCCGAGGCGGAGCGCCTCCCGCGCGGTCATCGCCGCCGGCCCGCCGCGACCGCGCGCGACGAGCAGCGCTTGCTTCACCTCGAGGAACAGGTCGCTGCGCTCGTTCGACGCCGAGCCGTCGACACCGAGTCCGACACGAGCCCCTTCGTCCAGGAGCTCCCGGACGGGTGCAACACCTGCGCCGAGCCGCAGGTTCGACGTCGGGCAGTGGGCCACTCCCGTACCGGTGGCCCCGAAGTCGGCGATGTCGTCGGTCGAGAGGTGGACGCAATGCGCGCACCACACGTCCGAGCCGAGCCAGCCGAGGTCGGTCAGGTACTCGACAGGCGTGCAGCCGTAGAGCTCCATGCAGTAGGCGCCCTCCTCCATCGTCTCCGCCAGGTGCGTATGCAGGGGTAGGCCGAGGCGGCGCGCGAGGGTCGCTGACTCCTGCATCAGCCTGCGCGTGACCGAGAACGGGGAGCACGGCGCGACCGCGATCTGCACGCGCGCTCCGGGGCCTGGCTCGTGCAGCGCGTCGACGAGTCGCTCGGTATCCGCGAGGACGGCGTCGAGCCCCTCCACGAGCTCGTCGGGGGGAAGACCTCCGTCGGAGGCGCCGAGGTCCATTGAGCCGCGGGAGGCGACGATGCGCACTCCCAGCTCGCGCGCGGCCCGTACCTCCGCTTCGATCAGGCCCTCCCGCCCGCGTGGGAAGACGTAGTGGTGGTCGAAGACGGTGGTGCAACCGGAGAGCGCGAGCTCGGCCAGGCCGGCGCGGGCGGCGGCGTATTCGGCTTCCGCGTCGATCCTGGCCCACACCGGGTAGAGCTCCCGCAGCCAGGTGAAGAGATCCGCCTGCTGCGCCCGCGCGCGTGTCAGCGTCTGGGACAGGTGGTGGTGCGTGTTGACCAGGCCGGGAGTGACGACGGCGCTACCGAGCTCCTCCCGCACATCGGCCTCCGGCTCCGGGCCCTCGCCGACCACCGTCACGAAACCGTCCTCCACCAGGACCCAGCCGGAGGGGTGCTCGGTGCCCGTCTCGTCGCACGTGACGATCCAGCCGTTCGCGTAGAGCGTCTTCATGCCTCGAGCGACACGAGCTCGAAGCGGTCGACGTCGACGAGCCCGCGGTCGGTGATCTTCAGATGCGGGATCACCGACAGTGCGAGGAAAGACAACGTGAGGAAGGGCGTGGCGCCGGTCCAGCCGAGCTCGTGCGCCGCCTCGTTGCACGCACGACTCTGAGCGATCACCTCCGGAAGCCGAGCCTCCGAGAGCAGCCCCGCGATCGGGAGCGGGCACTCGGCCAGGACGGTCCCGCCCTCGACGGCCACGATCCCGCCGCCGATCTCCGCGAGTCGTTCCGCGGCGAAGATCATGTCGTCGTCGTCCATGCCGACGACCACGAGGTTGTGCGCGTCGTGCGCGACCGTGGAGGCGAGGGCTCCCCGCTCGAGCCCCGATCCCGAGAGGAAGCCGACTCCGACGCGTCCGGTCGCCAGGTGGCGCTCGACGACGGCGATCTTCGCGAGATCGCGACCCGGATCCGAGACCGCGTGGCCGTCCTCGACCGCCGGCTCCCTGATGAGCGACTCGGTCACGACCTGGTCCTCGATGAGCCCGATCGCGCGCACGTCTCCGCCCTGCGACGGGATCGCAAGGTCCGAGAGCTTCAGTGGCTTGATGCGGACCGACTGCCTGACCCAGTCGGGGACGTCGACCTGGGGAACCTCCTCGACTCGGCGACCGCGCTTGAGCACGAGCTCGGGGGAGAAGCCTTCGAGATCGGGAAGGACGAGCAGGTCCGCGTGGTAACCAGGTGCGATCGCCCCGTGCCGTCCGAGTCCGTGCCAGAGAGCCGGATGAAACGACGCCATGAGCAGGGCATCCTCCGGCGCGATCCCGGCAGCGACTGCCTTTCGCACCATTCCGTTGATGTGCCCGTCGTCGGCGATGTCGTCGGGATCGCGGTCGTCGGTGCAAAAAGCGATGCGGCCGGGGCCGTACTCGTGGACGAGCGGGAGCAAGTCGAGCAGGTTCCGCGCCATCGACGCCTCGCGAATCAGGAGCCACATCCCGGCCCGGAGCCGCTCGCGCCCCTCCTCGACGGTCAACGCCTCGTGGTCGGATGCGATCCCGGACGCCGCGTATGCCTGCAGCTTCTTTCCGGCCACGCCCGGAGCGTGCCCGTCCACATGAGCCGCGCCCTCGAGCGCGAGCTTCGCGAGCTCCGCCGGTGCGCCGCCGATGACCCCAGGGAAGTTCATCATCTCGGCCAGCCCGAGCACGCGCCGCCGCCGCATCAGCGATTCCAGGTCTCCGGGGCCGAGCGGCCTGCGCGGAGACTCGAACCCAGAGGCGGGCACGCACGACGGCGCCATGAAGAACACGTCGAGCTGGAGCCCTGACGACGCGTCGAGCAGCCAGTGGATGCCGTCCACCCCGAGGACGTTCGCGATCTCGTGTGGGTCTGCGACGACGGCTGTCGTACCGAGCGGCAGCACGAGCCGCGCAAACTCGTCGACCATCAGCTTCACCGACTCGAGGTGCATGTGCGCATCGATGAATCCCGGGACAATCCACTTGCCCGACGCGTCCAACATCTCGCGTCCGTCGTACTCGCCGAGCCCGGCGACGAAGCCGTCGGCGATCGCCACGTCTACCTCGAGCCACTCCTTCGTGAAGACGCAGAAGACATGCCCGCCGCGGACGACGAGATCCGCGGGCTCGTCCCCCCGGGCCACCGCCAGCCGGCGCTTGAGCGTCTCCATCGGGGCAAGCGTAATACCGCCTGCTGCGCGACTCACTCCGATCGGTCGACTCTGTCATAGTCGCCGGGTCACGCGACCCGGGCGACAGGAGGAGAGAGATGAGAACGAAGTACGTGTTGGGCGGGCTCGTACTCGCACTCGCGGCGACGGGGCTCGTCCTCGCGACCGCTGTGTCCGCGAAGCCGGAGCAGAAGGCGCTCAAAGTGGCTTGGATCTACCCCGGACCGCACAACGACGGCGGCTGGGCGCAGTCGCACGACGACGGGCGCCTGTACGTCGAGAAGGCTCTCGGTTCCAAAGTGGAGACCACCTACAAGGAAAACATCTTCTCCAACGCTCAGATCCCGCAGGTGGTCGCCGGCCTCGTCCGCGAGGGCTACACGATGATTTTCGGGTGCTCGTTCGGCAATTTCGAGAACGGCGTCAACGGCCGGCTCTACCAGAAGTATCCGGACGTTCTCTTCGAGCAGGCCACCGGGCTGCAGGTCAAGAAGAACCAGTCCGAGTACTTCGGCGCCGGCGAGGACACGATCTACCTCTCGGGCATGGCCGCCGGCGCTGCCAGCAAGAAAGGTCTGATCGGCTACATCGTGCCGTTCGGCATCCCCGAGGTCGTGCGTCACATCAACGCCTTCGCGCTCGGCGCGCAGGCGACGCACCCGGGCGCGAGGGTGAAGCTGATCTGGACGAACGCATGGTTCTCCCCGCCCAAGGAGACGGCGGCGGCCCAGAACCTGATCGCAGCGGGCGTGGACGTGCTCGGCCAGAACGTCGACAGCCCGGCCGCGGGCGTCTATGCCGAGAAGAAGGGCATTCCGTGGGTCGGGTACGACTCGAACGCCCGGAAGTCCGCGCCGACGCAGTGGCTGACGGCTGCCACCTACAACTGGGGGCCGTACTACCTGCGGCGGGTGAAAGCGGCTATCAACGGCACCTGGAAGCCCGGCTTCTACTACGGCACGATCAAGGACGGCTTCACCGGTCTTGCTCCCTACGGCCCGAAGGTGAAGGCGAAGACGAAGGCGCAGATCGCGGCGAAGCGGAAGGCGATCGTCTCGGGCAAGTTCAACGTGTTTCAAGGTCCGCTCCATGACCAGAAGGGCAAGCTGATGGTTCCGGCGGGCAAGCGGCTCAAGGTCCTGCCGGACCTGTACGCGATGCAGTGGCTCGTCAAGGGCGTGATCGGAAACGTCTCCAAGGTCTCGCCGCCGGGCTAGATGACGGGGGAGCCGACCCCCGTCCGTGAATCGCAGGAGAGAAGCGCCGGGTCAGCCGGCGCTTCTCCGGTCCCCGCCGTGCGCATGGTCGGTATCACCAAGCGCTTTCCCGGGGTCCTGGCGAACGACGACGTCAGCCTCGAGGTCGCCGCGGGTGAGGTGCACGCGCTGCTCGGAGAGAACGGTGCCGGCAAGACGACCCTGTCCAACATCCTGACGGGGCTCTACCGGCCGGACGAGGGTCACATCGAGCTCTACGGGGAGCCGGTGCACCTGCATTCGCCCCGTGACGCGCTCGACGCCGGGATCTGCATGGTGCATCAGCACTTCCGTCTCGTGGAGCCCTTCAGCGTGGCCGAGAACGTGATGCTCGGCGACCACCGGTCCGAGGGCCGGCGCTTCTTCGTCCACCGGCCCACCATCGAGCGGCGTGTCGCAGAGCTCGGGGAGCGATACGGCCTCGGTGTCCATCCGCGGTCCCGTATCTGGCAGCTCTCGGTCGGCGAGCAGCAGCGGGTGGAGATCCTCAAGGCCCTGTATCGCGAGGCGCGGATCCTGATCATGGACGAGCCGACCGCGGTGCTCACGCCGCAGGAGGCCGCTGCGCTGTTCTCGACGCTGCGCGCGATGGCGCGCGAGGGAAAGACGGTGATCTTCATCTCCCACAAGCTCCACGAGGTGATGGCCGTCGCCGATCGCGTCACAGTCCTGCGAGGGGGGCGCAAGGTCGAGACGGTCGACGCAGCCGACGCCACGACACGCTCCCTGGCGGCGCTGATGGTCGGCCGCGAGGTGGACCTCGCCCGTAGGCAGGAGCGCGAGCGGAAGCCGAGCGGCGAGATCGTCCTCGAGCTCGAAGCCGTGTCGGCGCACGGTGACCGTGGAGGTGAGGCGCTCACAGGCGTCAGCTTCCGTCTGCGCTCGGGGGAGATAGTCGCCGTCGCCGGCGTCGCCGGAAACGGGCAGCGCGAGCTGGCCGAGACGATCTCCGGTATGCGCATGCCGTCCGCAGGGACGATCCAAGTCGGCGAGCGCGCCTTGCGCTTGGGCGATCCGCGAGATGCGATTCGTGCCGGGATAGCGCACATACCCGAGGACCGGCTCGGGACGGGTCTCGCGCCGAGCCTGAGCATCGCTCGGAACGCGTCGCTGAAGACATACCGGTCGCCACCGATCGCGCGCGGGCCGTTTCTCGTCTTGAGGCGCATGAGTGAGTTGGCTGTCGCGCTGATCCGGCGCTACGACGTGAAGGCGCCAGGCCCCGAGACACCGGCGCGGAACCTGTCGGGCGGCAACTTGCAGAAGCTCATGCTCGGGCGCGAGTTCCAAGGGGAGCCGCGGGTGTTGATCGCCGCCCAACCGACTCGAGGCCTCGATGTGGGGGCGATCGAGATCGTGCACGCGTACCTGCGCGAGGCGGCGGAAAAGGGTCTCGCTGTGCTGTTGATCAGCGAGGATCTCGACGAGATCCTCGCGCTCGCGGATCGCGTGGCTGTGATGTACGAGGGCGCGATCGTGGGGGAGATCGACGGAGGTGTCGCGACGGTCGAGGAGATCGGCTTCCTGATGGCGGGAGGGCAAGGCCCGTGATCCGGCTCGAGCGCCGGCTGGAGCAGCCGTGGTGGCTGTCCGTGGTCGTTCCGGTCGGCTCGCTCGCTGTCGCGTTCGCGGTCATGGCCGTCGTCCTCGCCGTGACCGGCCATAACCCGGGCGGCACGTACAAGAAGATGCTCGAGGCGGGTTTCACGGGTAACGGCGCTCTGTCCGCGACGCTCATCTCGGCCACTCCGATCCTGTTCACGGGGCTGGCCGCGGCTGCTGCTTTCCGCATGCAGCTCTTCAACATCGGCGCGGAGGGGCAGCTTTACCTGGGTGCGGTCGGCGGCTCGTGGGTCGCGCTCCAGCTGGGTGATCACGACGCAGGCTCGACGCCTCTGTTCGTGCTCTCGATGTGTGTCGCGGCCGGAGTCATGGGGGCGCTGTGGGCGCTGATCCCCGCCGTGCTGCGTGCGTTCGCCAACACGAACGAGATCATCACGTCGCTGATGCTCAACTACGTGGCGGGCTACCTGATCACGTATCTGATCTTCGACAGCGCCTCCTACTGGCGCGATGTCTCGACGCTCCAGGCACGAGCGTTTCCCCAGGGAAAGCCGGTGCCGTCGGCCGCGGAGTGGTCGACGTTCGGGTCGAGTCTCGTCGTCCCGCTCGGCTTGCTTATCGGGTTGGCTGCGGCCACGGCCCTATGGATGCTCTATTCCCGCACGCGCTTCGGCTTCGAGGTGAGCGTGATCGCGGATTCGCCGCGCGCGGCGCGCTATTCCGGCATGCGAACGCGCCGCAAGATCCTCGCTGTGATGGCGATCTCGGGCGGGATCGCCGGACTCGGCGGAGCCAGCCAGATCGGAGACTTCACGTACACCCTCGACCCGACCGGGCTCCAGGGAGCGGCATTCGGCTACACCGGGATCGTCGTCGCCGCGCTTGCCCGCTACAACCCGTTCGCCGTCTGCCTCATGGCCGTGCTCCTCGGCGGGCTCCAGAACGCCGGCTTCACGCTGCAGGGGGTCGACTTCCCGTCCGGCTTGGTCGGAGTCCTTCAGGGGATCATCCTCTTCTGCGCGCTCGGCGGCGAGCTCCTCCTCCGCTACGGCTTCCGCAGCAGACGTGGGACGAGGAAGCCGGCCGACACCGGCCCGGCTACGGAGCCTGCGCGGTGAGCGTCAACGACGGCCTGCTGATCGTCGTTCTCGCCCAGGCGGTCCTGTATGGAACTCCCCTGCTCTTCGCGGCGCTCGGCGAGCTGCTCGCGGAGCGATCTGGGGTGCTGAACCTCGGTGTGGAGGGGATGATGCTCTTCGGGGCGGCAGTCGGGTACTGGGTTTCGCAGCAGGCGCCCGGGTCAGAGGCCTCGGCGCTTCTGCTGGCGGTCGGAGGGGCTGCCTTGGCCGGAGCGGCGATGGCGGCGATCCACGCGTTTCTGACGATCACGTTGCGGGCAAGTCAGATCGTCTCTGGTCTGGCGCTCACGATCTTTGCCGGCGGCCTCGGGCTGTCGGCGTACTTCGGAGGCGAGCTCCGCCTAGCGGAGCTCCCGGCTTCCCATCAGTTCGGGTCGCTGGACGTGTTCGGGCTCGCGGATCTCTGGGTCTTCGGGCCGATCCTGTTCGACCAGTCCGCGCTGGTCTACGGGTCGTGGGTGCTGACTCTCCTCATCGCGTTGTACCTGGGCCGCACTCGCTGGGGACTGAACGTGCGCGCGGTCGGCGAGGCGCCGGCGTCAGCAGATGCCATGGGGATCAACGTCACCATGTATCGCTACGTCCACGTCCTCGCCGGAGGTGCGCTGGCTGGTGTCGGAGGCGCCTGCTTCAGCCTGTCGATCACGCCGAGCTGGGTGGCCGGCGACACCCTCGTCAGCGGAGCGGGCTGGATCGCCATCGCGCTCGTGATCTTCGCGTTCTGGCGGCCCGAGCTCTGTCTCGTGGGGGCGTACTTGTTCGGGGGTCTGTCCGCTCTCCCGTTCGCACTCCAGGCTCGCGACGTGAGCATCACGCCCGAGCTCCTCTATTCGCTGCCCTACGTGATGACGATCGTCGTGCTCGTCGTCGTTTCGACCGGGTTCGCGAAGCGTCGCCTCGGTGCTCCGGCCGCGCTCGGGATTCCTTACGTGAGAGAAGAACGGTAGAACCACAGGTCGTGGAAGTCCTGACCCCCAAGACGCTCGAAGAGGCACTGCGGTTGAAGGCTGAGCTTCCGGACGCCGTTCCGGTCCAGGGAGGAACGGATGTGCTGGTCGCGCTCAACTTCGACCGAGCCCGGCCGGAGACGCTCTTGAACCTGAACGAAGTAGCCGAGCTGCGCGGCTTCGGTCGCGACAACGGCACGCTGAGGCTCGGCGCCGGCCTGACATACACAGAGGCGATGCTGGAGCCCTTCGCGAGCGAGCTGCCCGCCCTGGCCGAAGCGTCGCGCACCGTCGGCTCGCCGCAGATCCGAAACCGTGGGACGATCGGCGGCAATCTCGGCACCGCCTCGCCGGCGGGAGATGCCCTGCCGCCTCTTCTCGTCGAAGGCGGGGAGGTCGAGCTCGCGAGCATTCGTGGCGTCCGGACGCTCCCGCTCGCGAGCTTCCTGCTCGGGGTCAAGCGCAACGCGCTCGAGCCCGACGAGCTGATCGTCGCCGTGCTCGTGCGGCCGAGCGGTCAGCCACAGACCTTCATGAAGGCAGGCCCGCGAAACGCGATGGTCATCGCCGTGTGCTCGCTCGCGCTCGTCGCCGACCACGAGCGCGAGGAGCTCCGCGCCGCGTATGGGTCGTCGAGCCCGGTGGTCGGGCTGGTGACCGCGCCCGTCGGCGAAGCCGACGATTTCCCCGATCTCGTAGCGGCCGCGGCGAGCCCGATCGACGACGTTCGCGGCACGGCGGCCTACCGCCGCCACGCCCTCCGCGTGCTGACTGCGCGGGCGCTGGAGAGGTGCCTCGCGTGAAGATCTCCTTCACGGCCAACGGCGAGCGCGTCGAGGCAGAAGTGTGGGGGGGCGAGAGTCTGCTCACCACTCTGCGCGACCGCCTTGGCCTGCCCGGCTCGAAGAACGCGTGCGAGCAGGGCGAGTGCGGCTCGTGCTCGGTGCTCCTGGATGGGGCGCTCGTCTGCTCCTGCCTCGTGCTTGCGGCGCAGGCCGATGGGCACGAGGTCGTCACCGTCGAGGGACTCGCAGAGAACGGGGAGCCGAGTCGAGTGCAGGCGTCCTTCGCCGAAGCGGGAGCGGTGCAATGCGGTTTCTGCACGCCCGGCCTCGTCGTCGCCACCGACGATCTTCTCCGTCGCATTCCGTATCCGAGTGACGACGAGATCCGCGAGGCGCTCTCGGGAAATCTCTGTCGTTGCACGGGGTATCAAAAGATCCTCGACGCGGTGCATCTGGCGGCCGAGCGATGAGCGCCCCCGCCCGCACCGCTCGCAGGCTTCGGCGCGGGCACGCCGCGTCGACCAAGCTGCGCCGAGACGCGATTCCGAAGGTGACCGGCGAGTTCGCCTACTCGAGCGACCTGCACGCCGCTGACATGCTCTGGGGGCAGACGGTGCGGAGCCCGCACGCGCACGCGCGAATCCTCGAGGTCGACGTATCCGAGGCGCTCCGTATGCCCGGGGTGCATGCCGTCCTCACCCACGAGGACGTCCCTGGGAAGAAGCTGTACGGGCTCGAGTTCCCGGACCAGCCCGTGCTCGCGATCGATCGGGTTCGCTACTTCGGCGAGGCGGTCGCGGTCCTCGCGGCCGAGGAGCCCGAGCAAGCTCGCCGAGCTGCTGCGGCCGTTCGGGTCGAGTACGAGCCGCTCGACCCGGTCGTCGATCCCGAGCGCGCGACCGAGATGGACCCGTTACACGTCGACTGGCCGGTCGAGCGTCACGGCGACAGTGAGCATCCCAAGCCGAACGTCGTTCGCTCGCTGACGATCCGGCGAGGCGACCCCGAGACTGCGGGCGACGTCACGGTCTCCGGCTACTACGAGATCGGCCAACAGGATCAGGCGTTCCTCGGCCCGGAGTCCGGCATCGCGATCCCGGACGGCGAGGGGGGCGTCGACATCTACGTGGCGACGCAGTGGCTCCACGTCGACCGCGACCAGATCGCGCCATGCCTGGGACTTCAGCCGGAGCAGGTGCGGATCCACCTGGCGGGAGTCGGTGGCGCGTTCGGCGGGCGGGAAGACCTGTCCATACAGGCTCACGCGGCGCTGCTCGCCCTCCGCACCGGCCGGCCGGTAAAGATGGTCTACAACCGCGAGGAGTCGTTCGTCGGCCACATCCACCGCCATCCCGCCCGCATCTGGGCCGAGCACCGGGCGACGCAGGCCGGAAAGCTCGTCCTCGTGAAGATGCGGATCCTGCTCGACGGCGGCGCCTACGCCTCGAGCTCGACCGCGGTCATCTCCAACGCCTGCTCGTTCGCCCCCGGTCCGTATGCCGTCGCCAACCTGCTGATCGACGGCCTCTGCGTGTATACAAACAACCCGCCCTGCGGCGCCATGCGCGGGTTCGGCGCGGTGCAGGCCTGCTTCGCCGCGGAGGCGCAGATGGACAAGCTCGCTTCCGAGCTCGGGATCGACCCGATCGAGCTGCGGCTCTTGAACGCTCTCGAGCCGGGCGGAATTCTCCCGACGGGCCAGGTGCTGACGGGCTCGCTTCCGACGAAAGAGGTGATCCGGCGCGCGGCCGCGCTCCCGATTCCCGAGCCGGAGGAGCTTCCACGGGATGCGATCAGGCTCCCCGGCGGCGCCGGCAACACCACGCGAGGCGAGGGCGTCCGGCGCGGGGTCGGGTTCGCCGTCGGGTTCAAGAACGTCTGTTACTCGGAAGGGTTCGACGACTACTGCACTGCGCGAGTGCGCCTGCTCGAGAACGGAAGCGCACACGTGTATTGCGCCGCGGCGGAGGTCGGGCAGGGCGTCACGGAGGTGATTCGCCAGGTCGCGAGTCTCGAGCTCGGAACCGACGACATCGTGCTCGAGGTCGGCTCGACCGCGGACGTCGGCTCGTCAGGCTCTTCGTCTGCGTCGCGAATGACCTGGATGGCCGCAGGAGCGGTACAGCTCGCGTGCCAGGCGGCACTCGATGAGCGCGAGCGCGCCGGGGGCGGGGAGGTGGACGTCGAGCGGGTCTACCGGCACCCCGAGACGTCACCGCTCGACTCCGAGACGGGGCAGGTGCTCGGCGAGCGCTCTCACGTCGCCTTCGCCGTCGCGGCGATGCGGGTCGTCGTGGAGGTCGACGTCGACCTCGGGCTCACCCGCGTCGTCTGGATCGGGACCGCGCAGGACGTGGGCCACGCGCTGAACCCGCAGGCAGTCGAAGGCCAGATCGAGGGAGGCACGGCCCAGGGACTCGGGCTCGCGTTGATGGAAGAGATCCAGACCCGTGACGGCGTCATCCTGAACCCGAACTTCACCGACTATCTGATCCCGACGTTCCTCGACATGCCGCCGGTCGTCTCCGTGCTCATCGAGGAACCCGAACCGGATGCGCCCTACGGGGTCAAGGGCGTCGGGGAACCGCCGACGGTGGTCTCGACCGCGGCGATCGTCGCGGCACTCCGCGATGCGACCGGCCGCGAGCTCACGCGGGCGCCGGTGCGCCCGGACGACATCGTCGGACTCTGAACACAAGAAAAAGGGGGCCTCCCCTGTGCCCCCTTCCTCTTTCCCACGGAGGGATCTTCAGACGGATCAGCGAGACTGGATCCGGAGCAGGGAGATCTTCTGCGCGGTGAACCTGTGCGAGCTCACCCTCGCGATCGTGACGCGCGCCGGGCTCTGCGGCTGCGGCTTGAAGATCTGAACCTTGTCCTGCGGCCGGTCCTGCGTGGTGATGTTTCCGCCGGCGGCGACCGACGGTGCGATGCCGATCGCGGTGGCGATGCCGAGGATGATCGCGGTGCGCTTCATGAGGTGCCCCTTTCTCGTCCGATCCGTCATGTCCCGAGAGTAGGCGGCAGGCGATGTGCTGTCGTTCGTGCGCGCGACGCTGCGAATGTCACGGCCGCGACACTCCGATCTACGAGATCTGGCGGTGTGTAATCGTGGATCTTCCGCTGACTCGGACAACCAGACGGGCCTGAACGGGCCCTCGATGCGCGGTTCACGCTCGATCACCGCGGTGATCGTGTCGCCCTCCCAGATCACCTGGGCCGAAGGGATCTCGAGCTTCTCGGAGGTCACGGAGCAGCGAAAGTGCTTGAAGCGCTTGCCCCCGATACTCGCTCCTGCCCCCGTGCATGCAGCTAGGTCGATCTCGAGGCCCTGCTGCACGCGTTTCAGGGCGGTCGAGAATCGGTAGCGGAGGTTGTGGATGGTCGCCGCAAGCTGGTCGTAGTTCGCGTGCTGAAGCGCCGCGGTCTCCTCGAGCAGGCGGTAGGTGGCGACCGTCATTCGAAGCTCCGACTCCAGGGACGCCCTAGTCTGCGCCGGAAGCCGCACGGTCGCGTCCCTGGCCACGATCTTCTCGGCCTTCGACTCGGTCCAGCTCCCACGTGCGTCGGAAGCCAGAGCGATCGACGTCGAGGCGAGGAAGATGCCCGCGACCCATAGCGCCTTGAATCTCATGGTGGGCTCCTCTCTCGTTCGGCTCTGCCGAGCGTAGGAGCCTCGTGCGTCCGGGTCGTTCGCGCACGCGACGTTGTAAATGTCACGTATCTGACAGACACTTGCAGGGTGAGCGTGGGAAGGAGCACCGACGCGGTAGTCGGGAGCGAGCTCGCCGGCTACCAGATCGAGGCACTCATCGGCCGTGGCGGCATGGGTGCGGTCTACCGTGCCGAGGAGCTGACACTCGGGCGCAAGGTCGCGCTCAAGGTGATCGCGCCCGAGCTCGGCGGCGACAGTCGTTTCCGCGAGCGCTTCCTCCGCGAGTCGCGGATCGCGGCCTCCCTCGACCATCCGCACATCGTTCCCATCTTCAAGGCGGGGGACGAGGACGGCGCTCTCTTCCTCGCGATGCGCTACGTCGAGGGCACCGATCTCGCAAAGCTCCTGCACGAAGGAGGCGCGCTTGATCCTGTCCGGGCGATCTCTCTACTCGAGCAGGTCGCGGAGGCGCTGGACGCAGCCCACGAGAAGGGCCTCGTGCATCGGGACGTCAAGCCCTCGAACATCCTCGTCGCGGTGGCCGGGGGAAAAGAGCACTGCTATTTGGCGGACTTCGGGCTCACCAAGCGCACAGGCTCTCTCAGTGGCATCTCCGCCCCGGGTGACGTGGTCGGAACGCTCGAGTACGTCGCTCCCGAGCAGATCACCGGCGGTGACGTAGAAGCGCAGGCCGACCTCTACTCGCTCGGCTGCGTCCTCTATGAGTGCCTGACCGGGCAGCCGCCCTTTCCTCGCGCGACCGACGTCGCCCTGCTGTGGGCGCACGTGCATGAGGAGCAGAAGCGCGCGAGCGAGGTGCGCCCCGAGCTACCGAGGGCGATCGACAGCGTGCTCGGGCGGGCTCTCGCTAAGGAACCTGGGCGGCGTTTCGAGACAGCCGGCGAGCTCGTCTCCGCCGCTCGTTCTGCGCTCGGTCTCGTCGAGACGTCTCCTGCGCCTCCGAGCACCCGCCGCTTCGCGATACCCGCGGCCGTCGCGCTCGTCGTCGTAGCCGTGGCGGTGCTCGGGTTCCTGTTCATGCGCGACTCGGGCAGCGGCCTCACCTCGGTCTCCCCGAACGCGGTCGGGGTGATCGACCCGAGCACGAACGAGCTCGTCGACGAGGTGGCCGTCGGCATCGACCCGGAGAGCATCGCGGTCGGAGCAGGCGGGGTCTGGGTGGCCAACGTCGAGGACGAGACCGTCTCCCGGATCGACCCGGCCGCTCGCGAGCTCGAACGCGGCGGGATCGCTGTGGGCGACTACGCGAGCGATGTCACCGTGGGAGCAGGCACGGTCTGGGTCGCCCTCGGAGCCCTCGCCGAGCTGGCGCGCATCAACCCGGAGCAAAACGAGGCCGCGAGCGCGATTCCCGCGCTCGGCGCCGGCGTCTCCTGCGGAGCTCCACGCGCGAGCGTGACGGTCGGCGGGGGAGCGGTGTGGTTCGCCTGCGAGGCTGCCGATCTGGGGAGAATCGACACGCGCACGGGCGCGGCGAGGCGGGTGGGTCTGGAGGCCGGAATCCTGACCTCGCCGAATGCGGTCCTCCCGATCTTCTCCGACATTGTCTACGGACTCGAGCGGCTCTGGATCCTGAACCGCGCCGCGAACGCGGTCATCGAGATCGATACGGCGACGATCCAGCGGCAACGGGACATCACAGTGGGGAATGCGCCGAGCGCGATCGCCGTCAGCGCGGACTCTCTCTGGGTCACGAACTTCGAGGACGACACGGTGACGCGTATCGCGATCACCGCGCCGGGACAGACTCCGACGCTGACGACGATCCCCGTCGGAGACGGACCCGTTGACGTCGCGTTCGGCGAGGGGGGCGTATGGGTCATCTCCAGCCTCGACGGAGCCGTGACGCGGATCGACCCCGAGTCGGGCGACGTGACGGCGACGATCGGGATCGGGAACGAGCCGCAGCGGGTCGCCACCGGCGAAGGCGCCGTCTGGGTCACCGTGCGCGCTGCGGAGACGGAGGCGGAAGATGGCTGATAAGGGGCAGGTCTAGAGGGAGGGAGGCGTGATGAGACACTGGGTCGTAGCCGTGCTCGCACTTGCCGCCATCGCGGCGTCGCCTGCGGCGGGCGGTCTCGAGCAGACGCCGAAGCGCGGCGGCACCGTCATCTTAGGTGCGGGTTTCCCAGAGCCCGCCTGTCTCAACGTGCTCCACGCCAGGTGCGCCCGGACCGCGACCCTTCACATCGCCGAGAAGGTTCTCGAGGCGCCATTCGAGGTCGGTCCTGACTTCACGTTCCGGCCGAGACTCGTCTCCGGCGTCACGTTCACGAGGCAGCCGCCCTTCACGCTCACGTACCGCATCCGTCCCGAGGCTCGGTGGAGCGACGGGGTACCGATCACCGCCGCGGACTTCGTGTTCACGCACCAGGCGTACCTGTCCCTTTCCCGGAAGGGAGTGCTCAACGAGGACCTGACAACACTGCTCGAACGCATCCGCCGCGTCACGGCCGTCGACTCGAAGACGGTCAGAGTCGTTCTTCGCTCCCGCTTCGCCGGCTGGCGAAGCCTGTTCGGGAACATCCTGCCGCGGCACGCGCTCGCGGGCGAAGATCTCGAGACGATCTGGATCGACCGGATCGACAACCCGAAGACGGGCAGGCCGATCGGGAGCGGGCCCTTCCTCGTCGGACGCTGGGCGCGCGGCGAGCAACTCACGCTCCGCCGGAACCCCAACTACTGGGGGCCTCGCCCCGCGTATCTCGAGCAGCTCGGTGTTCGCTTCCTACGAGCCCCGCAGGACCGTCTGGACGCGCTCCGAGAGGGGGAGGTCGACATCGCCCTAGGGATCGTCCCCGAGGTCGTGCCGGAGCTCCGCAAGGAAGCCGGAATCAAGGTCTTGGCGACACAGGGCGCGGGCTGGGAGCACTTCGAGCTCAGAGTCGGTCCCGGCGGCCACCCGGCACTCACGAGCAAGCTCGTCCGCCGGGCGCTCGCCTACGGCATCGACCGAGTCGAGCTCGTCCGGCAGCTTTACGGGGAGATCGGCCAAAACGTGCGGCTGCTCGACAGCGTCGTCTTCCTGACCCAGAGCCGCCATTACGCGCCGAGCTGGGGCGGGTACCGATACAGGCCGGCACAGGCTCGCCGGCTGTTCGAGCAGGCGGGCTGCCGCCGAGGCTCGGACGGCATCTATATCTGCGCAGGCACGCGGGTCTCGCTCCGCTTCGTCACCACCGCCGGGGTCCCGCCTCGGGCCCGAGTGCTCTCGATGGTCCAGCCGCAGCTCCGGCAGGTCGGTGTCGAAGTGGTACCGAGCTTCGCTTCCGACGACGCGCTCTTTGACCAGATCATCCCCAACGGCGAGTTCGAAATCATCCTCTTCTCCTGGGTCTACAGGCCTGACTCGAGCGGGGTCGAGGACGTTTTCAGCTGCGGGGGATCAGCGAATTTCACGGGCTACTGCCAGCGGCACGTCTCGCGCGATCTCGACCAGGCCGACCGGATTCTCGACGCGGAGCAACGGGCCCGTGCCCTCAACAGAGCCGACCGCCAGATGGCCAAGGACGTACCGGTGATCCCGCTCTACCAGTTCGTCCTGATCGCCGCACACAGGACGACCTTGCGGAACTTCGCCGTCGATGCCTTCAACCCGTTCCGGACCGCGGAGGACTGTGGCTAGAGCGCTAGCAGCGGCGATCCTCACGTCGCTCCTCCTCGTCTCCGGGGCGAGCGGCGCGGGCGCGCAGACGCCGAAGCGCGGCGGCACCGTCGTCTTCGGGCCGATCTCGGAGCCCGGCTGCCTGAACCCGCTCGTCGCCTCGTGCGTGAGCCCGACGTTCTTCTGGATCTTAGAAAAGGTCTTCGCGCCCCCATTCGCCCTCGCTCCGGATTTCACGCCGCGGCCAGAGCTCGTCTCGCGCGTCACGTTCACGAGGAAGCCGCCCTTCACGCTAACGTACGACATTCGCCCGGAGGCGCGCTGGAGCGACGGCGTACCCGTAAGCGCCCGGGACTTCGTCTTCACCCACCAGGCGATTCGCAGGCTGGTTCCCGACTCCCTCGCCGGAATTCACCCGCTGGTGCGGTCCATCCGGGCGCTCGACGCAAAGACGGTCAGAGTGACCCTGCGCTCCCGTGACGCGCGCTGGCGCACCTCGCTCTTCGGATTCGTCTTGCCGCGGCATGCGCTCGTCGGAGAGAACCTCGGGAGGATCTGGACCGACCGGATCGACAATCCGAAGACGGGCGCGCCGATCGGGAGCGGCCCCTTCCTCGTCGAGCGCTTCGAGCGCGGCAAGCAACTCACGCTCGTCCGCAACCCGCGCTACTGGGGGCCGCACGTTGCCTATCTCGACCGGCTCGTCGTCCGCTTCTGTGCCTGCACCGCACCGCCTCCCGCCGAAGTGCTCGCAGCCCTCCGGCAAGACGAGGTCGACTTCGCGCTCAGCCGGGACACCGGCATCGTCCCTGACCTCCGACGGATCTCTGGGGTGAGGGTTCTCGCGATGCCCTCGACGGGCTGGGAGCACCTCCATCTCCGGATCGGCCCCGGGGGCCATCCGGCGCTCCGCAACAAGCTCGTGCGCCGGGCGCTCGCCTACGGCATCGACAGGGTCGCCATCGTTCGACAGCTCTTTGGCGAGATCGACCCGAAGTACCGGCCGAGCGACAGCGCCGTTTTTTTGAACACGAGCCGCTACTACCGACCCAGCTGGAGCGGCTACCGCTACCGCCCCGACCTCGCCCGCCGCCTGCTCCAGCAGGCGGGCTGCCGGCGCGGAGCCGACGGCATCTACGTCTGCGCCGGAGAGAGGCTTTCGTTCCGCTTTCTCACGATCGCGGGCACCAGGCTGCGCGAGCGCGGTCTCGAGCTCGTCCAGTCCCAGCTTCGGCAGGTCGGGGTCGAGGTGGTCAATGCTTTCGCCGCCGGCCGCGTACTTTTCGATCAGATCATCCCCCGCGGCGACTTCGACGCGGTCTCCTTCACCTTTTTCACCACCGACCAGCTCGGTGACAAGGGCATCTACGGCTGCGGCGGCCCGCAGAACTTCAGCGGCTACTGCCAGCGGTTGGTGACGAGCGACCTCGACCAGGCCGACCGGATCCTGGACGCCGACCAGCGGGCGCGCGTCCTCAATAGGGCCGACCGGCAGATCGCGAAGGACGTGCCGGTGATTCCGCTCTACCAGGTGCCTTTCGTGCTCGCGTACCGCAAGACCGTCCGGGACGTCGTCGCATCGCCGAACAACCTCTTCTGGAACGCGGAAAACTGGTGGCTCGAGCGCTAGCAGCCGCGATCGCCGTCTCGCTCCTCGCCGTCTCGGGAGCGGGCGGCTCGCACGCGCAGACGCCGCGCGTTGGGGGAACTGTTGTGGTCGGCCTTCTGGACTCGGAGCCCCCCTGTCTCAACGCGCTGCTCGTCAAATGCGCGCAGTCGGCGGCGACGATCCCCTTCATCGCCGAGATGATTCTGCAACCGGCGTTCGACGTCAGTCCCGAGTACACGTACCGCCCGAGGCTCGTCTCGCGCGTCACGTTCTCGAGGAAGCTGCCGTTCACGCTCACGTACCACATCCGGCGCACGGCGCGCTGGAGCGACGGAGTGCCGGTCACGGCCCGGGACTTCCTCTTCACGCACCGGGCCCGGGTGGCCGGGAGTGCGGAGCTGGCGGAGTTCGAGAGAGATGACCTCCGCCACGTCCGCAATGTCAGCGCCGTCGACGCGAAGACGGTCAGGGTCGTCCTCCGCTCCCGCTTTTCGGGCTGGCGAAGTCTGTTCGGGAATGTCCTACCTTCGCATGCGCTCCAGGGCGAAGATCTGACGAAGATCTGGATCGACCGGATCGACAACCCGAAGACGGGTCGGCCGATCGGGAGCGGACCTTTCCTGCTCGAGAGCTGGGAGCGAGGTCGTCAGCTGACGCTCGTGCGCAATCCGCGCTACTGGGGGGCGCACCGGGCGTATCTCGACCGGATCGTCATCCGCTTCCGCGTGGAGAGCGAGAACCCGGTCGATTGGTTCCGGAACGGCGAGCTGGACGTAGCGGAAGGCATCTTCCCCGATAGCGTCGCCGCGCTTCGTCGGGAACCGGGCGTGAAGGTGCTTGCCGGACCGAGCGCCGCATACCAGGGTTTCACCTTCAGGATCGGTCCCGGAGGCCATCCCGCCCTTCGAAACAAGCTGATTCGCCGCGCCCTCGCCCACGCCATCGATCGCGCCACGCTCGTCAGGGAGGTCCCCGGCCAGATCAACCCGAGCCTGCGACCGCTGCAAAGCCTGCTCTTCCTCGTCCAAAGCCCGTATTACCGACCGAATTGGAGCAAGTACCGTTATCGCCCGGCGCTCGCCACTCGCCTGCTCGAGCAGGCGGGCTGTCGGAGAGGCGCCGACAGCATCTACTCGTGCGCCGGCGAGCGACTCTCGCTTCGCTTCGTAACGAGCGCCGGCATCCCTCCTAGAGCGCGGATCCTGTCGCTCGTGCAAGCGCAGCTCAGACGATCTGGGGTCGAGGTCGTGCCGATCTTCGCTCCCTCTCGCACCTTCCTCGGCACGATCCTTCCGAGTGGCGACTTCGACGTCGCGCTCTTCGGGTTTGTCAGCGCTCCGAATCCGACCGGGAACTCCATCTTCGGATGCGGGGGCAGCGCGAACTTCAGCGGCTACTGCCAGCGGCTCGTGACGCGCGATCTCGATCAGGCGGACAGGATTCTCGACGCGCGCCAGCAGGCGCGGGTCATGAACAGGGCCGATGCGCAGATGGCGAGGGACGTGCCGATGCTTCCGCTGAACCAGATCCCGGTCGCGACCGCCGTGCGAGACACCGTCAGGAACTTCGCCCAGTCCTTGAATCCGCTGACGAACTCCGAGAACTGGTGGCTCCAGCGCTGACATCCTGCGCAAGACCGGAATCCGCTCGCGCAGATTCCGGTCGCGCGACGATCCCTACAGGCGGCCGCTTCGCGGCCGCGGCAGCGGCCATCGTCTTCTCACTCCTCGCCGTCTCGGGCGCGGGCGCCGCGGGCGCGCAGACGCCGCGCAAAGGCGGCACGGTCGTCTACGGGGGGCCGTTCGGAGAGCCTGCCTGCTTCACGCCGAACCGTGGCGAGTGCGCTTCGGGGTCCACGCTGATCGTGCGCGGTTTCATCGCGCGCAAGGTTCTGGAGGCGCCGTTCGACGTCGGCCCCGATCTCACGTGGCGGCCGAAGCTCGTCACGAACGTCACCTTCACGAAGAGGCCGCCCTTCACGCTCACATACCACATTCGCCCCGACGCTCGCTGGAGCGACGGAGTGCCGATAACGGCGCGGGACTTCGTGTTCAGTCACCAAGCGATCCGGAAGGATGGTGCGCCTGACGACTTGCACCGGACACTGGTTCGCAGCGTCCGTGCCCTCGACGCGAAGACGGTCCGAGTCGTCTTGCGCTCCCGCTTCGCCGGATGGAGAGGGGTGTTGTTCGGAAGGGGCGTCCTTCCTTCGCACGCGCTCCAGGGCGAAGACCTCGAGACCGTCTGGAGCGATCGCATCGACAACCCGAAGACGGGCAGGCCGATCGGGAGCGGCCCCTTCCTCGCCGAGCGCTGGGAGCGCGGGAAGCAGATCACGCTCGTACGAAACCCCCGCTACTGGGGGCCGCACGCTGCCTATCTCGACCGGCTGGTCGTTCGCTTCCAGGTTCAGGGCACCGCGCTCCGCGACGCGTTTCGGAGGGGTGAGTTGGATGCCGCCTCTCACTTCCCTCCGGGTTTCGTCGCCGACCTCCGGCAGGAGCCGGCTGTCAGTGTCTTGTCGAATCAACGCTCGGCCGGCTGGGACCTCCTCGAGGTACGTGTCGGTCCCGGCGGCCACCCGGCGCTCAGGAACAAACTCGTCCGAAGGGCGCTGGCCTACGGCGTCGATCGCGCTGCGATCGTTCGCGATGTCCTCCTGGAGACAGACCGGAATGCTTCCCAGCGCGACAGCGCCGTCTTCCCGACTCAAAGTCCGCACTACCGGCGGAATTGGCAAATGTACCGGTACCGCCCCGCCGAGGCCCGGCGGCTGCTCGAGCAGGCGGGCTGCCGAAGGGGCTCCGATGCCATCTATGTCTGCGCGGGGGAGCGGCTCCGGCTCCGCTTCGTCACGACGTCCCCCCAGGGGGGGTTTCGACCGCGAGTACTCGAGCTCGTCCAGACGCAACTGAGGCAGGTGGGCGTCGAAGTAGTGCCGACCTTCGCCACGAACATCTCTTTCTTCGGTCAGATCCTCCCGAGCGGCGACTACGACGTGGCGCTCCTCGCGTGGATCGCCAACCCGGATCCGACGTTTGCAAAGTTCATCTTCGGCTGTGGAGGTCCTTTGAACCACACCGGCTACTGCCAGAGATTGGTGACGAGCGATCTCGACCAAGCGGAACGGATCCTCGACGCCGACCAGCAGGCGCGTGTCCTCAACAGAGCCGACGCCCAGATGGCGAAGGACGTGCCGGTGATCCCCCTCTATCAGCAAACGCAGTCCGTCGCACTGAGGTCGACGGTACGGAACTTCGGTCTGTCGCTCAATACGACGCTTACCCCTCTCTGGAACGCGGAGGACTGGTGGCTCGAGCGCTAACCCGAATCTGACACGGCGACGCCGCGGGCGCGCTCCGCGTATTGGAACGCCTTCGAGAGATTCCCGGCCTGCGCGTGATAGTGCGCGAGCCGCTCGACGTGGTCGTCCAGCGAGTCCGCGTACAAGGACTCGAACGCCGCGGCGATGCACGCGTAGAGGTCGCGCTTCCGTGTCGGCGTCAGAGTCGAGAGAGCAGCGTCGTGCAGCAAGCCGTGCGTGAACGAGCACTCAAAAACCGGATACCTGCGTACCTCGCGCACGATCTCCGCTCGAAGGAGCGCGGTGAGACCATCGCCTACGTCTGTCCCCGAGACCTTTTCGAGCACGGCGACCGGGAAGGTGCGGCCGATGGCGGCGGCCATGGGAGCGAGCTGCCGCGCTCCAGCGGGCAGGCGGTCGATCCGCGCGACCAGGAGGTTTTCGAGTGCGGGAGGGAGGAGATCAGTACGCACCGTGACCGTCCAGGTCCTTCCGCGGGGCTCGAGGCCGCCCTCGAGCAGCGCGCGCGCGAGCTCCTCCACGTAGAGGGGATTCCCCTCGGCCTCCCGGACGAGACCCATCCGCGTGACCGCGTCGACCTCGCTTCCGAGAATGACCGTCAGCATCTCCTCGGCGGCCTCATCCGAAAGCGGGCCCAGTGGGATCTCGGTGGTTCGATGGCCGTGGTTACCGAGCGCGCGTAACCGGAGCGCCGCCCCTTCCGAGCTGGGGGCGAGCTCTGCGGTGAGGATGACCGCGATCGGTGCGCGCTCCGCGAGGCCGAGGACCGCCTCGGCGAGCTCCCGGGTCGAAGGGTCAGCCCAATGCACGTCCTCCAGCGCGACGACAACCGGTCGTTCCCGCGCGAGCGCTTCGAGCCAGCGGATGTACGCCTCTCGGATGTGATCGGCGTCCCCCGAGTCGTCGGGTCCCTCGACCCGTATGCGCAGGAGCCGCCCAAGCGCGGGGAGCACCTCCTCGAGGTCGTCGCCGAAGAGCGCGCGGAGCCTGGCGCGTGCCTTCGTCCGTACGGCGATCTCGGGCTCACCGACTTCCGCGCCGAGCCATCCGAGGAGCGCCTCGACGAATGGCCACGCCGCGAGCCCGCCGTACGAGAGGCAATGGCCTTCGAGCCAAGTGACGCGCTCTCCTGTGAGAACGCGTAGCTCCCCCAGCAGCCGCGTTTTACCCATTCCAGGATCTCCAAGGAGTAGAACGATCCGGCCCCGCCCGGCAACGAGGTCCCCCAGCGCGCCGAGGAGGTGTGCCATCTCGCCCTCCCGGCCAGCTACCGGCGTTGCTCCAGCCTCGCTTCCGCGGGCCTTGGGCCCAACGAGACGGGACGCCGTCACGGGTGCCTTACGCCCCTTCACCTCGAAATCACCGGCCGGCTCGAACACGAAGCGATGCGCGAGTCGCTTCGCGCTCGCCTCACCGACGAGGATCGTGCCCGGCGGGGCGAGAGACTGCAGTCGCGCCGCCACGTTGGTGGCATCTCCGAGGGCTACTGCGCCGGGGTCTGCGGCGCCCACCTGGCCGACGGCGGCCTGCCCTCCGTTGATCCCGACCCGAACGGCGAAGTCGGCGAGCCCCCACGCGGCCTCCACTTCGCGGGCGTACTCGGCGACGACCTCGAGAATGCGGAGGCCGGTCCGTGCAGCGCGTTCAGGATCGTCGTCGTGGGCGGCGGGCACGCCAAAATACGCGCAGATCCCGTCGCCCGCGTAGGCCTGCACCATGCCGCCGTACTCCTCGACCGCTCGGCTCATCATGGTCACGCACTCGCCAACGAGCGCCTTCACCTCATCGGGTTGAAGACGTTCACCCAGCGCAGTCGAGCCGACGATGTCGGCGAAGAGGATCGTGACCGGGCGGACCTCGTCCTCGGAGATCGGTACGTCACTCATGGCGCAAGTATGGAGGCGATGTTGCGGATGACACGTTCGTGTCCGAGACTTGGTAGCCGTGGACTGGCCGCTGCTCGCAGATCTTCCCCCCGAGGACGTGCGGGAGCTGCTCACGATCGCCCGCCGGCGCACGTTCGACAAAGGCGAGGTCGTGTTCCATCGCGACGACCTCGCAGACTCGCTGCACCTGATCGTTCGGGGCCGCTTCGCGGCGCGCGTCGCGTCGCAGACCGGAGACAGCGTCCTGCTCGACGTGCTCGGGCCGGGCCAGACCTTCGGGGAACTCGCGCTCTTCCTCCCCGGCGAGCGTCGCTCCGCAACGGTGTCGGCGCTCGAGGACGGAGAGACGCGGTCCGTGTTCCGGGACGACTTCACGCGCCTGCAACGAGGTCACCCCGGTGTGAAGGATGTCCTCCTGCGACTGCTCGCCGTGCAGCTTCGGCGTGCGAGCGACCGCCTCGTCGAGGCGCACTATGTCGACGCCGATACGCGGGTGCGCTGCAGGCTCTGTGGACTCGCCGAGGTGTATGGAGCGGACGGTCGAGAAACGGTCGTTCCACTTACTCAGGAGGATCTAGCGGCAATGGCAGGGACGTCGCGTGCGACCGTCAACCGCGTTCTTCGAGAGGAGCAGAAGAACGGGGCGGTCATGCTCCAGCGCGGGCGCGTGACACTGCTCGACGTCGAGGCGATCAGGAGCCGCTGCCGCTGGGCTTCCTAGCGCACCGCGGCTCGGCTTCTGTCCGATCTGACGACCGGACTAGCGCGAGAGGTCGTCGAGGAGCGCCCCGAGGAGCCTGTAGAACCGGTGCGTCGCGGGGATGCTGAGACGCTCGCCGGGAGCGTGCGGGCCGACGATCTCGGGACCGAGCGAGATCATCTCGACGCCCGGGAGCTTGCCTCCGATCACCGCGCATTCGAGTCCGCCGTGGACGACCTCGAGGGCCGGCGGCGTTCCGAACAAGCGCTCGAACGTCGTCCGCGCGACAGCAAGCAGCTTCGAGTCGAGATCGGGCCGCCAGGGTGGGTAGGAACGCAGGATCTCGACTTCCGCTCCGGCGAGGCGCGCCGCGGCTTCGATTCCGGCGACCACATTCTCCAGTCCTGGCAAGTTGGCGCTTCTCGTCATCGAGGCGAGGGCGAGTTCCCCCTTCTCGGTGCCGGCGACGTTCAGGCTCGTGCTCGTTTCGACTGTGCCGGGAAGCTCTGGGTTCATTGCGACGACCCCGCTCGGAATCGTCGCGAGCAGGTCGAGCGCGCGAGATGTCGTCGATTCGTCGGCCGCAGCGTCCGCGCCACCAGCGGCGATCGAGAGTGTCAGCGCGTGCTCGGTGCCGGTGTACTGCTCGCGGACCGATTCGTGCTCGCGCTCTGCGGCGGTGCGGAAGGCTTCCTCTGTTCCACGTGGAAGCGCGATCACCGCTCGGGCTTCCCGTGGCAGGGCGTTGCGACTTACGCCGCCTTCGAGAACGGCAAGCCGGAACGACGCCGCCTGGTGCCCGCGGGAGAGCACCCGACCGAGCGCTTTGATCGCGTTCACCCGACCGCGTGCGATGTCGCCGCCCGAGTGCCCGCCGCGCGCACCCGACACCCGCACCTCCAGCGTCTCGTAGTCCTCCGGGACGGCCGTGAGGCCGAGCGCCAGTCGGGTGAACGTGTGCCAGCTCCCGGCGCAGCCGATGGTGATCGCTTTGTCGCTCGTCCCGTCCAGGTTGAGGAGCAGTCGTCCGGAGACGAGCGAGGGGTCGAGGTTCTTGGCTCCGTCGAGACCCTGTTCCTCCGACACGGTGAAGAGCAGCTCCAGCGGGCCGTGGACGATCTTCGGGTCCTCCGCGACGGCCAGCGCAGCCGCGACTCCGATGCCGTTGTCCGCGCCGAGGGTCGTCCCCTCGGCCACGACCCAGTCGCCGTCGACGACGACGTTGAGACGTCCCGCTCGCGGGTCGTACGGGCTGTCCGGATCCCGCTCGCACACCATGTCCAGGTGCGCTTGGAGGACGACCGTCGGCGCGCTCCCACGCTGGACCGACGCAGGGACTCGCACGACGACGTTGCCCTCGTCGTCGACCGCCGTCTCGAAGCCATGCTCCGCCGCCCAGCCGAGGACGTGCCTACGTGCTTCGTCCTCCTCCTTCGGCGGTCGGGCGATGCGCGTCAGCTCCGCGAACCGAGCCCATACACCTGAAGGCTCCAGGTCTTCGAGAACGCTCATCGCCGCAACGTCAGAGCCGCGCCCACGAACAGCAGCGCAAGTCCAGCGACGCGCGGCCAGCTCACCGCGATGCGCTCGACGCCGAACCAGCCGTTGCGGTCGATGACGGTCGCGAGCGTGAACTGAGCGGCGATCAGCACGGCGCTCGTGGCAACGATCCCGATGCGCGGCCCAGCGACGGTGATCGCGAGGATGATGAGCGCGCTCATGACGCCGCCGAGCAGCATCCACTTCGGCGATCCGAGCGCGTCTCCGATCCCGGCCAGCGAGCGCCGTGCGACGACCAGCACCGTGAGCGCGACCAGAGCTCCGATGAGCGACGCCGTCGCGACCGCCTCCAGGCTCCCGACGCGGTCTCCCAGGCGGCCCTGGACAGCGATCTGCACCGCTCCGCCGAAGCCGGCGGCGAGCGCGAGGACGGCTGCGACTCCGGTCGAGCTCATGCGCGGACGCTATACGCTCCCCGCGTCCGCCACGAAGGGAGAGCACATGGTCCGCGCGTTCGTTTTGTTCGAGTCCGAGCCCGACGCCGATCACTATCGCCGACACATCGACGACTTTGCATCCAAGGTGTCATGCACCGCGTTTCGGCACGGGAAGATCTTCGGGTCGCCGTTCGGAGAGCCGAAGTTCCGCCAGTACGCGGAGTTCGAGTGGGACGACATGGCCTCGTTCAAGGAGGCGGCGAACTCGGAGGCGTTTGCAGCAACGGGCGCTGACGCAATGTCGATGGGTGTCCCCTTCACGGTGCACTTCGCGGAGATCGCCGAGGAGTGACCGAGCCGACGCACCCGCGTCCGCGCGACCCGGCGGAGCTCGGCTTCGAGACGATCGTCTACGAGAAGGCGCCGCCGCGCGCGACGATCAGGCTCAATCGGCCGGATGTGCTGAACGCGTTCGACTTTCGGATGCTGCGCGAGATCGCGAGAGCGTGTGAGGACGCCTCCTGGGACGACGACGTGCGGGCGGTGGTCGTGACCGGTACGGGGCGAGCCTTCTGCGTCGGTGCCGACCTCCGCTCCTGGGACGAGGACTATCTCGGCAAGCCGAAGGAGTACTGGAAGTGGTTCGGCGCGTTCAAGGACGCGCACGACCGGCTCCGCGAGATCGGCAAGCCCACGATCGCGCGGATCAACGGAATCGCGGTCGGCGGTGGCAACGAGCTGCAGATGGCGTGCGACCTCGCGGTCATGGTCGACACGGCGTTCATCCGGCATGTGGGTCTCGAGCACGGCTCGGTGCCGGCCGGCGGCGCGACGCAGTGGCTGCAGCTCATGGTCGGCGACAGGCGCGCGCGGGAGATCGTCTTCCTGTGCGAGGAGGTCACGGCGGTGCAGGCTGTGGAGTGGGGGCTCGTCAACCGTGCGGTGCCGGAGGCCGAGCTTGACGCGGTCGTCGACGAGCTGGTCGAGAAGCTCTCCGCCAAGCTCCCGCAGACCACCCGCTACGCGAAGCAGCAGCTTAACGTCTGGCGTGACTTCGCGTGGCACCAGACGGTCGGCCACGCGCGTGACTGGCTCGCGATGTCGATGATGGGAGACGAGGCGCAGGACGCCGTCCGCGCCTTCCTGAATCGCGAGAAGGCGTGAATCACGACGAGATGATCAAGGGTCTGCAGGATGCGCTCTCGGTGCGCCGCGTCATCGGCGACGCGATCGAACGGGACGGCGTGACGGTGATTCCGGTAGCCGCTGTCCGCGGAGGCTGGGGTGGGGGCGGGGGCACCAGCGGCGGCGCAGGGTTCGGTCTTCGTTCACGTGGAGTCGGGGCGTACGTCATAAAGGACGGCGACGTTCGGTTCGAGCCCGCGGTCGACGCGACCCGCATCGCGCTGGCGGGGCTCGCCACGGGAGCGCTCGTCGCGTACCTCTTTCGTCCCCGCCGTTAGTCTGCTCCCGTGTCCGAGGTTCTCGCCGCCCGGGCCGGCGCGGTGCTCACGATCACGCTCAACCGGCCGGAGGTCTTCAACGCCTTCAACCGCGCGCTTCATACAGCGCTCCGGGCGGCGCTGGAGGAGGCGGCCGATCCAGACGTGCGTGCCGTCGTCATCACCGGCGCCGGTCGCGGCTTCTGCTCGGGGCAGGATCTGAAGGAGTTCTCGGAGCTTCCCGGCGGGATTCGGGACGCACTCGAGGGCACGTACCACCCGAACATCCGCGCGATCCGCGCGCTCGAGAAGCCGGTGATCGCCGCGATCAACGGCCCGGTCGCCGGCGCCGGCCTCTCGCTCGCATGTGCCTGTGACGTCCGCATCGCCTCCGACAAGGCGACCTTCGTTCCTGGATTCATCGGGATCGGGTTGATCCCCGACGCGGGCGGATCGTGGTTCATCCACCGGCTTCTCGGCTTCGCGAGGGCCTTCGAGTGGATGGTCTCGAACCGGCGCCTCGGCGCGGACGAAGCGTTCGGGTTGGGCCTTGTGTCGGAGGTCGTGGCCGCGGACGACTTTCCGCCGCGCGTCGAAGAGCTCGCCGCGTGGTACGCGACTCTTCCCACGCGCGGAGTCGCGATGACGAAGCAGCTCTTCGAGCACGCGTACACGGCATCGCTCGAGGAGCAGCTCGATCTCGAGGCAGAGCTCCAGCAAGCCGCGACCTCGACCGAGGATTTCGGGGAAGGCGTGCAGGCTTTCCTAGACAAACGCCCGCCTGCGTTCCACGGGCGCTAGCGGCGAGCCCAGGCCGACAGGATCGACAGGTGCGGATCGAAGCCGTCGACTACCACACGGCCGGTGAGCCGTTCCGCATCGTCACCGGCGGGGTCGGCGCCCCGCGCGGAGCGACGATCCTCGACAAGCGCCGAGACGCTCTTTCGCATCTCGATCACATCCGGCGCCTGCTCGTTTTCGAGCCACGCGGCCACGCGGACATGTACGGGTGCTTCGTCGTCGAGCCGAACGACGAGGGAGCTGATCTCGGAGTCGTCTTCTTCCACAACGCCGGCTACTCGACCGCGTGCGGCCACGGCACGATCGCGCTCGTGACCTGGGCGCTCGACGAGGGAATCGTGGACGGCCGGGACGGCGAGAACCACGTCGTCGTGGACGTCCCTTCCGGGCGGATTCAGACGTGGGCCCACGTGGAGCGCGGCCGCGTGCGCTCCGTTCGGTTCCGAAACGTCCCTTCGTTCGTGTGGGGCGAAGGAGTGGAGGCGGGTGGGCATACGGTCGATGTCGCTTTCGGCGGCGCCTACTACGCGTCGCTCGAGGAGCGCGTCGAACCGCGCGAGCTGCCGCGACTGATCGAGCTGGGGCGCGAGCTCAAACGCGAGCTGGAGGCTCGACACGAGATCGTCCACCCGCTCGAGCCCGATCTCCGCGATGTCTACGGGGTCACCTTCTGGCAAGAGGAAGGCGAGGCGCCACTGACCCAGCGGAACGTCACCGTCTTCGCGGATGGCGAGGTCGATCGCTCGCCGTGCGGAAGCGGCACCTCCGCCCGGCTAGCACTCCTCGACCGTTCCGGCCGACTCCCGCGAGGCCGCGAGCTCCGGCACCTGAGCATCGTCGGGTCCGAGTTTCAAGGCCGGGTCGTCGGGGACGCGGACGTCGCCGGAGTTCCGGCGGTCGTCACGGAGGTCGAGGGCAGTGCCTATAGAACCGGAGAGCACGTATTCATGCTGGATGAGAACGATCCGCTCGGCGAGGGCTTCCTCCTGCGGTGACGGTTCGCGGCATGTTTCCGAGCCCCGTCGGGTAGACAGAAGACATCACTCCCGCCAAACAGGCTCTACCGAAGCGGTACACGTCCGCCACGCTGATCGCTCGCGGCGGCATGGGCGAGGTGTATCGCGCGACCGACTCCGTCCTCGAGAGGAAGGTCGCCGTCAAGCTGCTCTCCGAGCGGCACGCACGAGACGAGGACGCCCACGCCCGCTTCCGCCGCGAGGCGCTCTCGGCTGCCCGGCTTTCCGGGGCGCCGCATGTGATCACGATCTTCGACGTCGGCGAGCACGGGGAGCAGCCATACATCGTCATGGAGTACCTCGAAGGCGGTTCCGTCTTCGACCGCCTGCGGGAGGGTGGAGTCCCGCCCGCTCTGGCGCTCGAGTGGCTCGACCAGGTGGGACAGGCACTCGACAGAGCCCATGCCGAGGGGATCGTCCACCGTGACGTGAAGCCGGCGAACCTGCTCCTCGATCGGAATGGAAGCATCGTCGTCTCGGACTTCGGCATCGCCTCCACGACGGGGTTCGACACGCTGACTCTGCCCGGCACCGTTCTCGGCACCGCCGGCTACCTCTCCCCGGAGCAGGCTCGCGGGGAGCCGGCGACCCCCGCGAGTGACCGCTACGGGCTCGGGGTTGTCGCGTTCGAGCTCCTGACCGATCGGCGCCCTTTCGAAGGCGAGACGGCTGCGACCGAAGCGTTCGCCCACGTGACGGCGCCTGTGCCGAGCGCCGAGCAGATCCAGCCAGAGCTTCCGGACGGCGTGGACGAAGTGCTTCGGCGCGCGCTTGCGAAGAGTCCCGAGGATCGGCCGGCGAGTTGCGCCGAGCTCGGCGCCGATCTCCGCGAGACGTTCAGGAACGCTGAGGCCACGACTCGCGTTCTCCCAGCCCTCGTTCCGACTCGGGCTGCGCCCGTGCCGGGACGCCCACATGCCGTGCACCGGTCGAGCCGGCACACGAAGCGTCTCGTCGCCGGAGCGCTTGTTCTCGCACTCGCCGGCCTCGGACTGGCGGCGCTCCTCGGCTCGACGCTCGACTCCGGTGACTTTGCGGAGCGAACCGCTCGACCTCCCGCGTCGGCAACGACCCGGACCACGCCTCCGACGACGATCACCGAAACGACGACGGCCACCGAAACCTCTACCCCATTAACCTCTACCCCATCCACGGACGGCGTGGCGCTGAACGGCCAGGGC
Organism: Actinomycetota bacterium; assembly: GCA_030857225.1. Lineage (GTDB taxonomy): Bacteria > Actinomycetota > Thermoleophilia > Gaiellales > Gaiellaceae > GMQP-bins7. The sequence goes on from JALZOK010000010.1 coordinate 53,770, forward strand.
TTCGCGCTCATGCAGGACGGCGACTACGCGGGCGCCCTCCCGCTCCTCGAGCGCGCGGTCGCCGCGCTCGGTGGATCAGGATCGCTCGACGAGGCGTACGCGAGCTACAACCTCGCGTTCACGCGCTTTTCGCTCGAAAGCTGTGACGGCGTTCTGCCGCTACTCGATCGCTCCGAAGCCGTCCAGGGCGAGCGCAAGGAGATCGATGCTCTACGCCGGGATTGGGAGCGCGGTTGCGGAGACGGCGACGACGAAGAGAATGGAAAGGGCCGCGGGAAGGGCTAACGACGACTGAGGGCTCAGGCGAGCTGGGAGAGGATCTCGTCCTGCTCGGGAAAGCGGCCTTCGGTCTTCTTCGAGAAGATCATCTGCCCGTCCGCGAGAACATCGAACTGTGCCTTCTCACCAGGCGTGGCCGTGGCGGCGATCCCGGTCTTCGACTCGATCTCGGCCGCGAGACTCGCGGCCCGTGTGTCGTAGCCGTTTCACGTGGGACAGTAGAAGATCTCGACCGCCATCGCCGGCAGACTAGCGAGAGCCGCTGTCCCTAGATCGTCTTGAACTGCTCGAAAGGCTGCCGACAAGCATCGCAGTAGCGGATCGAGCGGCAGGGCGTGGGGCCGAAGATGTTCTCTAGGCGTGTCTTTCTCGAGCCGCAATAGGGACAGCGAAACCCGCCGCTTTGAAGCTCGATCAGGTTCAGCTTCCCGGCCTCGCGAGGCGCGGGCGGCGCGAAGCCGGCGACACGGAGCTTCTCCCGACCCTCAGGCGTGATCTTGTCGGTCGACCAGGAGTCGTCGAGGACGACACGCACGTCCGCTTTCGCCCCGAGCTCGTCGACCTTTGCCTCCATCGCCCGCTGCATGGGCTCGAGCGCCGGGCACCCCAGAAACGTCGGCGTGAACTCGATCCGCACGCGTTCGTCCTCGACCTCGACGTTCTTGATCACCCCGAGATCGACGAGGGAGATGACGGGGATCTCAGGATCGGGAATCTCCGAGAGCGCAGCCCACACCTCGTCCACGGTCACCATTGCGTTCCTGCCGGCGCGGAGCGACGCACCATTGTCATCTCCTCCAAGAGCTGAGCGAGCTCGACCTCGTGGACGCCGCGCGACACCGGCTCCACATCTGCCAGCTCACGCCCCAGCCGCTCCTCGGCGCGGCGACGAAGCTCTGGGCGCAGCTCGTCGTCGAGGACACCGAGCGCGTAGGGCCAGAGCTCGTCAACCGCCTCGTTCAGACGGGAGCGACCCTCGTCGGAGGAGAGCAGGCGATCGACCCACATCTCGGCGTGCATGCGGTGGTACGCCTCCTCGCGATCCATCTTCGCCGCGATGCCCGCGATGTCGGGGTCGTCGGAGCCCTTGAGCGCCGCGAGACGGATCTCGTCGGCCGTCTCGTACAGCCAGTGCCGCGCGATCGTCCGTGCCCATTCGAGCCGACGGAGCTGGACGAACGGCGCGCAGCGGTACTCCTCGGGCGCACGGTCGAACGCGAGCTCGTCGGCGGTCGTGCCTAGTTCGGCCGCGGCGAGCTCGTACAGCGCCCGCGCATGACCGATCTCGTTCTGCGCGATCGA
>JALZOK010000071.1 GCA_030857225.1 Actinomycetota bacterium
TGTACGTATTCACCGCGGCGTTGCTGATCCGCGATTACTAGCAACTCCGCCTTCATGAAGGCGAGTTTCAGCCTTCAATCCGAACCGGGACCGGCTTTTTGGGATTCGCTCACCCTCGCGGGTTTGCCGCCCTTTGTACCGGCCAATGTAGCACGTGTGTAGCCCAGGACATAAGGGGCATGATGACTTGACATCATCCCCACCTTCCTCCGATTTGTCACCGGCAGTCTCCCATGAGTCCCCGACATTACTCGCTGGCAACATGGGACAGGGGTTGCGCTCGTTGCGGGACTTAACCCAACATCTCACGACACGAGCTGACGACAGCCATGCACCACCTGTGCACTGGTCCCGAAGGAGGGCCGTATTTCTACGGATTTCCAGTGCATGTCAAGCCCTGGTAAGGTTCTTCGCGTTGCATCGAATTAAACCACATGCTCCGCTGCTTGTGCGGGCCCCCGTCAATTCCTTTGAGTTTTAGCCTTGCGGCCGTACTCCCCAGGCGGGGTGCTTAATGCGTTAGCTGCGGCACGGGAGGAGTCGACACCTCCCACACCTAGCACCCATCGTTTACGGCGTGGACTACCAGGGTATCTAATCCTGTTCGCTCCCCACGCTTTCGCGTCTCAGCGTCAGTACCGTCCCAGAGAGCTGCCTTCGCCATTGGTGTTCTTCCTGATATCTGCGCATTTCACCGCTACACCAGGAATTCCACTCTCCTCTTCCGGACTCTAGCCAGACGGTTTCTGTCGACGTCTGGAGGTTAAGCCTCCAGTTTTCACAACAGACCTGTCTGGCCGCCTACACGCTCTTTACGCCCAGTAAATCCGGACAACGCTTGCCCCCTACGTATTACCGCGGCTGCTGGCACGTAGTTAGCCGGGGCTTCTTCTGGAGGTACCGTCACCCTCTGGGCTATTCACCCGAGTAGCTTCGTCCCTCCTGAAAGAGGTTTACAACCCGAAGGCCTTCTTCCCTCACGCGGCGTCGCTGCGTCAGGCTTTCGCCCATTGCGCAAGATTCCCCACTGCTGCCTCCCGTAGGAGTCTGGGCCGTGTCTCAGTCCCAGTGTGGCTGATCGTCCTCTCAGACCAGCTACGGATCGTCGCCTTGGTAGGCCATTACCCCACCAACAAGCTAATCCGCCGCGGGCTCGTCCCCGGCCAGAGGCCTAAGCTACCTTTCCCGACCGACTCGAGAGTCGGAGGGGCCATCCGGTATTAATCCGAGTTTCCTCGGGCTATCCCGGTGCCGAGGGTTGATTACCCACGTGTTACTCACCCGTTCGCCGCTGTCCCCGGGACCGAAGTCCCGGTTCTCGCTCGACTTGCATGTGTTAAGCGCGCCGCCAGCGTTCGTCCTGAGCCAGGATCAAACTCTCCGTGAAGAGACTATGCGCCCTCTACGAATGTCCGCGATGCGAGCGCCTCCAAAAGAGACGCCGCAGAGCGGCCAATTGAACAGAGAGCAGTCTTCAGTTCGAGCTCGATGCTCGATTCGTTTTCCCCAAAGGGGTAAACGGGATCTAGTGCCTCACGCCGAGCCAGCTCCGAGAAACGGAGGCAGCCGGCGAGAGGTCTCGACGTTACGCTGTTGAGTTTTCAAAGACCGAGCCGCTTTGCTGGCGGCAACAAAAAACCTCTGACTCGCGACAGAGGCCTGGGGGCGGATCCACACTGGTCGTATGGGTTCGCTCGAAGGCGCTCCAGTTCGTCGAGTGACAGGATTCCTGCGCCACCCTCTCGGGCGACCGGGGGGATGGTAGCACACTTCCAGGCCTCTAAACGTCGTCCTGACGAGGTCTCGATCGGCCCGTAAAGCGGACGAAACGGCGCTTTCCCGCCTGTACCAGCGCTCCCCCGAGCGCGTCGCGCGAGAGGTCGAGATCCCCCACCACCGCACCGTCGATCTTCACCCCCCCTTGGGAGATCAGCCGACGGGCGTCGCTAGTCGAGAGCCCGAAGTGCTCGGCCAAGAGCGCCGGCAGATGCAGCGGGTCACCCTGTGGTAGAGGAGCCTCGGGCACGTCCTCGGGAGCCTGTCCCTCCCGCACAACCCGCGTAAAGTGCCGCTCCGCCTCCGCCGCAGCCTCATCCCCATGCGAGCGAGCGACGATCCAGCGCGCGAGCGCAAGCTTTGCCTGGAGAGGATCCGCACCCTCGCCGAGCACCTCGCGCAGCACGAGGTCGTACCAGCTTGTCAGAAGCTCGTCCGAGATCCGCATCGTTCTTCCGAACTGCTCTTCCGCCGCCGCCGTGAGCGGGATGTTGTTTCCGAGGGAAGAGCTCATCTTCTCGCCGTCCCATGACACCAAAAGCGGAGTCGTGAGAACGACCTGCGGCTCTAGCCCGTAGGCCGCCATCACCTCACGCCCGGCGAGCAGGTTGTAGAGCTGATCGGTGCCCCCGAGCTCCACGTCGGCCTCGACGGCAACCGAGTCGTAGGCCTGCATGAGCGGATACAGGAGCTCCGAGACGGAGATCGGCTGTCCCGAGCGGTAGCGGCCGTCGAAGTCGTCGCGCTCGAGCATCTGCGCGACGGTCATCATCCGGGTCAGACGGATCACATCCGCGAAGCTCAGGCCGGCGAGCCACTCGCTGTTGTAGCGAACCTCCGTCTGTTCGGGAACGACGATCTGATGCGCCTGGTCGACGTACGTCCGCGCATTCCGGTCGATCTCCTCATCCGAAAGGACCGGGCGCTCGACGGAACGTCCTGACGGATCTCCGATGCGGGTCGTGTAGTCGCCGACGATGAGGACACCGATATGCCCCTCGTCCTGGAAGGCACGCATCCGTTGCAACGGGATACCGCGCCCAACGTGGATGTCAGGAGATGTGACGTCGATGCCGAGCTTGACCCGTAACGGGCGGCCGAGGGCGAGCTTCGCCTCGAGCCCTCCCTCGGGCAGAACGTGGACGGCGCTCCGCGTGAGCTCAGCGATGCTCACAGCAGTCAGACTCGGGTCACGTGCGCGCGCGTGACCTCGGCCGGCGACCGGCAGCCGAGCAGCGCCAGCGCATTCTCGACCTCGTCGCGGAGGATCTCGAGCACCTGCTGCACGCCCTTCGCGCCTCCGAAGGCGAGCCCGTACATCGCCGGCCGCCCGACAAGCACGGCTCGTGCGCCGAGCGCGAGCGCCATCGCAACGTCTGAACCCCTGCGGACGCCGCCGTCGAGATAGACCTCCGCCCGGTCGCCGACCGCTTCGACCACCTCCGGAAGCGCCTCGAGCGAGGCGATGACGCCATCGAGCTGACGCCCACCGTGGTTGGAGACCACCACCGCCGATGCGCCGTGCTGACACGCGAGGAGCGCATCCTCCGCCGTGACCAGACCCTTGACGACGATCGGGACGTTCCACCGCTCGCGAAGCTCCGTCACGTGGTTCCACTGCAACCCCGACTCGAGCAGACCGAGGGCGTGATGTCGATCCGCCTCCCCACCTCGAGCCCGAGCAGCAACGATGGCGGGAACATTCTCCTCCGGCGGAGCAAACCCGAGCCGAGCCTCGGCGTGCCGAATGCCGTAGACGGGCAGGTCGGCCGTGAGGACGAGCGCCGAGAAACCGGAGTCCAGCGCCTGGGCGATCACCTCGTCGCTGACCTCGCGATCGCGGAACACGTAGATCTGGAGCCATCGCGGGCCGTTCGGAGCGGCAGCCGCGACATCGCTCGGCGTCGCCGTCGCGACCGTCGACAGACACATCAATGTTCCAGCGGCCGCGGCGCCCTGGGCCATGCCAAGCTCGTGATCCTCGTGGGCGATAGCTTGGAAAGCCATTGGCGCCACCAGCACCGGCATGGAGACGGGCGTCCCGAGCACCGTGGTTTCGGTCGACACCGACGACACGTCGATCAGCACCCGCGGACGAAGTCGGAAGCGCGAGAACGCCTCCCGGTTCCAGCGCAGAGTCCGCTCGTCCCCCGCGCCACCGGTGATGTAGCTCCAGGCGTCGGCAGGGACGACCGCCTCTGCCAGTCGCTCGGCATCGTCGAGGTCGAGGAGCTCGTCCATCCGTCGGAGCCTAACGACGACCGCCGGCTGAATTCACTCCTTCGTAATCCTGTGACTCGTACTCTTCGTCAGTGGTGATCCTCCTCGGGGTGGCGTTCGTCGCGGGCGTGATCACCTCGCTCTCGCCGTGCATGCTGCCCGTGTTGCCGCTCATACTCGCCGGCAGCGCATCGAGCGCCGACCGCAGGAGTCCCTACGTGATCGTCGCGGGGCTCATCCTCTCGTTCACCATCTTCACGCTCGCCGGGGGCGCGCTGCTGAGCGCGCTCAGTCTCCCGGAAGATTTGCTTCGCGACCTGGCCATCGCGGCCATGCTCGTGATGGCTGCGAGTCTCCTCTCGAAACGCGTCGCGTGGCTGCTCGAGCGTCCGCTCCTCTTCCTTACGCGGCGGCGCCCGTCGACCGACGGAAACGGCCTCGTGCTCGGCCTCAGCCTTGGCCTCGTCTTCGTTCCGTGCGCCGGCCCGATTCTCGCGGCGATCACGGTGCTCTCGGCAACTGGTGACGTCGGGCTGCGGCTTGTCCTCGTCACGGCGGTGTACGCGCTCGGCGTAGCGATCCCGATGCTCGCATTAGCGATCGGCGGCCAGCGGCTGACGTCCGGAGTCAAGCTCCTCCGCACACATGCAGCATCAACCCGGATGGTCGCCGGGGTCTTGATGGGCGTCGGCGCGCTGGCGATCGCGTTCGGGCTCGACCAGAAGGTGACGACCGCCCTTCCCGCGTACGGCACGACGTTCCAGGAGAAGCTCGAGGAGAACCCGACCGTGCGGAACGAGCTACGCGATCTCACGGGCTCCGGCGATGCGCTGGCGGCGACGCCGAGCGCGAGCGGGCCGCAGGCACCGGAGTTCCGCGGGCTCGAAAACTGGCTCAACACACCAGGTGGAAAACCCCTGACGATCGCCGGGCTCCGCGGGAAGGTCGTGATCGTCGACTTCTGGACCTACTCGTGCGTCAACTGCCTGCGCACGTTTCCTCATTTGAAGGCATGGGACAAGGCATATCGGCGCGCCGGCCTCGTCATCGTCGGCGTCCATGCACCCGAGTTCGCGTTCGAGCGCGTTGCCTCGAATGTGCGCTCAGCGGTAACGCGGTTCGGACTCGAGTACCCAGTTGCCCAGGACAACGACTTCGCCACCTGGCGGGCGTATCAGAACAACTACTGGCCGGCGAAGTACCTCATCGACAAGAACGGCCGCGTCCGCTACACGCACTTCGGCGAAGGCGACTACGAGGAGACCGAGAGCTGGATTCGGCGCCTGCTGGGCGAGAAGGTGAAGACCCGGCGCACCTCGGTGACCGACGAGACGCCGAACGACATCACGACGCCGGAGGCGTATCTCGGCTACGCGCGTCTTGCTCGCTATGGAGGCAGCCCGGTGATCTTCGACCGGGAAGCTCCCTACCGCTTCCCGGAACGCGCTCTTGTCCAGGACGAGAGCGCGTTCTCGGGCCAATGGACGCTCACTCCCGAGCATGCGCGCGCTGGAGAAGACGCACGCCTGAGGCTGCGTTTCCAGGCGAACGACATCTTTCTCGTGCTCGCAGGAGAAGGCCGTGTCCAGGTGTTCGTCGACGGGCGTCCGCTGAAGTCCGTGGCGGTCTCCGGCCTCCCCCGGCTGTACACGCTTGCACGGTTTCCGAAGCTGAAGCGAGGACTGCTCGAGCTTCGCTTCTCCCCGGCCGTCGAAGGCTACGCGTTCACCTTCGGGTAAGGAGACCGAAAACCGGGGCAGGATCAAGCCAGAACGTGCGGAGGTTCAGAACGGGTAGGAGGCGAGGCTCCAGGCCGCGGCCGCGTACCAGAGCCCGAATCCCAGACCAGCGACGCCGAGCACAGGCACCACCGCGTTGGCCGCCGACTGAACCGGGCGCGTGGAAAGCGCGAGGCCGAAGCCGACGGTCACGAGCGACATCGAGATCGCCGTGAAGACTGCGAGAAGGACCAGCGATACGATCGCGACCGTCTCCGAGGGGATCGCTGCGAGCAGCAGAATTCCGATGCCCGCGCTTCCACCCATGCGTGGCTCGCGCTCGCTTCCTAGGTGGTTCGGCCGGCATGACAATCGAACCAACGCGCCTTCCGAGGCGAAACAATCAACGTGGAAGCGCTTTCCTCTACCGCAGTGCTAGCGTTTGCGGCCCACGATTCTTCGCGCAACCGCAAGCCGCCCGCGCGGCCTGCGGTTGCCCAGAGAGAGCAGCCGAGCTGGTCCATGCGCAAGCAGCACGCCCATCTTTCCGACGAAGCACTGGTTGCGCAGGTCGCGCGCGGCGACGAGGACGCGCTGGCAGAGCTCTACGACCGGATCGGCCGGATCGCGTACGGGCTCGCCGTCCGCGTGCTCCGTGACGAACGACTCGCCGAGGATGCGGTGCAGGAAGGCTTCCTCGCCGTTTGGCGTAGCGCGGCCTCGTTCCGTGCGGAACGGGCAAAGGCCAGCACCTGGGTACTGACGCTCGTTCATCGCCGTGCGGTCGACCTCGTCCGCCGGGAGGAAAGACACCATACCGAGCCTCTCGGCGACGAGCTCCCCGGCGGCAGCGGCCAGGAGTCCGAGCCCACCGACGAGGCCGCGTGGCTTCGTTTCGAGCGGGAGCGCGTACAGGCAGCTCTCAAGCTGCTCCCAGATGTGCAACGGGAGGCGCTCGAGCTCGCGTACTACGGCGGCTTCTCGCAGTCCGAGCTCGCGAAACGACTCGGAGTACCGCTCGGGACGATCAAGAGCAGGATGTTCTCCGGTCTCGCCCGACTGCGAGAGCTCCTCGACGAGACCGCTCAGGAAGGATCATGGAAACCGGAATTCACGAGCTGACCGCCGGCTACGCCCTGGATGCTCTCGATGCCGACGAGCGGTGGGCGTACGAGGCGCACCTCGCGGAATGCGAGCGATGCCGTGAGGAGCTGACCTCCTTCTGGGAAACGACGGAGGCGCTCGCGATCGGGGCAACCGGCGCCGCGCCTAACCCAGAGCTCCGCGGCCGCATTCTCGCCGCCGCTCGCGCTGAGCAGCAGGTGGTCGTTCCGCTGGGGTCGCGCCGGCGTCGGGCCGCCGTTCCCGTGCTCGGCGCCGCTGCGGCGATCGCGGCCGTCGTCGCACTCGCAGTGGGCCTCTGGGCCACGCAGCTTTCGGTCGATCTCGATGACTCACGCCTCGCGCTCGAGCGGGAACGAAAGGCGGCGGCGGTCCTTGCCGACCCGAGCGCACGTACCGTCTCGCTCGAAGCGGGCGAGGGCCGGCTCGTGGTGGACGACGGCGGTCGCGCCGTCCTCGTACTCGAAGGGCTCGACCCGGCGCCGAAGGGGAAGACCTACGAGCTGTGGATCTTCGAAGGCGAGGACTCCTCTCCCGCCGGTCTCTTCCGCGGACGGGACGGACTCGACTGGGTCGGTCTCGACGGGACCGTCGACACCGGTGACGTCGTGGCTGTGACGCTCGAGGAGGCAGGAGGCGTGGAGGTCTCCGCCAACGATCCGATCGTCGCATCGGCGCCCGTCTAAGGGGTTCAGCGCCCCTACACTTCCTCCCTTGCGGGTTCGGAAGGAGAAAGGGCCGCCGCGTCCGCGGCGCCGAGTTCGCAAGCGTCGTCTTGCGGCGCTTCTCGGCGTCCTGACCGCCCTCTCGACGCTTGCGTTCACGTTCGGGCTGGTGCGTGCCGTTGCGAGCGAGATCCCGTCCCTCGATCCGGCAACGCAACACTCGGATGTGGATACCGTCGTCTATGCCTCGAACGGTCGGCGTGTGCTCGCGGTGCTTCGAGGTGAGGAAAGCCGTGTGCTCGTCGCCACGGAGGACATTGCCCCGATCATGCGGCAGGCGATCGTCTCGGTCGAAGATCACCGGTTCTTCGACCACAAGGGCATCGATCTGCGGGGAGTCGCCCGCGCGCTCTGGGCGGACGTCCGCCGTCAGGCGATCGTGGAGGGCGGCTCCACCATCACGCAGCAGTTCGTCAAGAACGCATACATCCGGAACGAGCGAACGCTCGCGCGAAAGGTGCGCGAAGCAGCGTTAGCCTGGCAGCTCGAGCAGCGCTGGAGCAAGGATCGCATTCTCACCGCCTACCTGAACACGATCTACTTCGGGAACGGCGCCTACGGGATCCAGCAAGCTTCGCGCGCATATTTCGGAAAGGGCGCCAAGTATCTCGAGCTGCACGAGGCCGCGCTGCTCGCCGGAATCCCGGCCGACCCGGCGAGATACGACCCGGTGACGAGCCCGCGGAGCGCAAAGGAGCGTCGGCGCCACGTGCTCGGTCTCATGCTCGAGCAGGGGAAGATCACCCGCGCGGACTACCGGCGGGCTGCAGACGCTGCGCTACCCCTCCCCGAGGACGTCCGGCTTCCCGGGACACGGGGCCCAGCCGCCTACTTCGTGAATTACGTGAAAGATCAGCTGGTCGACAAGTACGGAGCCGGACGTGTCTTCGGTGGCGGGCTGCGCGTGACGTCAACCATCGACCTCACTCTCCAGGAACGTGCCAGGCGGGCCATCGAGAAAGTCCTGCGAGATCCCGACGGACCCGCCGCGGCGCTCGTCGCGGTGGAGCCCGAGACCGGGGCCGTGAGAGCCATGTTCGGCGGCCGGAACTTCAGGGAGAGTCAGTTCAACCTCGCTGCCCAGGCCGAGCGGCAGCCCGGCTCCGCCTTCAAGCCGATCGTCCTCGCGACGGCGATGCGTGAGGGAATCTCACCTGCGACAGAGCTCCAATCACGGCCGGTGTCGATCGACGCCGGTGACCGGATCTGGAAGGTGACGAACTACGATCAGACCTATCTGGGCGGAGTCAGCCTGAGCCGCGCGATGGTGTCCTCCGACAACACGGTCTACGCGCAGCTGACCGACATCGTCGGCCCCAAGGAGATCGTGAAGACGGCGCACGCTCTCGGCATCAAGAGCCCGCTCGACGCCTACTTCTCGATCGGGCTCGGCTCCGAGGCGGTGAATCCTCTCGAGATGGCCCGCGCCTACGCAACCATCGCGTACGGAGGCAGGCGAGTCGACGGCGCCCTCCTGGGAGACACCCCTCGCGTGATCGAGAGCGTTGAGCGGATCCGGGCGCAGCGGGTCGAGGAGAACTCGCCCGTGCCGACCCAGGTGTTCGAGGAAGACGAGGCTGCCGTCCTCACCGACATCCTCCAGGAGGTGGTGAGCTCCGGCACCGGCACCGGCGCACGAGTTTCCGGCGTGAGCGTCGCAGGTAAGACCGGCACCACCGACAACTATGCCGACGCCTGGTTCGTGGGCTACACACCCGAGCTCGCCGTCGCCGTTTGGGTCGGGTATCCCGATCGGCTGCGCCCGATGCTCACGGAGTTCGGCGGCGAGCCGGTGACCGGCGGCACCTTGCCGGCGCAGATCTGGAAGGAGTTCGTCTCCAGCCTAGAGGAATCGGACGGCGACGTCGCTTTCGACGCTCCGCCGTACCTCGGAGGGGTGTCCACGTGGGTCGTGAGACGCTCGGGGAGATGGCAGCTCGACAACGGGCTTTGCCGGGGCGCACGGCAGCTCGTCTACTTCTCCGGCCGCGGTCCCGACAAGACCGCGGATTGCAAGGCGAACGAGGTGCAGGTTCCGCGAGTCGTGGGAATGACGGAGCCGGTGGCGGTCGCGTTCCTTGCGGCGCAGCAGTTGGAGGCCGCCGTGGCATATCAGCCTGCAAAGGCAGGTCGCACGCCCGGAGTGGTCGTCAATCAGGATCCCCGCGCCGGTGGTCTCTCGGCCGGCGACTCGGTGCGAATCTGGGTCACGACGGCGCACCACGGCCTTGTGCCGAACTTCGTCGGCTCGAATCTGACGGGCGCAAATCGGGAAATCCGCAAGCTGCGGCTCAAACCCCGGTTGTTACCCGCGGCGGGGCAGAGAGGCGTGATCCTCAGCCAGAGCAGAGAAGCAGGCGTGGCCGCGGCGCCGGGTCTGACGATCAGCCTCAGGGTCGGGGACGGCTCACAAAAGGCGAATCCCTGACTGCATAACGCCAGGGACGCTCGCTCGCGCGACTGATACCGATACGCGGGCCGCGGACGATCTCAGGAGCGGCAGCCGGTGGATAGAGCTCGAAGGGTGGACGGTAGAGCGGAAGGCCGTCATGCTCGACGGTGATTCCCAGAGCCTGACAGAGGCGTCCAGGGCCGGAGCAGAGCAGGGCAATGTCGTCGAGACCGCGCCGAGCGCGCATCTCGTCCAGGCCATGAGTAGGCTCGAGCGCGCGCAGCAGAACGGCGGCGCCGACGCCGTCGTCACCGCAGACGACGTTCGCGCACCAGTGGATCCCGTACGAGCGGTAGACGTAGAGCAGGCCCGGCGGCCCGAACATGCTCGCGTTGCGGCGCGTCCGCCCACGGTAGGAATGGCTCGCCGGGTCGTCCAGCGCGTACGCCTCGGTCTCGACGACGAGTCCGCCGACCCCTTCGACGAGGAACGATGCTCCGATCAGGCCGCGCGCGGCAGCGTGCACGTCCTGCGCGAAAAACGCATCCCCGAAAGCAGCGATCAGAAAAGCTGCTCGGGCCCCGAGGGCCTGGCCGTCGCGGCGAGAACGCGTCGCGCCCGTCGCCCCAGGTCGCCGAGGTCGACGCGCCCTTCCTCTGCAGCCGAGGCCAGACGCTCGGCAAGGTCGAGCGCCTGGTCGAGGACGACCGAATCGCCACCTTCATGCCCCATGTCGTGCAGGATCGTGCGCTCCGTGCGGGAAGCGACGACCGGCGCCGAGATGCCCTCGATCCAGACTCGTGTCCGCCTTCCACCTCCGCGCTCATCGCCGACCAGCGGCTCGAGCGCGTAGATCTTGTCTGCGCGCGCGTACTTGCCGAAGCCCAGGAAGACCATGCTCGGCGCGGTCATCGCCGAGAGTATGACGCTGCGAGGAGCCGCACGAGGATGGCGTCGAACCGCGCCAGGTCACGCGCCGCCGTTGGCGAGATGGTCGGCACGACATGCGTGAGGGACTCGAGAATCGTCAGCCTCGCAGTCGGACAGGCCGCCTCGAACGAGAGCGCGTCAGCAAGCGTGATGTACTTGTCCGCGCGAGCGACGACGAGCTCGACCGGCGCGGTGATCCGGGTCGCGACGGTGAGCGGAGAGAGCAAGTCGACTCCGGCTCGGAGCTCATCCGGAAGAGCGGCGTACAGACCGTCGAAGCGCTCGGGCACGTCGTTCGAAAGCAACTCGACGACAGCTCGTGCCGGAGCTTCCAAACCGTCCCGAGGCCACCCGCGCAGACACGTCAGAGGCTCGGGCGCATAGTCGTCCAGAGACAGCAAACGCGAGCGAAGAGCTGTGCGCTCGTCTCCCGGCGGAAGGCAAGCGACCACCGACTTGGCGATGACGAGCTTGAAGAAGTCGCCGGAGTCGAACGGCACGAGCACGTCGCCATCGCGATACACCCCCGTCGTAATGACGCGAATCGCCTCGGTGACGTCGTTCAGCGGCGCGAGCGCCAGAACGATCGCGACGCGGTCACCGATCGTCGGATCACCAGCAGTTAGGAGCGCGAGCGTCCCTCCACCCGACACTCCGACAAGAGCAGCGCGGTGGTACGCCACATCCGGCCGGGCAAGTGCCGCCTCGACCGCAGCTCGCGCCTGCAGAATAGACGTCAGCGTCAGCTCCCCCGTGGCCAGACCCTCGGGCTCGGCCAGGATCGCCAGCCGCCCGGACGCCGCTAGACCCCGTCCTATCGCTCGGAGCCCCGGATGCGCCCGCCCGCGTCTCGTAATCCCGGGGAAGAGGACGACCGCCGGCCACGGCCCTTCTCCCCGTCCCGGTCGGAAGACGGACGCCGGCACGCCGCCGACTGTCGCCTCGTCCTCGCGCACCTTTCCGACGAGCACGCGGACGATGTTCCCGAGCACGGGACCGTCGTATGCGGCGGCCAGCCCGAGTGGAAGGCGGGCCTGAGCGCGCAGAAGAGCGGGCCAGGTCGAAGGGCGTCTATGCATGCCCAGGAACGACTGCGGACCCGTCGTCTTCTCGCAGCATGACCAGGGTGGCAGACACTGCCAGGACGACGATGACTAGCCAGACCGGGCGAGCGCCCGGGAGAAGCGCAGACGGGATGTCGACATCGGTCCAACCGCGCTTGACGACCTGCTCGTGCCAGAGATCCTGTGCGAAGTTCACCGCGCCGTAGGCGAGCATGAGCCCCAGATACCCGGTCGCGACCACCTGCAGCCCACCCGGCGGCATCCGGACACGGGACAGGAGAAGCCCGGTGACGACGAGTAGCGCCCCATCGCCGCCGTGGTGATGGCCGAGATGGACCGCGGCGAACGCCGGTCCTACTTCCTCCGCGTAGAGCTCCTCGCCGAGGAAGACATCGCCCGGGAAGTGAAAGCCGAGCTCGTCTGCGATCCACGGAAGAGATAGGACGAGCACGATCGCGGCTGCCACGAGCCGCACGGGATCACCGCTACGGCGCGGCGCGAACGAGATGCCCGCGCGATGTGCAGCCGCCGCCGTCAACGCGAGCGCCAACGCAACGCCGAGACCCGGGACGACGTTGACCCAGCGGGCATCGAGATCGTCCTGGTCGACGGCAATCGCAACGACGGCCGAGAGAGCGATTGCCGGCCCCGCGACGAGCCACGCGCTCCGCGGCAGGGCGGGGACGGCCAGGAGCGCCAGAGCGATTGCGACGAGCGCGATGGGAAAGTTGAGCAGCACCAGTGCGCGACCGAGCCCGCCCGCCAGACCCTCGTTCGAGACGTTGTAGAGTGCGGTGGTGTCGAGCCGGCCGTAGGTGACGAGCACGGCGAGAGTCACCACTGCGAAGAGCGTCCAAGCGACCAGCGACTCGCCCTGGCCGGGGCGCGGCACTAACCAGCGAGCGCGGCGCGTAGCGCTTCGGTCACGTGCTCCTGATCCTCGGCCTCCAGCAGCGCGTGAAAGGGAAGCGCGAGCGTGCGCGCGCTCAGGTCTTCCGCGATCGGGCAGAGACCGGCCCGAAAGCCGTATCGCTCCTGCATGTAGGACTGAAGGTGGATGCAGGGCAGGTAACGAGCGGTCTGAACACCGCGGGCGTCAAGCGCCTCGATCACCGCCTCACGGTCGGCTCCCGAGGGAAGCGTGACGACGTAGACGAACCACGATCGCTCGTGAACGTCGTCATCCGGACACGGAAGCTCGAGCCCGTCCACGCCGGTGAGCAGCTCCGTGTAGCGGGCGGCGACGGCTGCCCTTCTCTCGAGGATCTCGTCGAGCTTCTCGAGCTGACCGAGGCCGATGGCCGCTCTCACGTCGTCGATGCGGTAGTTGAACCCCAGTCGCGCATGCTCGAGCCAGCCTCCCGAGTCGGCTCGACCCTGGTTTCGGAGGCTGCGCAGGAGCCGCCACTCGTCCTCCGAGTGGGTCGTGACCATGCCGCCTTCCCCAGTGGTGATCTGCTTGTTCGGGTAGAAGGCGAAGACCGCCGACGGCCCGTGCGACCCGATCGGCTGCCCGCGGTAGCGCGCTCCGAGCGCCTCACAGGAATCCTGGACGAGCGAGAGTCCGTGCCGTTCGCAGATCACCCGTAACTCGTCGAGCTCACAGGGATAGCCGTAGATGTCGACGGCGACGATCGCCGTCGTCCGCTCCGTCACCGCAGCGGCGACAGCGGCCGGGTCGAGGTTCAGCGTGCGCGGGTCGATGTCGACGAATACCGGCGTCGCGCCCTCGTAGATCGCACAGTTCGCCGAGGCGACGAAGGAGTATGGCGAGGTGATGACCTCGTCGCCCGGACCGACTCCCGCAGCGATGCAGAGAAGATGGAGACCGGCGGTTCCGCTGGAGACCGCAGCTGCGTAGGGAGCTTGCACAGCATCCGCGAACGCCTCCTCGAAACGGTCGATCGTAGGACCGAGGGAGAGACGGCCCGACCGCAGCACATCGAGCACGAGCGCGGCCTCCCGCTCGTCGAGCCAGGGGCTCGAGAGTGAGATCTGGCGAGTGCTGCTCAAGGGCCGGTCCGGGAAGTGGTCACGGTGGATGGCATGCGAGACGTGCCGCGAGGCACGGACGCAGGGAGCGCCGATATGCAGGTATATCGGCGCTGGTTCGCGGCGCCCCCAGGAAGTGCGCAGCACTTTCTGGGGTAGGACTGAGGACGCTGCATCGCGGTGCGTCGCACATGCCAGGCGCTCTGAGACACTTTCCGGACAGGCCCTCAGACCTCTGCTGGAGTGCGGGCCGTCTCGACCACGTCGAGCCAGTCGCTCCAGCGCTGGTCTCTGCCCTTGACGACGTCGACGTACGCCTTCTGCAGCTCGCGCGTGATCGGCCCGACTCCGATCTCCCGACCGTCTACCGAGCGAACGGGCGCGACCTCGGTCGCGGTTCCGACCATGAACATCTCGTCGGCGAGATAGAGGTCGGTGCGGATGAGCAGACTCTCGTCCACCGGGTAGCCGAGCGCCTGGGCGAGGTGGATGATCGTGTCGCGGGTGATCCCCGGCAGAATCGACATCGAGAGTGGCGGGGTCAGGATCCGCCCGTCCTTCACGATGAAGATGTTCTCGCCCGGGCCGTCGGCGACGTAGCCGTCGCGGGTAAGCATGATCGCCTCGTCGTAGCCTGCCCGGCGTGCCTCGGTCGTCGCGAGCATCGAGTTCAGGTAGATCCCGGTCGCCTTCGCTGCATGGGGAATCACGTTCGGCCCGACTCGCTCCCAGCTCGAGACCATCGTCGAGATACCGGCTTGCTGGCTCTTCTCGCCGAGATACGCGCCCCACGGGAAGCTGATGATGACGACGTCCACAGGGTTCCCTGTGGTCGCGACCCCAAGCTCTCCGAAACCGTAGAACGCGATCGGACGGACGTAACACGTGGGCAGGCCGTTCGCCGCCACGAGATCGTGAGTGGCTGTGCGGAGCTCGGCGGGGGAGTACGGCAGATCCATGAGCAGCACCTTTGCCGAGTCCGCGAGGCGCTGCAGATGATCCTGTAGGCGGAAGACGGCAGGGCCTTTGTCGGTCTCGTAGCAGCGGATCCCCTCGAACACGCCGGATCCGTAGTGCAGTCCGTGGACGCCGACGTGGACCTTCGCATCCGCCCAGTCGACGAGCTCTCCGTTGACCCAGATCTTCTCGGTCTCTTGCATCGAGTCAGCTCTCCTTTTCTCCAGGCAAATCTCCAGGCAAATCTCCAGGCAAATCGTAATCCTTGACGACGGCGGTGGGTCGGGCGTGAGAAAGTCGCACTAGCTCCGTGGGAGCGAGGCCGATCAGGTGGTTGGGGGAGCCCCCGCCCACCCAGACGAGCGGGTGCCGGAGCAACGTGCGCTCGAGGAGGATCGTATCGACCTGCGGGAGCGCGAACGGCGCAACGGCGCCGGGCGCGAATCCAGTCGCTTGCTCGACCTCGTGCGCGGAGGCCACGCGCGCGGATTCCGACCCGACGGCACGCGCGACCTTCTCGGGATCCGCTCTGCGGTCACCCGGTACGAGCACGACCAGTGGCCGATCCCCGCATACGAAGACGAGGGACTTCACGATCTGATCGAGAGCACATCCCACCGCCCGAGCAGCGTCCGCCGCCGTCGGCGCTCCCTCGGCGAACTCTTCGACCCGGGCCTCGGCACCGGCGTCGCGCAAGAAGGTGGAGACCCGTCCGACGGGCTCCGGCGAGGCCGCTACCACGCAGAAAATCGTATCGGCTCACGCGTGCGGCACCAAATCGCGCGATGACTCCACACAGCGTAACGGACACCATTGGGGATCTTCGCGCGATCGGAGTCCGTGCTCGCCGATTACGATCGTGCGCCACCGAGCTAGCCGAGCGAGAGAAAACGGGCCTCGTCGAATCCGGAAGCGGCGACGCGCTCCACGAGCTCCAGGGGAGCCTTGCTGTCGATCGAGAAAGCCATCAGCGCTTTTCCGCCTTCCTTCGTGCGCGAGACGGCCATGTTCGCGATGTTCACTCCGGCCTCGCCGAACATGGAGCCGACGTTCCCGATAACACCAGGCAGATCGTCGTACACGAGGAACGCCATTCGGGGCGCGAGCTCGATGTCGATCGCGAATCCGAGCGCGCCCGCAAGGAAGAGCCGGGGCTCAGGCCCGATCGTCGTCCCCGAGACCTCTATCTCCTCACCGTCCCCGGCGATCACCACCCGGACGAGGTTCGTGTAGTGCTGCGACGCTGCGAACCGCTGCTCGGAGACGGCGATGCCACGCTCCGCGGCGATGACGGGCGCGTTGACGTAGTTCACTGTCTGGTCGACGCGATCCTGGAAGACACCGTTCAGCGCTGCGACTGTGAGCAGGCGGGTGTCGTACTCGGAGAGCGGCCCGTGCGCGGCCACCACGATCCGTTCAGGACGCCCCTTGATCAGCGCCATGGCAAGTCGTCCCAACTTGGCGGCGAGCGGGATGAACGCACCAAGTACCTCGAGATCGGCCTGCTCGACGACCGGGATGTTCACGGCAGTGCGTACGAGCTCGCCGTCGAGAGCTGCTGCAACCTGTTCCGCGATGATCAG
>JALZOK010000011.1 GCA_030857225.1 Actinomycetota bacterium
CTCCCGGGCCGCCCGCATGCGCTCCTTCTCGAGCGCTCCTCGCCGGTCCGCGAGTGCCCGCGTTTGGCGGCCGAGCCGGGCGCGGTCGCCGCAGTCGTACGAGTCGCGGCGCGTGGTGGCGGCGTCCAGGGCGAGGGTCTCTGCGGCGGGGCGGGCGAGCGCCTCGGCGAGCCGGTCGACCGGGCCGGCCGGTTCGGGGCGATGCGGCGACGCGTCCGGTTCGAGCTCGGTGGCGATCGTGTAGAGGCGGGTCCGTTCGCGGGAGCGAGAGAGGGCGACGTAGCCCCACTCCTTCAGCGCTCCTTGGCCACAGGCGAGGACGAACGCGCGCTCGACGGTGAGCCCTTGCGTCTTGTGGCCCGTGAGCGCGTACGCATGGGTGACGTGGCCGGCGTCGAGGTAGCGGGCGGGCAGCGTGAGCTGGCGCTGGTCGTCCAGCTCGAGCACGATCGAGCGCCGGTCGCGGTCGATCGCGACGACAGTTCCACGGCTGCCGTTGGCGACGTCGAGGGGGCGGTCGTTGCGGGTGCAGAGCACGCGGTCGCCGAGGGCGAGCTCGGTGCCGTTGTCGAGGTCCAGGCGTTCGCGACCGAGGCGTCCTTCGCGGTCGAGGAGGGTGCGGGCGACGGCGTTGAGCTCGGCGACATCGGCGCGCCGGTAGGCGATCATCGCGCTGCCGGGGAGGTCGGTGCGGGCGGACCGCCACCAGTCGGCGACGAGCTGCGCCTTCGCCTCGGTGCGGTTCTCGGCGATGGTCAGCCTGCCGTGTTCGGCGGCATGGGCGAGGTAGTCGCGGCTTCGGCCGTCGCGGAGGAGGGCGAGCGCGCGCCGCTCGAGCTCGTCGCGCTGGCGACGATTGTCCTGGAGCTGGACTGCCCCGTTGCGTTCCACGATCGCGGCGAAGAGGCCGCCCGGGCCAACGGCCGGAAGCTGGGCCGGGTCGCCGACGAGGACGGCCTTCCCTCCCGCGTGCTCCACCTGGAAGAGCATGCGGGTGAGCGTCCGGGTGTCGGCCATCCCGGCTTCGTCGACGACGAGCAGGCAACGCCGCGGGAGACCGCCGCGGCGTCTCGCCTCGGCGAGGAGGCGGTGGAGCGTGCCCGTCGGGATGTCGGTCTCGGCTCCGAGGTTGGCGGCGGCGACGCCCGAAGGGGCCGCGCCGATCGCGGCGAACCCGTCGCGCTGGAACGCGTCGGCGAGGGCGGCGAGCGCGGTCGTCTTGCCGGCGCCGGCGTGGCCGACGACGCACACGACCCGATCCGGGCTCGACGCGGCGGCGCGCAGCATCGTCGCTTGTTCGCGGCCGAGCGTCGCCGCACGCTCGCGGACGATCTGCTCGATAGTCGCCGCTGAGACAGTCGGAGCGCGCGTGTCCCGCGTTCGTGCGGCGAGCCCGAGAGCCGCCCGCTCGTGGCGGAGCAGCTCGGCGGTCGAAAACACAGCGGGACGTCCGACCGCGGCCGGCCGGAGCTGTGCGACCTGCTCCATGCCGATGAAGCGGCCGACGAGGGAGAGCACCTGCGCCGCCGGCGCACCCTGTGTGTGCGCCTGCGCCCAGGCCATCACCGCGTCGGCGCCGCTGAAGGTGGAGCGCTTCTCGGTCAGCCCCTCCGGGCCAAGCAGGGCCGCCGCAACCTCAGCGGCGCCGCGCTCGTCGAGCTCCCGCACGAGGGCTCGACGAAGTAGACGCCTGAGCTCGTTGCGGCCGAGGCCGTGCTCGGCCGCGCGCGCTTCCCATTCCAGGCGCATGCGGGGAAGGTCAACCGGCTCCTTGCGGTCGCGTGTCTCGATTGCGGCGACCTTGGCGGCGTAGAAGCCTGAGCTTCCCTGTCGCTCGAGGTAGTCGAGCACCTGCGCGCGCCGCTGCGAGAACGCCCGGAGCACTCCCTCCGGGACGCCGGCGATCTCCGCCATCCCGTTCTCCGGCTCGCACCACTCGACGCCGAGGGAGCGGGTCAGCTCAAACCGGAGCTGGGATTGGTAGAGGTAGCCGGCGGCGAGCCGATAGCTCTTGAGGATCGGTTCGCCGTCGAGCGCTCGCCACTCCCCGTCGCTCGGGCTCTTCGCCATGTTGGCGACGGTCACATGCGTGTGCAGGTGCGGGTCCTGCGCGCGCGAGGTGCGGTGCTGGTAGGCGGCCGCGACGAAACCCGAGCCGCGCTCGCGGACGACGCCGTTCTTGCCCTTGCGGGTCACGCACGCTCGCTGCTCGAGGTAGACGAGCGCCGCCTGCCAGGCGACCAGATGCGCCTGGTCCACCGCGTGCCGCACCTCGTCGTTGCCGAGCGCGTGCAGGAGGCTGACGCTCTTCGGCGGCGAGAAGACGAGGTCGTAGCCGGCGACCGGCGAGAGAATCTTCTGCTCGAGCCGACGCTCGCCCGTTGTCGGGTCGATCCGCTCGACCGTGATCTGCTTCTTCGGCGGATGCCGTCGGAGCTCGGCGGAGGTGACCGGATGGTGTCCGCTGATCAGTCGCCCAAGCTCACCCTCGCCGACGACGCCCTCAAGCTCGAGCTCCGCTGCGCCACGTCCGATCCAGAGGCCCGGCGACTCGCCGCGGCCCGCGTAGTAGTCGTCGATCCCCGCGGCGACGGAGCGCTCGTAGTACGCCTCCTGGCCCGGCGAGAGCTTCGACACGGACAGCATTGAGGCACTCTAGCATCAAAGATGCATATGTGTCTCGCTTCCTCCTGGGGCTCGTAGCGGTGCGTGTTACGGCAGCCCGTATGACCTGCAACGGGGACGGCGGAAGCTTCCAGCGCGGCAAGATCGCCGAGGCTTGGTTCTGGTACGACGGCTACGACCCCGGCGCACACACGACGTCGTCTTCTCGTTCGAGTAGCGCGCAAAACACGCCCCGCACGGATGCCCGCTGTTCGAATATGACGACTGCAGCACGCACAGGCGGCGTGTTAAGGACGGCAGCGACGGGACTGAAACCCACGCCGCGGATGGTGATCGGAGGTGCCGAACCTCGCTGAAGCTGTACGCGGTCGTTGATGTCTGTCCAAATCCCGCCCCGCTACTTCGTGAGGCTCGTCACAAGCGGGCCTTTCGTTTGCGCGCGGTGGGTGCTATGGACCCGTCCGATGGCAGCAGAGCTGGTTGGTCGTGACGAGGAGTTGGGGCTGGTTCTCGCCACGCTTGCCGACCTGCCGGCTGCCGTCGTCCTTGAGGGCGAGGCAGGTATCGGCAAGACGTGCATCTGGCGAGCCGCGGTCGCCGAGCTCGCCGCGGGTGGTGTTCGCGTCCTGTCGAGCCGCCCGGCCGAGACCGAGAGCCAGCTCTCGTACGCGGGTCTCGCCGACATCCTCGACCCGGTCCTCGACGAGGCTGTGACGGCGCTCCCGTCGCCGCAGCGGCGCGCGCTCGAGGTTGCGCTGCAGCGCGTCGAGCCCGAAGGCGGTCCGCCGGATCAAGCCGCGATCGCGTTCGCCGTGCTGGGAGCACTGCGCGCGGCGACAGAGACGGGGCCGGTCGTCGTCGCTGTCGACGACATGCAGTGGCTCGATCCGCCGTCGCTGTTCGCGCTGGGCTTCGTGGCCGGGCGTCTACGCCGTGAGACGGTTGGCTTTCTGCTCGCGCTCCGCAGCGGGTCGATGGAGCGGCCGGCACTCGAGCTCGAGCGTCGGCTCGGCGAGGAGCGCGTGCGGCTGATCCGCCTTGGGCCGCTCAGTCTCGGCGCTCTGCACCATCTCGTTCAGACGCGGCTCGAGGTGGCGTTGTCGCGGCCGACGCTGCAGCGGGTGTACGAGACCTCGAGCGGCAACGCGTTCTTCGCGCTCGAGATCGCCCGCGCCTTGCACGAGAGGGGTGCCGAGATGCCGGCAGGCGAGCCGCTCCCCGTCCCAGGAGAGCTGCGCGAGCTGCTGCGCGCGCGCCTCGCCACCCTTCCGCGAGACTCCGAGGAGGCGCTGCTCTTTGCCGCGGCGATGTCGCAGGCGACGGTTGGGCTCGTTGCCGAAGCGGTGGAGGCGGACCCTCTTCCGGGCCTGCGGTGCAGCGTTGACGCCGAGTTGATCGAGTTGGACGGCGAGCGAATCCGCTTCACGCACCCGTTGTTTGCGTCGGCGCTGTATTCCGGGATCGACGGCGATCGCAGGCGGAAGATCCATCGTCGGCTCGCCACGATCGTCACGGATCCCGAGGAGCGCGCGCGCCATCTCGCTCTCTGTACCACGGACGCGGATGCCCGCGTTGCGTCTGTGCTCGACGAAGCGGCGCGGATCGCGCGCGCCCGTGGCGCACCGCAGGCTGCGGCCGAGCTGAGCGAGCTGGCCTTTCGCCTCACCCCACAGCCGGAGGCTGAGTCCGCACACCGTCGTCGCCTCGACGCTGGTTCGGCCCACTTCGAGGCGGGCGACACCGCTCGTGCGCTCGCGCTCTTCGGCGAGGCGGCCGAGAATGCGCACCTTGGCTCCCTGCGCGCCGAGGCGCTGGCTCGGCTTGCGCGGGTCCACCACTACGCAGGAGACCAGCGCGTCGCCGTCGAGCTCTTCCGGAGATGCCTGGCAGACGGAGCGGATGCTTCCGTGCGGGCCGATGCCGCGGATGGGCTGGCGACCTCGCTCTTCTTCCTGCGCGAGGAGTTGCCGGATGCGCTGTCCCATGCCCGCTCAGCCGCGCGTTTGGCACAGGAAGAGGGAAACCGCGCCGCGCTCGCCGTCGCGCTCGGGACGCAGGGGATGATCGAAGCGGTTCTCGGTCGGGCAGAGGCAGTGCCGACGCTCGAATCGGCTGTCGCCCTCGAGGAATGGACGCGCGAGGTCCCGCTTGTCAGGCAACCAAGCTTCCAGTTGGCGTTCGCGCGCGTCTGGATGGACGACTTCGCAGAGGCTCGTGCTGCCCTGGAAGGCATCCGACAGCGGGCAGTCGCGAGGGGAGACGCGAGCTCGCTTCCATTCGTTCTCACCTACTTGAGCCTTGCCGAGTGCCTCTCGGGCCGGTGGCAAGAGGCGATGCGCGCGGCGGACGAGGGCGTGGACGTCGCACTGGCTGCGAGCCAGGGGATCGGGCGTGCCTTCGCCCTCTCAGCACGAGCGCTCGTGGCTTCGTGCCTCGGCCGAGAGGAGGCGGCCCGCTCGGACGCCGACGAGGCGCTCGCGCTTGCGGAGCGGGGAGCGATGCTCGCGACGACGACGAGCCTGTGGGCGCTCGGCGTGCTGGAGCTGGCGCTCGAGAACTGGGCAGAGGTGCACCGGCGCCTTGGGCCGCTCGTCGAGCGCGTCGAGGCGGCTGGGATCGGCGAGCCGGGCTCGATCCGTTTCGTCACCGACGACGTCGAGGCGCTCGTCGCACTCGGCGATCTCGAGGCCGCCAGGGCGCAGCTCGAGCGCTTCGAGAAGCGCGCGAGGCGCGTCGGACGGCGTTCGGCCCTCGCTGCCGCGCACCGCTGCCGGGGGCTGCTCGCCACAGCCTCCGGCACGGCCGACGAGGCGTTCGCCGAGTTCGGCCGCGCCCTCGACGAGCTCGAGCGGCTGCCGATGCCCTTCGAGCGGGCGCGAACGCTGCTGGCGCTAGGCGCCGCGCAGCGGAGGGGGAAGCAGCGGCGGGCTGCGCGGAAGACGCTCGAGGAGGCCTTGGCCGCCTTCGACGAGCTCGGCGCCTCGCTGTGGTCGGAGCGGACGCGCCGGGAGCTCAGGCGGATCAGCGGCCGCGCTCCATCCCGTGGGGAGCTGACGCCGACGGAGCGGCGGGTTGCCGAGCTCGTCGCCGAAGGACGGACGAACAAGGAGGTCGCGGCGGCGCTCTACGTGGCGCCACGGACTGTCGAGGGCACGCTCTCTCGCGTCTATACGAAGCTCGGTGTGCGCTCGCGCACAGAGCTGGCGCGCCGCATGGCCACCCGGCAAAAGTAGCGGCGGTCCAAGCTCAAAGTCGCGGGGTTTCCGCCTACCGAGTTAAACGGCGCGCTCGTACCTTCGCTGGCGATGACCATCGACCTGGGAGGCACGAGATGAAGAGAATCCTGCTCGTTTTGCTCGCGGTCGGCGCGCTCGCCGCTTCGGCCGCAACGGCGACGGCGTCCAACGGCGCGATCGTGCTGTCGTTCGAGAAGCAAGGGTCTGTTGTCGACAGCCACTACGTCGGCACGGCGACGGGCGGCGTCACCGTCGACATGCAGCTGTCGGACAAGTACTACACCGGCAACGTCCAGCACTTCACGGCGACGATGCGGCTCGAGTGGCCCGACGGGCGCGTCCTGACGGCGCTCCTCGACGGCCGCTTCAACGGCAGCACCGGCAAGACCGTCCTCAACGGCGAGGTCGTGTCCGGCTGGCTCGCCGGCGCCCAGGTGCACGAGGAAGGGCAGCTCGTCGCGTTCGACTCGACGACGCTGGTTGCGACGTTCGTCGGCACCGTCCAGCTGATGCCGGGGAGCGCCGACTGAGCGATGGGCACGGCCGGGCTCAGCACGTACCTCGTCGAGGCCTATCTCCCGAGGACGAGCCCGGGCGGCCGCGAAGCCGTGGCCGCCCGGGCTCGCGCCGCGGCCGAGGAGATGCAGCGCGACGGGACGGCAATCCGGTTCCTGCGCTCGTTCTTCGTGCCCGACGACGAGCTCTGGTTCTGCTTCTACGAGGCTCGTTCGATCGAGGACGTCGCCGAGGCGAGCAGCCGGGCCGAGCTCGTGCTCGGCCGCATCCAGCAGGCCGTCGACGACGAAGTCCCGGTCCGCGGGAGACGGGCTGCAAAGAGCAAGCGATGAGCCACCTCTCGAGAAGGAGACGATCATGAAGAGGAAGTTGCACGCACTCGCAGGCATTGTCGCGGCGCTCGCACTCGCGGCCGTCGCGGCCGCGCCGGCGGCGGCCGACCGCGGTTCGTACCAAAACTGGCATGTTCACGACGGCGGCACCGGCGTCGACGCGAACGGGTTGGTCCACAGACCGGTTGCGTTCTTCCCGGCCATCCTCGGCCCCGCCTATCTCCTGGACCCGGCCTACTGTCCGGACGCGACCGACAAGCTGACCCTGCCGGCGGGATCGAACGGCGAGTTCCCGATCGTCGGCGTGTGCATGACGAACGCCTTCGTCATCCACCTCCGCGCGATTCCGGCAGGAGGCGCCGTGCCGTCGGGCTACCAGAGCACGGGCTGGACGACTGGCGGTGCCCTCGTGTACTACCTGCTGACGGCGCGCTGAGCCGCGTAGACCCACCGAAGGAGCCCCGCCCTCGCGGGGCTCCTTCGGATCGCGGCCGGAGTCGTTCAGGAGCGACAGCGGAGGGGAACCAGCGAAGTCAGAGCGGCCGGACCTCGACGAAACGGTAGTCGGTCGCAGATGTCTGTTCAAAACCCGCCATCTCGACCCCGTGCTCCTCCTCGCTTGTCTTGACGGGACTTCGCGAGGATGACGCGGTGGCCAGCTACCTCGGGCCCTGCGGGCCCGCCGTCACCTCATCGCGCTCGAACACCACGAACGGGGACGCTACTCTCATAACCCGGAGCTCGCAGATTCGTCGCACCCCCTGGAATAGTCCTCGCGGTGGCAACACCTTGGCAACGTTCAGCGGCGAACCCTGACTCACGGAGCGGCTTGCCTCGTCGAGGAACGGGTCGTTTATCCGCAGCGACGCATCGTGACTCGTCCAGACCCGTCAGTGGCAGGGTTGTGGTCCCGGTGGTCGCGGGTTCGAGTCCCGTCCGCCACCCCTGTCTTGTTGGCGCAGATCGAAATCCGCGGACGCGGATTTCGATCGCGCGAAGATCCCTAAAGGCGTCCGCTTCGCGGCCGCGGAGGCTTGGCAGATCGCGCGAAGATCCGTAAAGGCGTCCGCTTCGCGGCCGCGTTGGCTTTTGGTCACAATGGGCGCCGGTGTCCTACGGCCGCGCCCTGCAAGTCACGCGCATCCTCGCGCTCGTCATCGCGGGGATCTACGCGCTCGCCGCTCTCGGTGGGCTCTTGGCCGACTTCGACACCACGCGTGACACCGTGCTCTGGGTCGGATTCCTTGGTGTGGGCGCCGTGCTGATTCTCCTCGGCCCCTACTTCGCGGGAGTCTCCCCCTGGCTTTCCGCCGGCCTGGTCTCGGTCGGCGCCGCGGCCGGCGGCCTGCCGTTGTTCTGGACGATCGTGGTTCCTCTCGCCGCCGCAGTCCTGATCGCAATGAGCTTCGCGGTGGCTCGGCGTCCGTCGCCGTCGGCGTAGCGAGAAGAGTGCGCCACACGCGTCACGGCTGGTGGCTCGAGGAGGCCGGCGAGGTCGTGCCGACCCGGCCGCTGGAAGGGAACGCGAGCGCGGACGTGGTCGTCGTTGGCGGCGGCTACCTCGGGCTCTGGACCGCGTGGCAGCTGCTCGAGCTCGAGCCGAGCCTCGACGTGCTCGTCCTCGAGGCGGAGGTCTGCGGCCACGGGCCGAGCGGCCGGAACGGCGGGTTCTGCGAGACGCTCTGGCCCGACGCGGCAATCCTCCGCGCACGTGCCGGCCGTAACGCAGCCCTCGCCGTGTGCCGCGCCTCCGAGGATGCGGTGCGAGGGATCGGAGCCTGGTGCGAGGCTCAGGGCGTGGACGCCTGGTACCGCGCCGCGCCCATGCTCCGCGTGGCGACGACGGAGTCGCAGGTGGACTCCTGGAAGGAGATCGTCGCTGCCGCCGGCGACCTCGGCGCGCCCGACGAAGTGACCGCTGTGAGCCCCGACGAGGTTCGCTCGCGCTGCAACTCGCCGCTCTTTCTCGGAGGCGCCCGCTACCGGCTGAACGCGACCGTGCACCCTGCCCGCCTCGTGCTCGGCTTGCGGGCGAGACTGCTCGAGCGAGGGGTGCGCATCCACGAGCGGACACAAGTGACAACGCTGCACCGCAAGGGTGGGGTCGACACACGAACCGGCCATGTTCGCGCAGGCGCAGCCGTGCTCGCGGTCAACTCGCGCGCTTCAGCTTTCCCCGGCTACCGCCTCTCGCTCGCTGCAGCCTCGAGCCACATCGTGCTCACCGAGCCCGTCCCGGAGGTCCTCGAGGACCTCGGCTGGACGGAAGGGGAGGCGATCGTCGACAGCCGGACGCTTGTCCACTACATGCGCACGACGCGGGACGGCCGGATCGCCTTCGGCTGGGGCGGCGGCACCATGGGATTCGATGGAAGAGTTGCCAGACGGCAGGAGGTCGATGCGAATGTCATCGCCCGAACCCGCCACGCGCTCGTTCGTTTCTTCCCGCAGCTTCGCGGCCGCCTAGTGACCCACGCCTGGGGTGGACCGATCGACGTCTCCCCCACGCATCTCCCCATCTTCGGAAGTCGCGGCCGCGTTCACCACGGCTTCGGCTTCACGGGAAACGGCGTCGGCCCCTCGTATCTCGGCGGCGAGATCCTGGCGCGGCTCGCGCTCGACCGCCGCGACGAGCGAACGCGGCTCGCCATTGTCGAGCCGAGCCGCAAGCTCTTCCCGCCCGAGCCCTTCCGCTACGTGGGCGGATCGGTGATCAGGCGGGCGCTGCTCGCGAAAGACGCGGCCGAGGACGAGGGCCGCGAGCCGGGCGCGGCGACCGCGTTCGTCGCCGCGCTCCCTCGCCGCCTAGGACTGCGTCTGCCCCGCTAGCTCGTAGCGCAGGAAGAGGTGCGAGCCCTGCGCGCGGGCGCTGAGGAGCCGTCCGCTTACGCCCGCGTCGGGTAGAAGCGGCGCGTCTTCGATCAGCTGCAGCCGGTCGTCAGGGTCGCCGCGACCTGCGAGTAACGGCGAAACGGTGAGGAAGAGCTCGTCCACGAGCCCGGCTTCGACGAGCGATCCGAACACGGTCGGGCCGCCTTCGGTGAGAACCTGCGAGTGGCCTCGTTCGCGCAGCCAGGCGACCGCTGCTCGCGGATCGAGATCCTCGCCGATAGAGACCACCGTGGACGCCGGCGGCAGCTTTGCACCGAGCACGGCCTTGCCCCACCGCGTGGTCAAAACGAGCGCGCCCTTCTCGAACACGGGATGGTCGACGTCGATCGAGCCGCTCCGCGTCAGGATCGCGACCTCGGGTTCGGGTGGAAGCGAGAGCCGCCGCCGGAGCTCGGCGAGCGCGTCTCGCGCCGCCGGATATGGCCCGTCCGGAGCCCAGAGCCCCTTCGGCGACCCGTGCAGCGTTCCCGACCCGACCACGATGACGCCCGCGAACGCGCGCAGCAGCCCCATCAAGAAGCGGTCGGCCACGCTTCCGGCGGCGATGATCTTGTTCGACTCCGGTACTGACGAGATCGCGACTACGCCGTCGAGCGTCGACACGAAATTTGCGTAGAGCCGCGGAGTTGTGAAGCCGAGCGAGCCGCCGTACACCCGGGCGAGCTCGTCGGGCAGGTCGAAGGACGGCAGTCCATCGTCTTCGAAGAGCAGATCGAGCGGCTCTAGCACTACTTTCGAGCGAGCTCGAGGAACTCGCGTCGCAGATCCGCGTTCTCCTCGTACGTCCCCCGCCAGAAGGTGGTCACCGTGCGCGAGTGCTCCTCGCGCACCCCGCGCATCTGCGTGCACAGGTGCTCGGCCTCGAGATAGACCGCGACGCCGTGCGGCTCCATCAGGTCGAAGAGCGCGTCCGCGATCGAGCGTCCCATCCACTCCTGCACCGTGAAACGACGCGCGAAGAGCCGGACGAGCCGTGTGAGCTTGGAGAGGCCGATGATCCGCTCGTTCGGGATGTAGCCGAGATACGCGGAGCCGTGAAACGGAAGCGCGTGGTGCTCACAGAGCGCGTAGAAGGAGATGCCGCCCTCGACGACTTGGTTGTACTCGCTCTCGGCGCTCTCGTTGGGGAAGGCGGTCAGGAGCTTCTCGTCGCCCTCGTAGCCCGAGGTCGCGTCGAACATCGCCTTCAGGAAGCGGTTCGGCGTCTCGCGCGTGCCCGGCGTGTCGAGATCCATCCCGAACGCGCCGAAGATCTCGCTGACGTACGTCTCGAAGCGCTCCCAGTCCGCCGCGTCGATGTGACGGGGTGCGACCTGCTCCCACTCCGTCGTCTCCTCGGGATCGGTTGCCTGCCTGAGCGGGCCCGGGATCAGCCCGCCCCGTATGTCGATGACCTCTCCGTCTCCGTCGTTCGGCATGCCCTCTCCTGTTCGGCTCGCGGGTGCTCACGTCTTCGTGCTGCTGTCGACGCAGTCTTACCGGTAGACAATGACCTATAGCCGAATGGAGGCACGCCCGGATTGGCCTCGCGGACGGAGGCCGAGCCTCCGTCCGCATTTCTGAGGTAGCGCGGACCGGATCCGTGTGTCGCGGATGCGTGTGCGGGGTATGCGACCTGTGTTGAAGTTCTCGACGCCCTACAGCGAAGGAGGCAACAATGGGAACCAAGGTCCGTGAGGCAATGACGGCGCGTCCGCGCTGCGTGACGCCCGAGACCACGCTGAAGCAGGTCGCCGAAGTCATGGAGTCCGAGGACATCGGGGCGGTTCCAGTAGTCGACGGCGAGCAGCTGTCCGGGATGATCACGGACCGCGACATCGTGATCCGTGCTGTCGCCAAGGGAAAGAACCCGGACGGAATGCCCGTCAGAGAGATCTTCTCGCGCGAGGTCGTGACCGTCGGGCCGGACGACGATCTCTCGGATGCCCTCCAGCTCATGGCCAGCCATCAGGTAAGGCGCTTGCCGGTCGTAGACGCGGAGAACAAACTCGTCGGAATCGTGTCGCAGGCCGACGTCGCACTCGAAGCCAAGGAGAAGCAAGTCGGAGAGATGGTCGAGCAGATCTCGCGCGCTCCCGAGGGGCCGCGCCAGGTCTAGCGCTCCGAACGCATTCGGGCTGTGAGCGCCCGGAGGCAGGAAACACATGGCAGGACGCACGCCAGCAGGGGCCGGCCGGGTCCCTGCTGGCGTGCGTAGCTCAGACCCGCTCAGCCAGCTCGACGAAGCGGCAGACCGCGTTTACCAGCCGCATCTGCTCGACCGACTTGCAGTCGGCGTCGAGGAGGCGCGGGGCGCACACGAGCACGACGCGGCACTGGGCGCGCGAGGTCGCGACGTTGACGCGGTGGCGGTCGAAGGCGAAGCCGATGCCGCGCGGGGCGTCCTCCGCGGTCGAGCTCGCCATCGAGACGAAGACGACCGGCGCCTCCTGCCCCTGGAACTTGTCCACCGTCCCCACGCGGACTCCCGCGGGCAGGCGCTGGCGCAGGCGGCGCACCTGGGCGTTGTAGGGGGCGACGACGAGGACATCGTCCGGCCCGATCGGTCGCGCCACCCCACTCTCGTCCGTGAACGACGTCCCGAGAAGCGCGCGGATCGCCGCCGCGACCGCGTCCGCCTCCTCCCGGGAAGACTGGCTGCGTCCCGCGTGCTGGATCTCCTCCACGAAGAGGCCGTCGCCTGCGGCGAGCGTCCGACGCGCGCTCACCGCAGCGGGGAGCAGCCGCCCCTCGTAGTACGCCTCGGACGTGAACGCGCAGATCTCGGGCCGCAGGCGCCACGTCTGCTCGAGGAAGATGCCTCGCTCGGGCGGCACCGTCTCGTCCTCGCCCAGCAGGTGTTGCAGCACGGACACCTTGGCAGCCTCGGGCTGGGCTCCCTGGGAGACCTGCGGGAGCTGGTTCGGATCGCCGAGCAGCACGAGGTTGCGGGCTGCGGCACCCATCGCAAGCGCGTCGGCGAGCGCGACCTGGCCCGCCTCGTCGACGAACAGCGTGTCGAGGAAGGGCCGAGGGGTCTGGGGTCTGGCTTCAGCCAGACCCCGGTTCGAGAACTCCTCCCGCGCAAACAACCACGCCGTGCCGGCCACGAGCTGGAGCTCGTCGTCGAGCAGATCGCCCCAACCATCGCGCCAGTCGATGAAGTCTCCCGCGAAACGGGACTCCTCGTTCCCGCTTGTCGACTTCTTCCGGCCCTTGAACGCGAAGCCTTGCTCACGGGCCTCGCGCTCGATCTCCTGCAGGAGCTTGTTGATCGCCTTGTGGCTGAGCGAAGTGACCCCGACCCGCTTCCCCGCTCGCATCAAGGCCACCGCCATCTTCGCGCCCTGCCACGTCTTGCCCGAGCCGGGCGGGCCCTGGACGAAGAGATAGCTGTCCCCGAGCGTGGCGACGGCTTCGACGGGCGCCACGTCGAGTCGCACCCGCGGGAGTCGCCGCTCGAGCACCGCCACGACGCCCGGCGTCGCTTCGCCCGCGAGATACGCGCGCGCGAGCCGGGCCATTGCCCCCCGCTGCTCGCCATCCATGATCGGCTTGACCGGGATGAGCGCCCGCGGCAGCGGCTCGTCGACCCGGTTCTTCGCACGGCGCAGCGTGACGAGACCCAGCTCGTCGTCGACCGCGACATTGCAAGGCTTCTCCGTGGCCGGATCGACCGCGTTGCCGCTGATCTTGTGCTCCTGCGGCGGGAAGGTGAAGGTGTAGACGAGCGAGCCCTTGTCGGGCTGCGGCTCGCCGACCAGCTCGAGTCCGCCGATCGTGTCCGTGTCCGCGATCAGCTCCTCCTCGTCGAGCGTGACGTGGAGGAACCACTCCCACCACTGCGGCTTCGCCTCGCGGCGGTGGTAGTCGAGGAGCTGTGCGAGGAGCCACGGCGCGTCTCCTTCCCCTACAGAGCGTTCGAGAAGAGCGTCGCGGAGCACGGCCCGTTCGGGGGGCATCACCTCGTCCGCGGGCGGCTCTGGCTCGGACGACGGACGCCAGGGGAGCCCGCGTGGACGCCGCTGCAGCAGCCACTCGTGCAGCGCGACCGTCGAGCGGCAGTCCTCCTCGTTGTACGCCTCGATGTCCCGGAGAAGAGACGCGTCCCCGCTCTCGAGCCACTTCTCGAAGAGGACGGTCGACTCGTCGCCACCTCGAACCTCGGCCGTCCGCACGAACCCGTACAGCTCCTCGATCGTCTTGATCGAGTAGCTCTCCACCGACGCGCGCAGCGACTGCTTGACGACGCGGTAGAGGTCGACGAGGACATCGCCGCGCAGGAAGTCGTCCACCTCGTGCTCGCGCGTCGCGTGCTCGCCCATCAGGCGACGAAGCGCCGTGCGCTCGTAGGAGGCGTAGTGATAGACGTGCGCGTCGGGGTAGCGGCGCCGGCGCTCGCAAACCCAGTCGACGAAACGCTCGAAGATCTCGCACTCGCCGTCTCGGTCGCGTGCCCAGGCGGCCTCGTAGCGCACCGTCCCGTCCTCGTCGCGGTAGCACCAGCCGAAGAGGTACTCGAGCCCGCGCGCCGGCTCGTAGAACGGGTGGCCCTCGAGGTCGAGCCAGACGTCCCCATGAGACGGTGCCGGCAAGAGCCGGAAGCCGCGCCCCTCCTCGTCGGGCAGGAGATCGACGCGGTGCTCGCCGGTCTCGCGCCGATGGAGCTGGAGCGAGGCCTGGTGGCGGATCGCCTCCAGCGCCTCGGGCCGCATGCCCGTGACCTCGAGGCCGGGTCTCTGCTCGCCGAGTGCAGCCAGCGTGGGAACGCCGTGCTCGGCAAGATGGTCGGCCTGGCTCCGGCGAAGACCCGCGACGAGCACGAGGTTGTCGTCGTCCCGGAGTTGCTGCTTGCACAGGTTGCGGAAGTCGCAGAGCCCGCAGTGGTCACACGGCCAGGGATACGTCTCCGGCGGGGCCAGGGGTCTGGCTAAAGCCAGACCCCGCCCTTGGGTGACCGGGTGGGTCTGGGGTCTGGCTTCAGCCAGACCCCGTTTTTGGGTGTTCGTCGTGGCCTCGATCGCCGCCAAAAACCGCTCGCGCGAGCGCCGAAAGTGAGCCATGTGATCCGCAGTACGAAAAGTCTCCCGCACCCCAGTCCCGAGCTCGACATGAAAGAACTCGGGAAGTCGCCCCTGAATCCGCCCGAGCTGCTCGGAGTAGAAGCAGAGCTGGAGCACGTGCGCGGGCTTGGCGGAGCGAGCGAGCTTCGTGTCCACCACCTCGTAGCTCCCGTCGGCAACGCGCTCGAGAAAGTCCGCGAATCCGCGCCAGGTCCCGTCGGAGAGGTACGGCTGATAGATGACGTCAGCCTCCCCCGCGCGAACCGCGTCCTGCGTCAGCCGGCGTGCCTCCTCGGGGTCGAACCCCTCGCCGTAGGTGGGAATGCGCGCGATCGTGCGTCCCTCGGCAACGAGCCGCGCCAGGTACGCGGCCTCGTGCTCGTCCCCCTTACGGCGGATGAGGTCACCGTGCGTGTCGTCCACATGCGGTCGCTCGAGCTCGCCGTGCTGCACCTTCAAGTTGAGGTTCGTCAGGTGCGGGCAGGCGAGGTGGGCCGAGAGGTCGGAGGGCGAGAGAAGGAGCGTGCCGTCGGCCGCAAGTCGCATTCACTTGCAGTATCAGTCGAATTGAAGCCGGCGCTTACGGGAGGGCAGTAGTTCGACGTCCCTCAACGTGGCGGATCCAGCTCGACCCCAGCTATTCGAGCCTCTTGCGATCCCAGAACCCGGCCTCGATCATGGCCGAGTGCAATCCCTGAGCCTCCTGCCGAGAGATCATCGCGGCCTCAACCGCCTCAAGCAGCAGCGCACGAATGCGATGTAACGATATGTTCGGGTCGAGTGCTTGTGCGACCTTGATCGCATCCTCATCGTCCGTCGCCATCCCCCACCCTCTACCCAGCGCAATGGCGAGAGCTGCGGCTTCCCCGCGACCAAGCCCAGCAACGAGGGAGAACTCGCGAACGTAATCCGAACTGCGGAGCCGGGCGAAGTGCCCCAGCTCCTGCGGCATGAGCTCAAGTGCGACGACGTGCCCATCGTCCGCGAGACGCGGGAGTGTTTGGAAGTGAGGGAGCGCTCGGATCGACCGCGTGCGGAGCACGGACGGAATGCGATCGTCGACCGCTCGTCTCGCGTGCAGGTGCATCCCGGCGCGAAGCTCGCTCATCGCCTCGTCAGCGACGGTGTCGAGTTCCTCCGGGTCGAACACAGCAGACGGAACTCGAACGACGCCGCCAAGGAGCTGTCTTAGCAACTCAAAATTGCCGACCGCGAGAAAGTAGTTAACGACAACTGTGTCCGAGACGACAAGGCGGTCAGCTCGCGACACTCTCGTACTCGCGAAGCTCGTCGATTACTTCTGGGTCCCCCGTATCGGGCGGGGTGATTAACTCGGCGATCTCGTCAATCGTCAGACCGGTCAAGGTGGCCGCCGTCGCCGGACTCAAACGCTCCTTCCGCAGTCCACGGACGAGCAGCCGAACGAACCTCCGGGGGAACCGCTCGAGCCGCCAGCGAGACGGATCCTGTCCCCACTCCTCCGGCGCGATCGAGTATCCGAGCTGAGCAGCCAGCGCCACGGGGCTGACCAACTTGAGCTCGTCGTAACGACCCACTGGGATTAGCCCGACGTGACGAAGCCTAAGCAGCATCATTCCGTACGACACGCCGAAATGCCGTTGCAGGTGAATCACGTCCTCGGCCTCGATGCGTGCCCGAAGGTCCAGCTGCTCAACGGTCTGCCGCAGCCCCCCAACAGGGACAAGGAATTCGCCAGCCCATAGGTCGGCGAAACGTTCCTTGTCGTCGCGGCGTGTCCAGTAGCTAACGAGGTGGTGCTCTCTTTCGCTGTGAAAGAGGGCGTGCGCGAGCTCGTGAGCGAGCGTAAAGAGCTGCCGGCCCGGGGTCGTCTCCACGTTGACGGCGATAGACATTCCAAGCTGCGGGTGCTGGAGGAACGCGCCCGACACTGCCCTCGCGAGATCAGATCCGAGCGGCGTCCGAAAAACGGTAATGCCGATCCCGTCGAGAACCCCGGGGAGGTCGCCGACCGGCCCTAGGCCGAGCCGGAGCCAGTCGCGCACTTCCAGCGCCTTTCGGCGGGCGTCCTCCTTCGACGTAAACCCAGGTCGGAGCGTAAACGGTGACTGCGTTCGCGGACCGAGATCCTCGTCGAGCTCCGCTGCGAGCCGGGCGAAGTCGTCGAGGAAGCGGACGAAGTCCTCAAGGCCTGCGCGCGCACTCGCGTCGATGCCATCCGTCGCATCCCGGTAGAGAAGCTCAACAAGATCCGAGCCCGACGGTTCGAAATCAGGCGCAAAGAGCTCCTCGAGAGACACGCCGTACAGCTGCGCGAGCCGTTCGACGACGTGCTCGGCGGGCCGCCGCTTCCCGTGTTCCCAATGCGAGACCAGCACCCGCGTGACGCCGAGCAGCGCGGCTACGTCGTCCTGGCTCAACCGCCGACGTTGTCGCGCAGCGACGAGCCGTGGTCCGAGATCCTGGTTCACGGTCCCTCCTTCCGCGGTTGCCGTAGTCAATCACGCTTCCCGGCTGGCGGTTTCGGGAATCGCGCCTTCTTGTATGTTACGCTACTCCTCTGTCCGTGAGTTTGACGTAACTAACCCATCCATCCACGTAAGGAGGTCGTTCCCGATGCTCACTGCAGTTCCTCTCCCCGACCGGCCGCTCACAGTGCTCTGGCAGTCGACGCTGGTCGACATCGAGCCTGGAACGCGGTACGGCTATCGGCACGACGCAGCTGCGATCAACACGACGCTCGCGGTGCTGAACGACACAGGTGCGCCTCTCGAATTCCCTCTCATCCTCGCCACAACCGACCCGGAGAATCGCTCAGGCTCGCACCGCGCCATCCGTGTCGGGAACGACCAGCCCGTCCTCGAGGAAGTCGAGGTCGACGCCGAGTGGGAAACGATGGCAGCCGCCCTCCGCGCAAACGCCGTCGGCCTGGGACACGATCAGGCGTGGGTGGATCAGTACCTAGAACAGTTGCGCAAGACCATCCGTCGCGCCTATCGGAGCGAGCCCATCCGGCTCGAGCCAGGACAGGAGCGCTTCATCCGCACGCACCAACGCAAGCTGCTCGCCGAGCAGAATGGAGCGTTCGAGTTCAGGGGAGTTTTCCCGCTGCCCCAGTTCGTCCTTGCACGCGGCGGCACGATCAGCGTCGCGGTTGCGCTGCCTCGGAGCACACAGAAGTTCTCTGTCGACCTGCTCGACTGGACGCGGAACTTCTCGCCGCAGGCGTTCGGGAAGGATCCCGGTCTGCCGCTTGTGGGTGGGCGGTTTCTAGTCTCATGGTTCTGGCAGAACGACCCAGAGCTTTTCGTCAGCTATCGATACGGGGGGTAGGGACCGGTCTACCTCCTATGAGGAGCGCTCAGACGCTCGTCGACCACGCTTCCCTTGTGTCTCACATAACGTCCCGTAGTAAGCGTCGGGCTCCTCGGCACTCAGCGAGTCACCTCGAGCTTGGTCAGAGAAGGGGCGCCGGCCACACCGACTTCGCTCGCTCCGCGAGAACCTTGCCACGCTCGCGGATCGTCGTTTCGTTCCACTCCCGAGTTGCATAGCCGTTGAACAGCTCCTTGTTGAGATGGAGCACGGCGTGCTCCGAAAGCAATTTCTGCTTCGCGGGCCAAGCCGCGTTCGACAGCGTGGGGTTGAGTTTGTCGTTGACGAGTGTCAGATTTCCGAGGCTGTGGAGTACACGCTCACGGTGCCCGACCGCCTCGATGTCTCCGTCGGCGAGAGGCCAATGCGCGTGCCACTTCTGGGGTAGGACGTGTTCGATGGTCAGCGCCCCGCGCGCAACGTGCTTCTCGTCAGCAAGCGATGACCGGGCAGCGTCCTCGAGCGCCTCGAGCAGCATCCGAAGTCTGCCGCGGGTGAGAAGACGATAGAGAGGCATGTCGAGGATTGCGAACTCGAAGGCCGTGTCATCAGGCCAAAGGCGTGAATCGGCTGTCTGGCCCGAGAGATAGCTCACGAGCACCTCGTCAGCCAGCTCGGGCCCCGACTTCGAGAGTTGAGACAGGAGCTCGAGAAACAGGTCGTTGTAGTTCTTGGTGGTCATCCGGCAAACCATCCGGCGCACGAGAAAGCTCTCGAGCGCGATGAGACACCGGTCCCGACGCGACGCTTCGAGTTGATCAGGCAGTTGCGAGAACAACCAGAGAAGCAGAGGAGTCGTGACGCCCGCCTCGATCACGCGCCAGCGGTGGACGAAGATTTCTGGCGCCGAGTACGGCTCGAAGTCATCGAAGGCGCGATATGTCTCACCGACTGCGCGCAGATCCCGCGCGACGTCCTGGATTGAGGAGTCACCCTTCTCGACGAACGACTTGAACTCGCGAAAGACCTCGGTGGATGTGACCTCGGCGGACTTGCGCATCATGAGCCAATAGTTGAGGAAGACATCGAGCCGAGGGCGCACGATTCGCCCCTGCTGAACCTCGGTTCGCCACCAAATGTCCTCGAGCGGTCGCCACTCCTGTTCATAGAGGTCGTCCGACGAGAACCCGAGTCCGGACGCCGTCTGGAGGATGTAGTTCTTCACGAGGTCGGAATCGAGTAGCGGCGTCCCACGTGCGTTGAGCGTCTCAAAAATCACGAACGGATCGTCGGCCGTCGTGAGATCGATGACGACGAGCTCAAGGAGCGCGAACAGCGCTGTCTCGAGCCCGTGAGCTCGCTTGCGCTTTGTCTCATCGTCCGCGGCACTCTCGACCCATTCCTTGATCTGGAGTCGGAAGAAATCGTGTGCCTGCACGATGAGTGAGTCCTCGAATCCTTCCGGCGTGACGGCGCTATTCGTCATCGAGGCCCGGAAGGCGGCCTGATCGAGCCCCGTCGGCCATAGCTTGAACCGCTCATCACCGGGACTGAAAACGTTCTCGACCAGGCGGGCCAACCTCGACGCCTCCGGGAACTCCAGCTCCTCCATGACCTCTTGCGCAGCATCGAGGACAAGTTGCATAGTGGTCAGCCTCTGCTGACCGTCGATCACCGTGCGCGTCTCGATCTCTGCAGTCGGCATCAGCGTCTGCTGGAGTACGACTGCTCCCATGAAGTGCGAACGCGCCTCCTCTTCTGCGATGGCGCTGTTCCCGTCAGCGGCATCGAGCTCGTCCAGGTAACGCTCTGCGACGTTTCGCAGGTCATCCCATAACGCCTCCCACTGGCCGTCCTGATCCCAAACGTACGGCCGCTGGAAGGTCGGGATGACATACCGGACGTCTTTCTGGAACAGCTCCTTCAGCGTGCGGGTGTTGGCATCCACTACGCGTTCTCCTTTTCCGCCGTGACGAATGCACCCGGCCAACCGCCGTACTCGTCGATGACCTCGTCGATCTCCTGCATGAACCGGATCGTCTCAGAGAGTGCGACGATGATCATCTGGTAATGGGCGATGTCATCTTCCGACAGCGTCCGCCCCTTGCGGTCCTTGAGCCACTTGTGGCAAACCTGATAGCCGCCGATCTCGAAATTCCAGACCTCCTCGGGAACGTTCTCGAAGCCGGCCGCCCCGGACGAATCGAGGAGCACCTCGCCCGCCTCGAACCGCACCTTGTCCACGCGTAGGACACTCTCAGAAGCGCGTGCGAGAGAGCCAGGGCCACCGCCCGGCCGCTCCAGCAGGTGGAGGGTGATGAGCTGCCATCCCAGCCGACAGAGAGAGCGCTGCAGCTCGACGGTTCGAGCGGGGAACACGTGCGGATAGTCGCCTCGTAGGGGCAGGTTGTAGCGGGTTCTGTAAGCCGATGAGTGCATCTGGGCGTACGTGAACGCAAGAAGATCTTCATCGCTCAGACGCCCAGCGTCCTCAATGCCGTCAATGCTGCTCAGCCGTCGAGCCAGAGGCTCGTCGAGGTTCGACTCGGAAGCGGCCGCTGTCAGCACACCGCCTCCAGCGCAGACAGCGAGCGGCATCATGTAGACCTTGCCGCGTGTGCTGTAGAACGCTCGATTATTCGTGACGTTGCGCGTCACGAAGACATGTGAGAAACCCCGGCTGATAGAGACCTGTCGCATAGCCAAGAAAGCAAGGTTTCCGCCGTCGAGCAGGTGACGACTAACGCTGTCGCTGTGAACATTGAGGAGGTCGGTTCGGTAGAGGACAAAACGCTCATCGAACGGCGCGAAGGTGAAAGGCCGAATCCTACTATCGAACTCTGGATCACTCAGGATAGTCCGCCGCAGATCTGCGATCTTGCGCCCGCAGCCAGCCTCGACTCCATACCTTTCGCGGATCTGGGAATCAGAGGCGGCGAGATTACCGAAGTCCTCCATGCGAGCTTTCAGTTCTTCCTTACTGAAAGCGACCAGCACGGCGTCCTTTCCTGTTTCGATCCCTGTCGCTCTGAGCCGAAACAGCGCCGAGACTGAGATCCCATTTTCGTACTCGTCTTCGCGGGCGGAATCTAGGAGAACAAGCTGATACCTGTCTGGTCTCGGAGTGATCTCTATCCGCGGCGTCGCAGATAGCGTGTTCCGGCGAAGTACTGAGTACTTGTAGGACCGTGAGCCGAGATAGTCGGCCCGCGTGACATCGGACTGGCGGCCCTGAGGTTCGAGCAGCTTCCTCGCGAAGAGGATTGCGACACCTCGTTTGATCTCGAAGACATTCTCGTCTCTCTCCCCCGATGGTGTGACCTCTCGACGATCCGCGTCGCCGTGAAGGTCGACGATGTCCATGCGGTCGTACGTCTTCAGCAACTGGTGCCTCATGCCCCGAAGATTGATGTTCCACTGTTAGAGATGTACCCGAGCACTCCAGCGCCAGAGTCGGAGACGAGTGACTCGCCCAGCGCATGAAACTTGACGTAGTCGTCCTGAAGAGTTCGCTCGAAAACGATCGCGCTCTTCTCGACGATCTTCTGCTCATCGACATAGCGATAGGCATCGACCAACGCTCGGGCGCCTGGTGAAAGATTCGCGGACATGATCGAGTACGGAGGGTTTGTCACGATCACGGTGAAGCGGACACGCTTCTTGACCTCTCCGACGGCGATCGCTTCATGCGCCAGCGCAGGAATCGAGAACTCGAGCCTGTCTGAAAAGTCCGGGGCGGGCTCAAGCGCGTTCGTCAAGAAGACGCGAGCTCTTACATCGCTGTCAAATCGGTAGCCAGTCTCGCGGAGCTTGAGGCTGATCTTCAGATGGGCGATCGCATACGGCGCCATGAGGAGCTCGTATCCATGAAGGCGCGAAAGGAGGTGTTTCGTGACGTACTCGCTCCATAGCACCCGTTGGTGTTCATCCCCAACGCCCTGCGCCGTCCACTTCGCAGTTAGCGTCCCATGGATCACGTCGATGGTCTCCACGAGAAACGTCCCGGTGCCGGTCGCAGGATCAAGGATCCGTACAAACGCCTCATCAGCGTCAACCCCGTCAGGAATCAATAGAGATGGGTCGCGCTCACACATCTCGTCCCATGTGGTCGTATCGGCAAGGCCATCTTTAAGGCCGAACTCTGTGCGCAGCAATTCGTCGACTGAGCGGACGATGTATGAGACAACTGGGCGCGGGGTGTAGAAGACGCCGCGCTGCATCCGCTTCTTCGCGTCGTACTCCTTGAGGAAGAGTTCGTAAAAGTGAATGACTGGATCTTCCTGTGGGTTCTTGTCCCCGAAGTCCCGCACGACGGCTTCCATATTGGAATCGTCGAGTAGTTCCACGACCTCACTCACACCAAGCTCGTCGAAATCAATCCCGTCGCGCCGCTCGTCGCGGGTCCCTCCGACACGGAGGAACGTCTCCATGAGCTCCTTGAGGAACGGGTTGGTGGCCGGCAGGTGCTCGGCCGAGCTGTCGCCACTCGGGTTCGCGACCCTGGCGGACAGCAGTCCGTAGGCGATCGTCTGGGCGTACATGTCCGCGAAATCGTCCCGTTCGAGGTCGTGAACGAGCGACTCGCGGAATGCGTTCATCAGCGTTGTGACAGGCCCATCCTTGCTCTCGATCTCGAGCACCCCGTTGATTCGGAATCGGATGGCCCTTGCGAGCTCGGCGAGTCGAGTCGCGAGCACCTTGGACGTCGTGACAACTTCCCGAGGGCGGAGCTCGAACGCCGTTCGCCAGCGCTCCCGCCATGCCTCGTCGTCCCACTCGTCCTCGAAGGCCGGCCACGAAAGGTGTCCAACCAGACGTTTGGCGACATCGTCCAGATGCAGGCCTGTGTCTTGGTCATCCCAGGCCAGGACCTTCAATGTCGGCAGATCCGTTGTCGCCGGGTCGCGCGAGAAGTGGGCGAAGCTGATCCGGCGCTCGTCGTCCTCGCCGTAGGCCGAGATGAAAAGAAGGTCGTCCGTTGCCCACTTCTGCTGCTCGGCCGCGCTCGGCGTCGTCTGCTTCTTGACCACTACCCGGTTGAGGATGCGGCGCAGCGCTACAACCGGGAGCTCTTTCGGCTCGAACTTGACGAAGAAGATGCCCCACGGCTGGTTGTGAGCAAGAGGCCGAAGGCGCTTGATCTCTTCGATCTTCGCCGCACTCGCCTCATCGATCCCGAGCTCGTCGGGCGTATAGTCGAACGTGAGCTCCTCGAAGTCATCCGTCGAGTCGATCGGCCAGTCGAGCTCCTCGCGGAGGAACTTGACGAGGGAGGGAAAGGTTCGGATCCCTTGGAGTCGCTCGCGCAGATCGGTCATCCGCCGTTCAGTTCCATCCAGCATCGCAGCCGTGGTGCGACGCCGACGGGCGCGTCGACCCTCTTGAGGTAGGTGTTCTTGATGTGCTTCAAGACAGCGTCTCGCATCTCGAGCAACTTTGACTCCTCGGTCGTGCAAGAGCGTGGGATCTCAGGTGCTGAGCGGATCGAGTCGACGATCTCCGCGGGCTCCTCGAGGATTG
This sequence comes from Actinomycetota bacterium, assembly GCA_030857225.1. Taxonomy (GTDB): domain Bacteria; phylum Actinomycetota; class Thermoleophilia; order Gaiellales; family Gaiellaceae; genus GMQP-bins7. The sequence continues at coordinate 23,458 of JALZOK010000011.1, forward strand.
CCTCGCGCTCTGCGTCATAGAAGTACCAGCGGGTCGTGCCGGCCTCATCCGTGAACTCGCCTTTCTCCTTGTCGAGAGCCGGAAGCCCGAAACAGAAGAACGCTCCGCGCAAGCCTCTCTTGGGGCGCTGTTTCCCGCTGAAGACGGCGCCTGGTAGACGCTCGAGCGTCTCCGCGAGCCCTGGGATCTCGTCGAGCAGTCGCTGGTACTCGAGATGCATTTGCTCAACGGCGCTCGTCGTCCCCTCGTACGCCTGATTGAACTCCTTCAGAGCCTCGTAGTCGTCTTCGGGCCGGAACAGCTTCCTTCCCTCGATGCCCATCGTCTTCGAGATGAGGAGCGTCTTCTGGGTGACCTTCGTGTACAGCGTGAGGATCGCGTTCAGCTCATCCGGTGGCAGGAAGTTCCAGTAGACGACTGTTCCCCGGTCGTCGGCTTTCTCCGGATGATCGACCCTCAGCTGCGCCTCGATGTCTGGGCTCATGCGCCGGTCGACGCGACCGATCCGCTGCATTAGGCGAACGGGATTCCAGTGGATGTCGTAGTTGATCATCCGTGTCGCGTCTTGCAGGTTGAGGCCCTCCGAGAGGACGTCGGTGGAGACGAGCACGCGGATCTCGCTCTTCCCCTCCGCCTCGAGCTCGGGCGAGCTGGAGCCGTTGTAGTAGGGGGAGAAGCGCGTGATGACGTCCGCGCGGTTTTTCTTGCTCCCGCTGTCAAGCTGCTCGAGACCGTCGATACCGGCCTCATCGAGGTGCTGCGCGATGTAGCGGGCGGTGTCCGAGAACTCACTGAAGATGAGCACCTTTCGTCTTTCGAGGTCCTTCGACTTCAGGAGTCGGATGAGTTTCTGGAGCTTGTCGTCGCGCTTCGCGTCGAACTTCTGCGTCTCCTCGAGGAAGTCGACGATCTGGTCGAGGTCGAGAAACGTCTCGTCGAGAATCTCGTCAACCTTGTATTCCTCGCGATCGAGCGGGATGACCTTGTCGAGGAGCTCTTGAGGCACGACATCCTCGTCGGCCTCCTCGTCGGGCTCGCCCGCCAACCTCAGACTCAGCTGCGCCGCGTAGCCGAGGATCTCGGCGTTCTGGAGCTTCCACCGCTCCAGCCGCTTCTTCTCAGCCTCGGTTTCGCTGTGGACCTGGACGAACGCTAGGAGCTTGTCGAACAGACGGTCACACGACTGTTCGAACGCCCAGACTGAACTCTCGAATCGCTTGAGGAAGTTCGTCCGGATCAGCCCGACGACCTGGTACTGGCGGTTGTTCTCGATCGGGTCGATCGATTCGTCCGTACCTTTGTAGTACGCGAGCGGATAGTAGATGGCCAGACTGAAGAGCGGCTTGGCCCGTGAGAACGCAGCCTCGACGTCGTCGAGGAGCTGGCCGTAGGTCTTCTTGATCGAATACTCCGCGACCTGTGGCGGCTTCCGCTCGGGAAAGGCCGCGCCTGTACCTGTCTCACGAAGTTGACTGGCGACCGCGTAGGCCCGGCTGCGCTGGACAACGAGCTCTTGAAATGTAGGGCTTGTCGCGAGAATCTCTTGCGCCTCGACAACGGCTCCCGCCTCGGCGACGTTGTGGCCTTCGAACTCCTTGCGCAGGGTCTTCTCGAGGTTGCCGAAGTGAGCGCGGAGGTTGTTGATCCCAAGCGTCTGTGCGAAGTAGCGGTCGTCGCCACGCGAGAACAGCTCCGTCATGTGCCGGAAGTCGGTGAGGCGGTTGTTGATTGGCGTCGCCGTGAGGAGGAATAGCGACTTCGGTCGGATTTCCGGATCGAGGAGGTTGAAGAGCTTGCGGTATCGCGACTCCTTGTCCTCGTCGCCGGTCGTTCCGGCTGTCCCAGGATTTCGGAAGTGATGGGCTTCGTCGATGATCACGGCGTCCGCAAGCTCGGTGATGCGGGCGAATCTTGCGGGGAAGCTGCCCTTGCGGCCGAGATCGGTGTGGCTGAACATGGCAAGGTTGCTGAAGTCCCCCCCTCCACCCATGCCACCGATGTGCGGCAGGTAGTGGCGGATGAGCGGCTCCCAAACCGCCTCCTTGGTCGCCTTCGGCGCGAACAAGACGACGCGCTTTCCCTCGTGGAGAATCAGCCGCTCGATCAGCATCAGCCCCACGAAGGTCTTGCCGAGACCGACGCCGTCGCAGAGAAACGCGCCGCCGTGTTGACGCGCGATCTTCATCAGCGACCAGTACGCCTCCTGCTGGTAGCGGTCGAGCTCGTGGAACATCCGCGACTCGCTCTCATCCCACTCACCGGCCGTGATCTCGTGGCCACGGAAGAACTCGTGAAGCGCCTTCGCGTAGACCTGGAACGGCGAGTACTCACGAACGTGTCTGTCAACGACCTCGAGCATCTCGGGCGTGACGTCCTGCGCTTGTTGCCAGTGCTCGTTGAACCACTTTTGGAGGAGAGCGACGTTTGGACCCGTCTGCACCTGGATGTTGAGCTCGACGTTTTGGGTGAGTCCGGGACGCGTGAAGTTCGACGAGCCCACCAGGGCTCTTGGGCCGACTACTTCGAGCTTCGCGTGGGTTATGTAGGCCTTGGCATGAAACTTGTCCTTCGTGTAGACGCGACACTCGATCTGGCCTGACTTCAGCGCCTCGACGATCGCGGACACGCCGTGGAGGAACGGCTCGGCGCGCTTCTCGTCCTCGAGGCTCGCGTCGAGCATTGCCTCCGCGCGCCCCTTCGTGGCCTTGAGAAACGCTGCCTTCGTGGAGTGCGTGACCTCCGCGCCCATGAGGATCCGAATCTTGTCGAGCTGCTGCCAGCTGCCGTCCAGCCCGAGCAACGAGCCGATCTCGAAAAAACCGGTGGCGATGTCGAAGCTCTTTGCGATTTCGGTCCAGTCCTTGAGGTAGCGGAGGCCGGTCCAGCCCGAGTCACTGTTGTCAACGATGAAGAGCTCGCCGCCTTCAGGGCTCATGGAAGAACGGTCTCCAGTGCCTCGACAATTGACTTTGCGTTCGCCACATGCGACTCCGCGTCTGCCAGGGCAAGCTGAGAGCGACCCGTCGGCGTCCTGTCGCCAGTGTGGGCGATCTTGTTTCGACGCTGTGCGAGTGCGCTTAGTTGCGTCTCGGAGGTGCTCTTTGAGACTCCACGCGAGGCATCGACCTTCGACCAGAGGTTCTTCTGACCAACCGTCGAAAACACCTTGCCGATCTGCGCAGGGTCGGCGCTCGCCTCTCGCTCGAGGTGCGCCTCTAGGACCGCGCGGTAGCCCCAGGCTCTCCGCTTGTAGCGACTCTCGATGTCCATGACGTCCACGAGAGAGATTGATACTTCCTTCAAGCGATCTGGTCGGGCAGCGAGCGCAGCTGCAACATAGGTGGCCGCCTTCTCCGCGACGTAGGATTCTACGGCCGCAGCAGCGGCCACGATCGCCTGGCGAAGAAGCGGGCGCAGTTCTATCTCGGTGAAGTGCGCGCGTGTTGCCAACCCACCGGGCTTGAGAACAACGAAGACGTCGTCGGACTCGACGCAATCAAGCTCTCCCCACTTGTGCTTGGGTACTCGAAGGGCCGTTCCCACAGATTCGCGAAGCTCCCGACGCATGCCGTATTTACGACCGTTCGCAAGAGCGCGGGCGAACGCGAGGAGACGTTGGGCGTCGGCGATGTTCGCCTCGAACACCTCGATAGGTTTGGGCTGCGGCTTGCCCGCCACTAACTGGGTGCTTTCGCCGCGAGACCAAAACCGAACAGGCGCCAATGCATGGCGGTTGGGGAGACATCGAAGCGAGAGGCGCACGCGTCGACCGCGTCCATTTCCTCCCACGCCTCCCGAACCGCCTGCTCAGGCATCAGCAGCTCTGCTGCGAAGACGTTCGCCTCGCGCTCGAGGGTTCGGTCGGCGTCTTCCTCAAGGTCCTTCGCCCGGCAGTACACGGGCTCGGCGCGTGCGGTGCCGACGACGTGGCACACCCAGTGCCCGACCTCGTGCGCGATCGTGAAGCGGAAGCGGCGGAGCGGGGCGACGTCGCGGGGCGCCTCGGCCGCGTTCAGCACGATCTTTCGCTCCGCGGGCAGCAGCATCCCCGAGTACTCCATCCCCCACTCCTGCTCGACGCGCAGGCCGAGCAGGTCTTCGGCGATCGCCTCGATCGGGACCGGGATCTCCTCCCCGCCGAAAGCAGCCAGGTAGCGCTCGCGGAGCGCGTGCGCACGAGGCTCCTCGTACTTGCGCCCCGCAGCCCACGACTCTGACGACATCAAAGCGTGCCTCAGCCTACTGGACTGGTCTAGAAAGGTCACCACGCCGAGTCGGATCACCGCGCGGGACGACAGTTCTTACGTCCGAGACGGCACGCACATCGGCGTAACGCAGATGCGCGTAGGGCAGCGGATCACCTCGGGCGAACGTCTTCAATGTCGTTCCGTCGAATCCACTCGGCCAGGAACGGCTCGGCAATCCGATACTCGCCCTTCCCATCCCTCGAGGCGAGCTCATCCTTCACGAGGGCCCCGAGAGCCCTCTGCACGCTGGAGGCCGCCGGAAGGTTGTACCGACGTCGATAGTCGCTGCTCAGCGGACGACCCGGTTCGCGCGCGAGTGCCTGGAGCACGAGACGTTGCGCCTTCGCTGCCTTCTCCCAGATCAGACCGAAGTGGGCATGCTCTGACCGGAGGAGCTCGGTCGCGGCGACGTCGTATCGCTCGGCGTCTACCTGCGCACCCTCGGGTGTCGCCTCCCAGAGGAAGTAGCAGAGCTCCTGGGTGGCGTACGGATGTCCGCCCGTCACGTCGAGCACACGGTCGAGGACACCCTGGTCGATCGTTCTGCCGGTCCTTTCGAGCTGCTCCTGGATGAACGGGCGAAAGAGCGGCGGCGCGATCACGTCCAGCTCCATCCGCTTCGCGCTCCGCCAGAACGGCTCGTTTTCGTCGTTGAAGATCCTCTCCATCATGTGCCGCTTGCTTCCGAGGTAGACGTGCGCCACCTGCGGCTGCTCTTGGAAGACGGAGCGCATGAGCTTCGGCAGATTCGGGTCGATGTCGACGATCTCCTGGAACTCGTCGAGAACGAGCGCGACCTTCCGGTCACGCTCCGCGGCGAGCTGCCCAGGCAGCTCGAGGAGGCGTTCGAGTGTCGCGTCGACGTCCTCGGGGCGCCGGCCGGCCTCGAAGCTGAAGCCGAGCGAGCCGTCGTCGGGATCGACCGTGACGACGGGCGTGATGCGAAGTCCGCGAAATACTCGCAACCGCTCCCTGGCCCGAAAGAGCATCGACGCGATGTCGTCGTGAATCGTCCTCGCGAGCTTCTCGGCGAGGCGCTCCTTCGTCGGAGTGGTCATGAGATTGACGTCCGCGATGAGCACTCCGTCGGCGATCAGCTCCTGCGAGGCGCGCCAGACGAGAGACGACTTGCCGTAGCGGCGCGGAGCGAAGATCACGACGTCCTGTCCGTTGAGGACGTCCGATGTCAGCGTCGCGAGCTCTACCTCCCGGTTCGTGAAGGCGTCGTCGAGCGCGAGCGCGCCGTACCGGAACGGGTTCGTGTGGGTTCCCGCTGCCATGAAGTCAATATACGCGAAAGCGTATAGAGCGTTACGCTGAAGTGCGTTACGCGAGCGTGCGCAGTCGAGGCTCGAGCGCGCGGAACGCCCCTACGTGTGTCCGAAACGGCCACTTTCGCGATAGCCGCTCCTAGGGCACTATAACGTTATGACGTCAAAACTGTACGATACGGACATGGCCAAGGATCGGCTCACCGTCTACCTCGACCCGGAGGTGGCGCAGGCACTGCGGGTGTCGGCCGCGCGGCGCAAGATGAAGGAATCGGAGCTCGTCGAGGAGTCGCTGCGGGAGTGGCTCGGCATCACGGCGCTCGAGCGGCTGGAGGCCGAGGCGACGCTGGACTGGGAGGAGGGGCTCGAGCTCGCCGTGCGAGTCCAGCACGAGAGCCGGGAGAAGCGGCACGCCGCTTCGTAGGTGCTTCGGGCCGTCCTCGACGTCAACGTCCTCGTCTCGGCCACGATCGTGCGCTTGGGGGCTCCCGGCGAGATCGTGCGCCATTGGCGTGCAGGGGCTTTCGATCTCGTCGTCTCACCCACGCTCGTCGCCGAGCTCGACCGCGTCCTCTCCGAGCCGCGCATCGCCAGGCGGGTGGACGCAGCTTTCGTGGCCGTGCTCCGGGCCGAGATCATGCGCGATGCGCGGATCGTCGACGATCCGCCCGCCGAGCGTGTGGTACCCCGCGACCCCGACGACGACTACCTCGTAGCGCTCGCCCAGGCCGGCCGCGCTCACGTGATCGTGACCGGCGACGCCCACCTGCTCGAGGCCGATCTCCGGCCGCGTGCCGTTCCGCCACGCGAGTTTCTGGCGCGGCTCGCCGACATCCCCTAGGGCAAGTGGGGGGTGGCGAGAACAAGCGGACAGGTCGAACGGAGCCATCTGGCGTAGCACGTTGCCGCGTGCTGCACTGCTCCGATGTCCCGAGAAGCAACTCCGTTGTTCCTTGTGTTCGACGGCGCGGCTCTCGATCACCTGCTGTTCCGGATCGTCGAACGGTGTCCGCCGTCGCTCGACGAGTTTCGCTTCGAGCCGTGGTTCAATGTGCCGAACATGACTAGCGGCTGGTACATCCTGCTCGACCAGCTCTCTCGCAACCAGCTTTGGGGAGTTCGACACGCTCGCTGAGGCCGAGGAGGCGCTCCGCCGTTTCCTCGCACACGCCCCGGACGCCGCCGAGATCTCGAGATCTGGGACGACGACGAGGACGTTCGGGTCGACGTTGAATCCGGGGACACTCCGACCCGCGCCGGCCGCATAGGCGCTCACCGTCCCGACGCACCCCTGAAGAGCTCGAGCACGCGTCATGAGAGTACGAGGCAAGTTTCGCCCCTACGACGAGATTCCAAACAGATCGTCCACTTCATCCCGCTCGCTCCGAGCATCCACCGACGACAGCGACTTCTCCATGAGCGTGTCCGCCCTCCGGTAATACGCGGCGCCGGCAGCCTCCGGCGGTCGCAGCGCGGCCAGCGGCTGCACTGCCCTCCCGAAGATGCTCGCGAGGGCGTCCCACACGCGTGGGCTCACGCCGCGCGAATCGAGCAACCCCGACTCGAGCTCGTGGTAGCGGCGACCGACCTTGTCCCGCGCCCCGCCGGGTAGCCCGAGGAGCTCGACGAGCCGATCCACGACGGCGACCCGCTTCAGCCCCCGCTCCACCCGCAGCGCGACGAGCCCAGGGTCGCCCTCGAGGCGGGCGCGCATGATCGCGACCTCCTCCTCCGTCGGCTCGGGCACGGGGGTAGTCGCGAGGAAGGCGTCGACGAGCGAGACGAGGTCGGAGCGCTCGGCGTCGTCCGCGACCTGCTCGAGGTAGTCGGCGACATCGGGTCGCTCGCCGCGCGCCCAGCTGATCGCGAACTCGTCGAAGAGGCGGTCGGCGTCACTCATCGCGCAGCACCTCGCGGAGCTTCGTCCTGCCCCGGTGGAGGGCCTGGTCGACGTTGTTGCGCGTGATCCCGAGCTCGCCCGCGGCCTGCTCCGGGGACAGCCCCTGCAGGTAGACGAGCGTGCAGACGTCGCGCTCGCGGGGAGGAAGGTCGGCGAACGTGGCCTCGAGCGTCAGGCGCGAGTCCACGTCGTCGCTCCCGCGTTGCTCTCCTTCTGGAGCCCACGGCTCCCAGCCGTCGGGCAGGGGAACGTCCGTCCGCCGGCCGGCGAAGTGGTCGCCGAGCGTCCAGCCGATCACCTTGTGCACGACGACGTCGTAGGGAACCGGGTAGCGCTTGCCGCGCTCGAGCTCGGAGAGGAGCCGGAGAACGACGTCGTGCGCGACGTCCTCGCCGTCCCAGCGATTCCCGGTGCGTGCGATACAGCGGCCACGGATGACCCGCTCGTACCTGGCGAGCAGCCGTTCACGCGAGGGCTCGGCCGCGTCTTGGTCATGGCTCATCTGGACATCAGTCGCCACGGACGCGGCTCGATCTTACGTTCCGGCGCGCGCTCCGTGACGCCCGCGCTCAGGCTCCCCAGAGCGCCTGGATAGGCCAGGCGGCGAGTCTTTCTCCGAACGGAACGACTGCATCGCCCCGATACAGCACGACGCCTCGAACAAAGCGCTCGCCATGGGCGTCTGCGAGCTCGCGGAGTCCACGAAAGTCCCGCGCACCAACCGTCGCGCCGGCTTTCACCTCGACCCCGGCGATGGCGCCGCCGCGGTCCTCGACCACCAGGTCGACCTCGGCGCCCTTTGCTGTCCGGTAGTGGTAGAGACGTGGAGAACCCAGGCTCCACGAGCACTGCTTGACGAGCTCCATCGTGACAAAGCTCTCGAGGAGTGAGCCCAGCAGCGTGGGATCGCGACCAATCCGCTCGGGAGTGGCGGCAAGCGCGTGCGCGGCGAGACCGCTGTCGACTAGATGAAGCTTCGCTGCCTTCACCACACGCTTGCCGACATTCGTGTTCCACGACGGCAGCCGTACCACGAGAAAGACATGCTCGAGAAGCGTCAGGTAGCGCTGCAGCGTCGATTGCGGGACACCCGCTGTGCGACCCAGCTCCGCGAGATTGAGAAGGCCGGACGTGCGCGCAGCGAGCAGCGCGAGAAGGTGCGGGAGCTCGCTGAGCCGCTGAACGTTTGCGAGGTCCCTGACATCCCGTTGCAGCACGGCGCCGACGTAGCTCGCAAGCCAGGCGTCGCGGCGCCGCCCGGAGCGCTCGACGGCCGGCGGAAATCCTCCCCGGAGGACGCGCGCGACCATGTCGTCATCACCATCGAGTGCCGGCACACTCGGAGCCGGCGCATCGCCGAGCAACCGCTCGAGGAACCTCTCCGGATGACCGTCGATCTCTCCCTGTGAGAGAGGCCAGAGCGTGTGAACCTCCATGCGCCCGGCCAGGGACTCGGAGACGCGAGGGAGCAGGAGCACGTTGGCGGAGCCGGTGAGGAGGAAGCGACCCGGACGTCGGTCGCGGTCGACACTCACCTTGATCGCCGGCAGCAGCTCCGGCACGCGCTGCACCTCGTCGATCACCGTATTTCCGCTGAGCCCGCGAACGAACCCTTCCGGGTCGGATGTCGCCGCCGCCAGCGTCGCCGCATCGTCCAGAGTCAGATACGAGGCTGCATGACCTTCGCTGATGAGCAGTTGCGCGAGCGTGCTCTTGCCGCTCTGGCGTGCGCCGACCAGAAGCGTCACCGGGTTGTCCGCGAGGGAAGCGCGAAGCTCGTTGGCGAGATGACGTCGCAGCATGATTTAAGCCTACTCGAATGGGTGGAAATCCACCAGCTGGTGGGTGATTTTCACCCACATTGAGCGAAAGTCTTTGTTCAGGGCTACGTTTTGGCTCTTACGGGGCTTCCACCTTGAAGAAGTCATCGAGCTCGCTCGAGCCGAGCTCGACGAATCGAAGCTCAGGCCCGAGCGCGAAGGAGCGGTCGGCCGAGACGAGCGCATCACTCTCGGCCCCGAGCGCCGCGGCCGCAAGGACGGCATCGAACGCACCCAGCTCCTCGTGATCGCTCGAACAGGCGCAAACCCTCGCTGAGGTCCTGCTCGGACGGCTGTAGCAACGGGCTCAGCAACGCCGCGTATGCGCGCCCGATCCTCGCGGCGTCTGTGTGGACGAACTCCTGGATCACCTCCGTCGTCGTCGCACGCAGCACGCCCCGCTTCGGGGACTTGCCAGCGTGCCATCGCGATACGCACAGCACAGCCATAACTTTGTGGCGGTTCGATCCCAGCCGCTCGACGGGCGCGCGCGGCCAGAACGACCGTGCCGTTTCGGCTGACCTTTCGTTACGACATCAGTTGAGTGGACAAATGTTGTACGTCTTGTTGCACAAGTCGCGCTATAGTCAGCACATGGCGCTTCCCGAACGACTCGCTGCGGCGGCCGCGCGCACCGAGCTCTCCTCCATCCTGCGGGCCTTCGCAGCGCACCACGAGCCGGCCGGTTCGATAGGCGACCGTGCGGTTCGGATCGGGGCCTACAATCGCGACGCCGCAGTCCTCGTCCCGCTCGTCGACTTCGAGCGCGCGCTCGAGAACGAGGACCTGCTCGACGACATCCTGCTCGAGCTGACCGTGGCGGAAAGACTCGCCCGGGGTCCTGGGGGACCGCTCATTCCGCTCGACGACCTCATCCGCGAGCTCGGCTTCGAGAAGGAGCTCGGGCTCGAGTGATCGCGCGGGCCAGGCTGTGGCCCGAGGCCCGAGAGGACATCAACGCCCTCCCCAATCGCCCTCTTCGTCTTGCAGCGATTCGAGTGGTCATGGCGCTGCAGGAGAACCCGTGGAGCGGAGAAGAGCTGCGCGCGCGCTCGCGAGTCGGTGATCTCCGTGGTCTGCGTCGCATAGCTTTTGACGATCCCGACTGGGGAGACAAGCCTCGCTATCGAGTCGTCTACCGCAACGAGCCCGACGATGGCGTCGTCGAGATCGTGGCCGTGATCGCCGTCGGCCTCCGTGAGAGCCTGGCGATCTACAAAGAGGCGGCGGCGCGCTTGCGCAAGGAGATGCGTCGGCGCCTGACGGAGTGAGCGCGATCCACGAGACGGTGTCGCTTACGCGACGAGCACCGACCCGGGCACTGCCGCGGCAAGTCGACGATCGGCGGTCACGAGTGGCACGCCGAGCGCCTCGGCCAGCACTGCGTAGAACGCGTCGTATGCCGAGATGCCGCGCGCCGTCGCGGTAGCGAGCGCAGCGGTCGCAAGCGGGCCGCACGGTTGAATCACGATCGGCCAGGACAGAAGCGTCTCGAGCGCAGGCTGCGCAGCTTCGACCGGCCATCGCTCCACATCGACTCGGACGCGGAGAGCGTTCGTGACCTCGGAGACGATCAGATCGGGAGCGTGGGCGACCGTTGCGCCTGTCGCGATCTCGTCCACGAGCTCCCTGGCCGGCCCGTCTTCGCCGTCGAGCCCTCGCACCGCGACGGACGCGTCGAGGACGATTTCAACGAGTGTCACGGTCGCGCCGGATGATCGCCTCAGGCTCGAGTCCGGCCGGGTAGCCATCGGGAAAAGCCTCGCGCCACTGGCGACGAACCTCCGCGAGTCGCTCGAGCAGGTCCTCCGCCTGCTGCTGCCGCTCCGCGTATTCGACGAGCGCCACAACAAGCTCGGCATTCACCGATCGCCGCTTCCTGGCCGCCGCCGCGCGGAGCGCGTCGAGCGCGTCGGGAGGAACGTCCCGAATGTGGATGTTTGCCATGCTCTCGATGATATTGATTTGATAGCGCAAGCTCGAATCGTGCGCAAGATGTCCGAAGCGGACAGCATCTCGCCCTCTGGGACGGAGCACACCTCAGACAGAGGCCAGGCTGAAGCCTGGCCCCCAGCGTCATCCCGGCCGCCATCCCAACGTAAGAAGTCGAGGCGAGCACGACGATTCTCCTGCATGACCACTTCTGGAAGGAGCGACATGCAGGCATCAGTCCGTCTCGACCACACAGTCATCGCAGTGGAGCAGGAGCACGACGTGCACGCGATGCTGGAGATTTCCGTCCCCGCCGGGCACGACGAGGAGAAGCGGCCGCCGCTGAAGCTCGCGCTCGTCGTCGACCGGTCGGGCTCGATGGCGGGCGCGAAGCTCGCCGTCGCGAAGCGCTGCGCGCGCTGGCTCGTCGAGCGGCTGCGGCCGCAGGACTCACTCGCGCTCGTCGCCTACGACGACAAGGTTCGCCTGCTCGCGCCGCTCGCGCCCGTGCAACCGGCACGGCTCGCCGCCGCGATCGCGTCGCTCGGACCGGGCGGGCAGACGAATCTCTCAGGAGGATGGCTACGCGGTCTCGAGCAGCTTCGGGCAGCGCCGACGGACGGCACTCGCGCGGTTCTCCTCCTGACGGACGGCCTCGCCAATGAAGGCGTCACGGATGCCGGAGCGCTTGTCGAGATGACGCGGAAGGCGCGTGCAGACGGCGTCTCGACGACGACGATCGGTTTCGGCGAAGGCTTCGACGAGGATCTCCTGACCGCGATGGCCGACGGCGGGGGCGGGAACGCTCACTACGCCGAGACGCCCGACGCCGCGCCCGCGATCTTCGCGGCCGAGCTCGAGGGGCTCTCGAGCGTCGTCGCGCAGAACGTCTCGGTCGAGATCCGGCCGGCGGCTCAGGTGGAGATTCTGGGTGTCCTCAACGAGTACCCGGCGATCGAGGTGCCGGGCGGGATCCAGGTCGAGCTCGGGGACGCGTATGGAGGCGAGCGGCGACGCGTCGTCCTCGCCTTCCACATCCCGTTCGTGGCGGCGCTCGGTCCGGTACAGATCGCCGAGCTCGTTATGCGCTACACGTCGGTCGGTGACGAGATCGCCCAGCACGCGCTCTCGATCCCCGTGATCGCGAACTGCGTCTCTGCCGAGGAGGCCGAGGCGGTCGCGCCCGATCCCGAGGTGCGGGAGGAGATCCTGGTGCTGCGCGCTGCACGCGCGCGCGACGAGGCGATCGAGCTGGCCGACTCGGGCCGCCACTTCGACGCGCAGGCGCTCATAGTCAGCATGGTGGGCGATCTGCGGGAGAGCGGGCTTGACGAGGAGGCGGATCTGCTCGACGAAGCCGCGCCGAAGCTCGCGCCGGACGCGTACGGCCCGACGGTGCGCAAGAACCTGAACTACGACTCGTGGCAGACGCGGCGCAATCGCCGGTCGTGAGCTCGCGCACCCAGTAGCTGAGACGTGGCCTCCGCGGACATCTTGCGCCGTAGGTACGGGTCAGGCACGCTGGTTGAGTGGACGAAGAAGAGGGGATCTACCGCGACGAGGTCTTCGACATTCTCGGAGCGCTTGCAGACATCTCGAGCGACACCGTTCAGATCCTGGCGATCGTGCGTGGCGACGACGAGGAGGAAGAAAATGAAGAAGGGGAAGATGACTCCTGAAGAGTTTCGGGCGTACCGCGCAGCCCGGGAAGAGCGCATTCAAAAGCTTCGAGACTACGTCTCGCGCGCGCGAGCCGAGCTCGAGGCGAAGCGCCGCGAGAAGCCTGCATAGACGCAGTTGGCGTCAGCTTCGAGCGTTTGCTCGGCTACAGCACGCCACTCGGCGGCCGCAGGATCACGGCGACGGCGGCCTCGGCTTCGGCGTCGCCGTCCAGCCACCGGTCGACGTAACCGTCCGGACGGACCAGCACGTCGCGACCATGAAGCCGCGCCACCGTGAAGCCGTGCACGAGAGGGCGCGCCGGAATCTCCACGGGTAGCGGACGCCCGATGACGCTGTCACCGTCGCCGTAGGCCGCAGGCTCGGCAAGCCGGCCGCTGTTCACGCGGCGCCGCAGGAACGCGCTGCGCAGGCTTCCGCGAAGGATCGCGCTGCGAGCCAGACGGTGGAGCGGCGTGGGCGGCGCCATGAAGCGCATCGTCGCGGCGGTCGCCCGGAGGTTCTCGAGCGCGGCGGTCCTGCGCTCGAGCTCGTATCCGTCGAGGAGCCGATCATCGGCGTCGCCGGCTCGCACGAGCGCGAGCCGCCACGCGAGGTTGACGGCATCCTCGACCCCGCTGTTCAGGCCGCGAGCGCCGAACGGCGAGAAGATATGGGCCGCGTCGCCTGCGAGGAAGACGCGGTCGGCGCGCCAGCGATCGGCCACCCGCTGGTGAAAGCGATACGCGGTGAGCCAGGCGAGCTCGTAGTCCCCGTGCCCGACGACGCTCCGGATCCGCTCGTCGAGCCGCCCGCTTCGCCGCTCCTCCTCGGCGTCCGTGTCACCCGGCACCTGCCAGTCGATCCGCCATTCGTCGTCGGGCTGCGGGTGGACGAGCATCGTGCGGCCCGGGTTCTGGGGCGGATCGAAGAAGAAGCGGCGCTCGTCGCGGGGGAACGGCATCGACGCCCGGACGTCGGCGATCAGGAAGCGGTCGGGATGGCTACGGCCCGGAAACTCGACTCCGAGCAGGTCGCGGAGTGTCGAGCGCGCCCCGTCACAGCCGACCGCGTGGGAGCCGCGTACCTCGCGAGCGGTGTCGAGGACGACCGTCACGCCCTCCGCGTCCTGGTGGAGGTCCTGCACGCGCGCGTCCCAGCAGAGCTCGACGTTCGACGCGCCGCCCACCGCGTCCAACAGTGCCGCCTCCGTATAGGTCTGCTGCAGGTTGACGAAGCGCGGCAGCTCTCCCTCGCGCTCGCGCGGGAACTCGACGCAGAAGAGCTCGGTATCGCGGAAGTACGTGCGGGCGCGGGAGAGCACCACGCCCTTGTCGAGCATCGGCGCACCGCAGCCGAGCCGCACGAAGGTCGCGAGCGCGTGGCGCGCGAGAACGATCGCCCGCGACCCCTCCCGGGTCGGCTCCGGCTTCGCGTCGAGGACGATGGTCTGCACGTCGGAGCGCGCGAGCTCGAGAGCGAGCGTGAGCCCGATCGGCCCGGCTCCGACGATCAGGACTGGAGGGCCGCCCACACCTCTTGGTCCTTTTCCGCTGTCCACACCTGCGGCTCGAGCCCCGAGGCCTCGTCGTAGCAACGCGCGACGTTGAAGGGGAAGCAGTGCTCGAAGATCCACCAGTCGCCGAAACGCGGTTCGAGCGCCGCGCGCGCCTCCTCTCCCGCCTCGCGCAATGACGCGCCCCGCGCGTGCGCGCCGCGCACGGTCGTCAAGATCGTCCGCAGGTAGTCGCGCGTCTCCGCGGTGCCCCGACCGACCTCGTCTCCGCGGAGCGCGGCTCCTCGTCCGGGCACGAGCACCTCGGCCCCGAGGGACTCGATGAGGTCGAGCGTTCCAGCTTGCCACTCGGTCACGAGCGCGTCGCCCATGTACGGTGCGGCCCGCGCCTCCACGAGGTCCCCCGCGAAGAGCACCCTCTCCCGGGGCAACCAGACCGCGACGTCCCCCTGCGTATGGCCACCTCCGAGCCAGAGGAGCTGCACGTCGCGCTCTCCGAGCGTCAGCGTCAACGTGTCCGCGAACGAGACGTCCGGATAGGTCAGTCCGGGAATCGAGTCGGCGTCGCGGAAGAGCCGCGGGAAGCGGCGGTACTCCGACTCCCAGTCCTGCGCGCCCCGCTCGTGGATCCACGCGTGCGTTCCGGAATGGGCGACGACGTGGCGGGCGGCGAATGCCGATGCGCCGAGCACGCGGACCGCGTGGTAGTGGGTGAGCACGAGCCACTCGACCGGTTTGTCCGTGACCTCGCGAAGTGCCTCCAGCCACTCGCCCGCGGCGGTCGGCGTCGCGCGGGCATCGACGCAGAGGACGGACTCTGGACCGACCACGGCGCCGACGTTCGGGTCGCCCTGTGCCGTGAACGCGTACACGCCGGGCGCAAGCTCCTCGAGCGTCGAGCGCTGCTCGGTGGTGTCGCCGGTGGAGGCAAAGGGCTTGCTCATCGTCTCGGAGAGCGCCGAGCGGCGCGCCAGGCGGTTAGCGTATCGGCGATGAGCGTTCGCCTCGACCTGGCGACGCACGAGCAGACGCTGCCGACGATGCTCGAGCGCGCGGCGACGCTGCACGGCGACCGCCCGCTCCTCCGCTTCGAGGACGCCGTCTGGAGCTATGCCGAGGTGCGCGAAGAGACGGCAACCCTCGCAGGCGCGCTCGCCGAGGCCGGGATCGCGCTCGGTGACCGGGTCGTCGTCATGAGCGAGAATCGCCCGGAGGTCCTGCGCCTGTGGCTCGCGTGCGCGTGGCTCGGCGCCGTACTTGTGCCCGTCTCGACCGCCCTGCGGGGCGAGGGCCTCGAGCATGTCCTCGCGAGCGCCCGGCCGAGGGCCGTCGCGCTCGAGTCGACGCTCCGGGATCGTGTCTCCGAGGCGGGCATCGAGGCGACGTGGGTGCTCGACGAGAGCGGCCTCCCGGCCGGGGCGGCCCCGGTGAGGCCGCAGCCGGTCGGCCCCGGGCACCCGTGCGCGATCCTCTACACGTCCGGGACGACCGGACCGTCGAAGGGGGTGCTCTGCCCGCACGCACAGTGGTACTGGTGGGCCGTCAAGACCGGTGACGTGCTGTCGATCGAGCGCGAGTCCGTCCTGTACACGAACCTGCCCCTCTTCCACACGAACGCCCTCAACGCGTTCTGCCAAGCGGTCGTCGCGGGCGCGACGTACGTGCTCGGCCCGCGCTTCTCCGCGTTGGCCTTCTGGCAGCGGCTCGAGCAATCCAGAGCGACGGTGACGTACCTGCTCGGCGCGATGGTCTCGATCCTGCTGCGCACGCCGGAGGGCGAGCACGACCGCGCTCACCGCGGGCGCGTCGCGCTGGCGCCGGCGACCCCGGCCGACCTGCACGAGCCCTTCCGGGAGCGGTTCGGGATGCGGCTGATCGACGCGTGGGGCTCGACGGAAACGAACATCGTGATCTCGAACACGCTCACGGATCTGCGGCCCGGCACGCTGGGTCGCGTCCTGGACGGCTTCGAGGCGCGCGTCGCGGACGCGAACGACGCCGAGCTGCCGGACGGAGTGCCCGGCGAGCTCCTCGTGCGCCACCGCGACCCGTGGGCGTTCGCCTCCGGCTACGACGGGCTCCCCGAGGAGACGGCGGCGGCGTGGCGGAACCTCTGGTTTCACACAGGCGATCGCGTCGTCCGCGACCCGGACGGCAGCTTCCGCTTCGTCGATCGGCTCAAGGACGTGATCCGCAGGCGCGGCGAGAACATCTCGTCGCACGAGGTCGAGCAGGCGCTGCTCGCGCACGCGGACATCGCGGGAGCCGCGGTCGTTCCGGTGCCGTCCGAGCTCGGCGAGGACGAGGTGCTCGCCTGCGTCGTCGCCCGCGACGGCGCGGAGCTGGATCCGCTCGACCTCATCCGCTTCTGCGAGGCACGCCTGCCGTACTTCGCCGTCCCCCGCTACGTCGATGTTCTGCCCGAGCTGCCCCTCACGGCCAGCGGGAAGGTCGAGAAGTACCGCCTGCGCGAGCGGGGAGTGACCGCGTCGACGTGGGACCGCGAGCAGGCGGGCTACACCCTTCGTCGTTAGGAGCGAGGCTTTAGAGTCGCGGGGGTGGCGGAGCCGACGACGCCAGCCCTGACGATCGAGTCCGTCTCCCGGAGCTTCGGAGCCGTACACGCCGTGGAGGACCTCTCGTTCTCGCTCCCTGCGGGCGGGCTCACGTGCCTGATCGGGCCCAACGGCGCCGGCAAGTCGACTCTCGTGCACTGCATCGCCGGATTCCTCGAGCCGGACGAAGGTCACATCCGGCTCGGCGAGCGCGACGTCACGCGCTGGTCCGCCCACCGGCGCGCCCTGGCCGGTCTGGGAATCGTCTTCCAGGTCATGCGCGCGCCGCAGCTCGACGTGCTCGAGAGCACGATGATCGGCTGCCACGCGTGGACGCGGGCCGGCTTCCTCGAGGGGGTCGTGCGACCTCCGTGGCAGTGGCGGGAGGAGCGCCGGATTCGCGAGGAGGCGCTGCGCGCGCTCGAGCTCGTGGGGCTCGAGCGGCGCGCGCGAGATCCCGCGGATGCACTCCCGCTCGGGCATCTGCGACTCCTCTCGATCGCGCGGGTCCTCGCGCAGCGACCGCAGGTGCTGCTCCTCGACGAGCCCGTCGCAGGTCTCCGAGCCGCGGAGAAGCGGCAGCTCATGCACGTCTTCCATGACCTCCGGCAGGCGGGGTTGACGATGCTCCTGATCGAGCACGACATGCAGTTCGTCGGCTCGGTCGCGGACCGGGTGATCGTTCTCGACCGCGGGAAGCTGATCGCGGATGGGACACCCGCCGAGGTGCGAGAGGACGAGCGCGTGATCGGCGCCTACCTCGGGACGGCCGCCGCGCTGTGAGCACCCCGCCTCTCCTGGAGATCGAGGGCCTCGTCGTCAAGTACGGGCCGGCGGTCGCGCTGGACGGCGTCTCGCTCTCCCTCGAGGCCGGCGAGCGCGTCGCCCTGATCGGCCCCAACGGCGCCGGGAAGACCTCTCTCCTCAACGGGGTGTGCGGGCTCCTGGAGCCGGCCGCCGGGCGCGTGCGGCTGGACGGTCGCGATCTGACGGGTCGGGGTCCCGGCGAGATCGTGCGCGCGGGGTTGACGCAGGTGCCCGAGGGCCGACAGGTATTCCCGACGCTCCCGGTCGAGGCGAACCTCCTCCTGGGCGCGTACGGACGCGAGTTCCGCCACGAGCTCGTCAGCGCGACGCTCCGCTACCTTCGTCGGCGCGGCGAGATCGCGGCTCGGCTGGAGCGCGTCTACTCGCTCATGCCGAAGCTCCGCGAGCTTCGTGAGCGGCCGGCCGGTCGGACCTCGGGCGGCGAGCAACAGATGGTCGCCATCGGGCGAGCGCTCATGGCGGAGCCCCGCCTGTTGGCGATCGACGAGCTCTCGCTCGGCCTCGCGCCGCTCGTCGTCCAGGACCTTTCGGCGTTCCTGCTCCGGCTGAACGAGGAGGAGGGTGTCGCGCTGCTCCTCGTGGAGCAGAACGCCGTGCTCGCGCTCGAGCTCTGCTCGCGCGCGTACGTGCTCGAGGCGGGGCGCCTCGTGCTCGCCGGCCCGAGTCACGAGCTCGAGCAGAACGAGACCGTGCGGAGCGCCTATCTGGGCGGAGGCCTGGACGTGGCCGACGCGGAGCCCGGCACGCAGACGGAGCCTGGCCCGTGAGGGAGTTCCTCCAGCTCGTCGTCGTCGGCGTCTCGACCGGCTCGGCGTACGCCCTCGTCGGCATCGGGATGGTGCTCATCTTCCGGACGACCGGGATCGTCAACTTCGCGCAGGGCTCCTTCGCGGTCCTCGGCGGGCTCTTCATGGTCGAGCTCGTCGACGAGCTGCACGGGCTGCTCGCCGGACTCGTCGCGGTCCTGGCCGTCGGGTTCGTCGGGTCGCTCGTCGGGTTCGTCGCGGTCGGCTTCCGGCATCGAACGACGCCCCTCGCGAGCCTCATCATCACGCTCGGCATCGCGCTCCTGATCGCGTCCCTGAACCTGCTCGCCTTCGGCGACCGGCCGCACACTTACCCGACCATCTTCGAGCGCGCGTGGGACATCGGCGGGGTGCTCGTCCAGCCGCAGTACGTCCTGGTCGCCGGCGTGACCCTCCTCGCTGCGCTCCTGCTCACGCTCGGCCTGCAGCGGACGATCGCCGGCCAGGCGCTCGTCGCGTGTGCCGACTCGCGCCGGGCGGCGGAGCTCGTGGGGATCGACGTGCGGGCGGTCGCGGCGATCGCGTTCGCCGTCTCGGCAGGGCTGTCGGCGCTGGGCTGGGTGCTCCTGACCCCCGTTGACCCCGTCAACTACGACTCGGACGTCCGGATCGCGATCAACGGCTTCGCGGCCGCCGCGTTCGGCGGGCTCGCCAGCATCCGCCTCGCCTACGTCGGGGGGCTCGTCCTCGGCGTCGCCCAGCAGCTCGTCGTCGGCTACGCCGACGAGATCCCCGGCCTCGGACAGCAGGCGCGGCAGTACGAGCTCGCCGCCGCCCTGGTGATCATGCTCGTCCTGATCGGCTGGCGCGCCCGGCACGAGGTGCACGAGTGAGCCGCGGCGGTCGGCTGCCGGGTCTCCTGCGGCTCGCCGGAACGCTCGCGGCGGGAGCCTTCGCGATCTGGCTCGGCTATCAGCTCGGCCCCGGCGACCGTTCGCTGTACACGCTCATGGGCCTGTACGCGATCGTCGCGATCGGCCTCTCCCTGCTGATGGGGTTCGCGGGCCAGATCTCGCTCGGACAGGGAGCGTTCTACGCGCTCGGCGCGTACACGGCGGGAATCCTGACCGTGGGCCTCGACCCCGACGACCGGTTCCTCCCCGAAGCCGGGATCGACCCCGCCCTCGCCGTGGTCGCCGCCCCGCTCCTGACCGGCCTCGTCGCAGCCGTGATCGGGGTGCCGTTGCTGCGCCTTCGCGGTCACTACCTCGCGTTCGCGACGCTCGCGCTGCACCTGATCCTGCTTGCCGTGATCTTTGCTCAGAGCCGGTTCACCGGCGGCCAGGACCCCGGTCTCGCCGTGATCGAGCCGCTGGAGGTCTTCGGCTGGCAGATCACCGGCGTGACCGGCGGCACCGCGCGGCACACCGCGATCGTGTGGGGGCTCGTGCTAGTGACCCTGCTCGTCGCGCTGAACCTGGTGGGCTCCCGGGCGGGCCGCGCGCTCCAGGCGATCGCGACGAGCGAACGGACCGCCGCGGCCGCCGGAGTCAACGTGTCGGCCTACAAGCTCCGCCTGTTCGTCCTCTCCGCCAGCCTGGCGGGCCTCGCCGGGGCGCTCTACGCGTTCATGCTCCAGTTCCTCTCGCCGGACGCGTTCGGCGTCTTCCTGAGCATCCAGTTCGTCGTCATGGTGGCGGTCGGCGGCCTCGGCTCGATCTACGGCGCCGTCGCCGGCGCGGTCGCGATCACCTGGCTCGAGCACGAGCTCCGCGAGCTCGGGACCCGGCCGAGCCTGCTGGGCTTCGAGCTCCCCGACCAAGCGCCGCAGGTCTTCTCCGTGGGGGTCTTCGCCGTCATCCTCATCGTCGTGATCCTGTTCTTCCCGCGCGGGCTCCTGCCGGCTCTCGGAGACGGCATGCGTCGCCTTCGGCCCGCGCGCGACGAGAGCTGAGCGTTCTTGCCCCTCAGCGCATGAGCAGGCCGCCGTTCGCGTCGAACGTCGCGCCGGTGATGTAGCCCGCCTCCTCGGAGCAGAGAAACGCAGCCAGCTCGGCGATCTCGGCAGGCTCGCCGAAGCGCCCCACGGGGATTCGCTGCCGCAGCGTCTCGAGACGTTCCTCGGAGAGAGCGTCGAAGGCGGGGGTGCGAACCGCGGCCGGAGCGAGCGCGTTGCAGGTGACGCCGTGTGGGGCGAGCTCCGCGGCGGCGATCTTCGTGAGGACGACGATCCCGGCCTTCGAGGCGGCGTAGTGCGCCCCGGAGGCACCGGCGGCCTGGCCGGAGATGGACGCCATGTTCAGGATCCGCCCCCAGCCCTGCTCCCGCATGCGCGGACCGGCGAGCTGGCAGCCGAAGAACACGCCTCGCAGGTTGGTCGCGAGCACGTCGTCCCACTCGTCCGCCTCGATCTCCCACAGCGGCCGAAAGACGGTGCGAGCGGCGTTGTTCACGAGCACGTCGACTCGACCGGCCTCGTCGAGCAGGCGCTCGACCGATGCGCGCTCGCGGACGTCCACGTGCGTTCCGCGAGCGCGTTCGGTCAGCGATGCGGCCACGCGCTCGGCGCCCTCGTGGTTCACGTCGGCGACGACGACCGACGCGCCCCGCGCGTGCAGGGCCCGGGCGATCGCCTCGCCCAGGCCCTGGGCCGCACCGGTCACGACCGCGGTGCGCCCCTCGAGGGACACGGTTACTTCGTCGCCTGCAGGATCTTCTGTCCCGGCACCGGGACCATCTTGCAGTCGCGGATGCTGGAGACGACCATCGACGCCGTTTGCAGCCCCGAGTGGTTGACCGGGCTGTAGAAGTAGACCCCTCCCGGGCCGGCGAACCCCTTCATCTGCGTCTCGAGCGCGGTGTTGATGCGCTCGCGAGTGAAGCCGCCCTTCAGCATCGCCTCCCGGAACATCCGGATTGCCGTGTACCCGTCGTAGTTGAACGTCGATCCCTGCTTGCCGATCAAGCGGTTCACGCGGAGCGCGATCGCCCGGGACGGGTGCGTGCGCTTCACGTACTGCGCGACCGGCCCGAGGTACGTGTTGATGAGCGCGCCATTCGCCTCGGGACACGCCGGCCCCAGGAACGAAGGCGAGGCGTTGCCGCCCGTCAACACGAGCCGCTGGGTCAGTCCGAGCTGCTTCGCCTCCTTCGTGATCGTGACCGCGAGCGAGGTCGCGTTCCACAGCCACAACACCTGCGCACTCGAGTTCTTCACCCGCGTGAGCTCCGCCGTGAAGCTCGTCGACGTGAACGGGAAGATGATCTCCTCGACGATCTCGAAGCCGTAGCGACGCGCCAGCTCCTTGACGTTGCGCAGGCCCTCCTGGCCGAAGCCGCCGGCGTCGTTCATCAGCGCTATGCGCTTGACGCCCGCCTTGCGCAGCTGCGCCGCCATCGAGTACGCGAACAGCCTGCTCGTCGCCGTCGTCATGAAGTAGTACGGCTTGGCCGGCGTCACCTGGGCGGCGGACGAGGCCATGCTGATGTACGGGATCTTCGAGGCGGCGACGATCGGCGCCACCGCGAGCCCGACGGAGCTGAACCCCGATCCGATCACGCCGGCGTACTTCGCCTCCGACGCAATCTTCTGCATGTGGACGACGCCCTGCGTCGGGTTCGAGGCGTCGTCGAAGACCGTCAGCTGGATCCTGCGTCCCTTTATTCCTCCCTGGCGGTTGAGCTCGTTGACCGCGGCGAGGACTCCCGCGCGATTGTCCTGCCCGACGAACGAGAGCGGGCCGGTCAACGGCGAGATCATCGCCAGCTCGACCGGCGCACGGCCCTGCCCGGCCGCGGCGCTCACCGCAGTGAGGACGACCGTCGCCACGGCCACGACGGCAAGCAACCGGCTTCCACGTGTCTTCATCGTGTACCCCCTTTTGAGTCGCGAGACTGCCTTCGCTTTCGACGATGCACGCCCGTCGAGGTTGGCGCGATCATCGCACGGACGACCCGTCCACGGAAGTCCGTGGGCGGTGCTCGTCCGGGAGCGGGACCGCGGGAGCGATCTCGATGCCGAGGGCGGTTCGTCCGAAGAGGTCGTGCGCCTCGAGGTTCGTGTACGGCATGATCGGCCCGGCCCGAACGTCCCGGTACATCCGCTCGAGTGGGAAGCGACGGAAGTAGCCGGCCCCGCCGACCACGTGGAGCGCCCGGTCGACGATGCCGCACGCGTTGTTCGTCGCGACGTACTTCGCGAGCACCGCCCTGGCCATGCCCTCTTGAACCGGCAGGTCCGAGTAGAGCGCGCCCGTCGCCATCTCTTGCGCGTGCCGGTGGAGGACCGCGCGCGCGGTCTCGAGCAGAACTTCCATCTCGGCGAAGAGATGCTGCACCTCGGGAAGGTCCGCCTTCTTCGTCCTGAGTGCGAACTCGCGGGCGAATGCCATCGCCCCGGCCCCGATGCCGAGGTAGACCGCACCGAAGGTCGGCATCGCCCAGCCCCAGACCGTCTTCAGCATCGTCCCGTCGAAGTGGTGCGCGGGGTAGCGGTGGATGACGTCCTCCTCCGCCACGAAGACGTCGTCGAGGTCGAAGTCGTTCGACTGCGTCGCGCGCATGCCCATCACGTCCCAGGTGTCCTTGACCGTCATTCCCTCGACGTCGCGCTGGAGTCGGAAGAAGATCACGGTCGGCCCGTCCTCGGGATCGTCCAGCAGCGCTCGGGTCGAGAACTCCGTGCAGACGGCCGACTCGGTGCCGAAGATCTTCTTGCCGGTGACGCGGTAGCCGCCCTCGACGGGTCGCGCCGTCGTGGTCGAGCTCATCAGGATCGGGTCGCCGGGCTCGGCGGACATCGACGCATAGACGAGTCGGCCGTCGGCTGCGCGTCGCAGCACGTCGGCGAGTCGCTCGTCGCCGCTCACTCGCCAGAGGCTCGCCAGCTGGCCGATCGGCGAGACGTGCATGCTCACGGCAAGAGCCGTCGACCCGTCTCCGGCAGCGAGCCGTTCCTGGGCGAGAATCAGATCCTGGAGGCCCGCGCCCATCCCCCCGAGCTCCTCGGGCACCGTGAGGCCCAGGTAGCCCTCCTCGCGCATGCGCTCGTAGTTCTCGAACGGGAAGGAGCCTTCACGATCGTGCTCTCGGGCACGCTCCGCGAACTCGTCCGCAAGTCGGCCGGCGAGGTCGACGATCTCGCGCTGACGCGCAGTCAGGCACTGCTCCATCGGTTACGGTCAGCCTAATGGCTGACGATTACCGGGAGAAGGAGCGACAGGCGCTCCGCGTCCTCTTCTGTTTCGGGGTCACGCAGAGCTTCTTCGAGGCCGAGCCCGCCAGCGTGCCTGCCATCGCGACCGGGATCACCGAGGCCTTCGCCGACCTCGGTGGCCGATTCGGAGTTCGGGTGCTCGGCACGATGGACGACGACGAGCTGATGGTCGGCGCCTCCGTCGCGTGGCCCTGGACGGCGTACGTCCTCGCCGACGTTCCCGATCTCGAGACGGTCACCAAGGTGACGAACCTCCTCCGAGAGACCGAGGTCGAGGGCGCGCGCCTCTGGAAGTACCTCCGCGTGGAGGCGCGCGTCGGGCGACCTCTCTTCTTCGCCAACGAGTGAACCGGCGACGGTGATCTTCGAGCCCGAGTTCGAGACGATGCCCCGCGCCGAGCTCGAGGCGCTCCAGCTCGAGCGCCTGCAGCGGCTCGTGCCGTATCTGCGCGAGCGTGTCCCGCTCTATCGCGACCGTTTAGAGGGCGTCCCCGAGATCCGCTCGCTCGACGATCTCCAGCGCCTCCCCTTCACGCGGAAAGCGGATCTGCGCGACACGTACCCGTTCGGGCTCTTCGCCGTCCCGCGCGAGAAGTGCGTGCGGCTGCACGCATCGTCGGGCACGACGGGCAAGCCGATCATCGTCGCGTACACGCGCGAGGACGTCGATCTGTTCGCACGGGTAAACGCGCGGGTGCTCGCCATGGCGGGCGGCGAGCCGGGGATGGTGCTCCACAACGCCTACGGCTACGGCCTCTTCACGGGGGGCCTCGGGCTCCACTACGGCGGCGAGCGGCTCGGGATGACGGTGGTTCCCGTCTCGGGCGGGATGACCGAGCGCCAGCTGGGTCTGATCGAGGACCTGCGCCCGGACGTCATCACCTGCACGCCGAGCTACGCGCTCACGCTCGCGCAGGCGTTCGCAGAGCGCGGCGTGCAACCCGACCAGATCAGCCTCCGCTTCGCCTGCGTCGGCGCGGAGCCGTGGACCGAGAGCATGCGCGCCGAGATCGACGCCGGCCTCGGCATCCGGGCGACGAACATCTACGGGCTCTCGGAGATCATCGGCCCCGGCGTCTCGAACGAATGCGTCGAAGCCCGCGACGGCTCACATGTGAACGAGGACCACTTCCTCCCGGAGATCGTCGACCCGGAGAGCGGCGAGCCGCTTCCCGACGGCGAGCAGGGCGTCCTCGTATTCACGACGCTCACGAAGCAGGCATTGCCGCTGCTCCGGTACTGGACGGGCGACATCACCAGCTTGAGCCGCGAGCCGTGCAGCTGCGGTCGCACGCTCACCCGTATGGCGTTGATCGCGGGCCGGACCGACGACATGCTGATCGTGCGCGGCGTCAATGTCTACCCGACCCACGTGGAGTCCGTGCTGCTGAAGGTGCCCGAGCTCACCCCCCACTACCGCCTCGTGGTCACACGCGAGCGGACCCTCGACGAGGTGGAGGTCGAAGTCGAGGTGTCCGAGGGCTACTTCGGCTCCACTGGGGGTCTCGGTCCGGCCGCGATGCGGCCGCTCGGACAACGCGTCGAGAAGCTGATCCGCGACACGATCGGAACGTCGATGCGCGTCACCTTGCTCGAGCCCGGCGAGGGCCCTCGCTCGGAGGGCGGCAAGCTCGCCCGCGTCGACGACAGGCGACGGCTGGCGTGAACGGTCGCGACCGGTTCGTGGCCCGGTGACGCCAAGGCGCGCTGACAGCGGCGGCGCAGCGATCGTGGCGGCAGCGGAGACGCCGTACAGCCGCCACCCGCCGGCCGGAACGACGACGACCTCGCTCCTCGCGGACGCGTTCGTCCGCGTGCTCGAGGCCGCAGAGATGGAGCGAGACGAGGTCGACGGCCTGGGCGTCGCGTCCTTCACGCTCGCGCCGGACCACGCGGTCGATCTTGCCTGGCGGCTGGGGGTCCGGCTGCGGTGGGCGATGGAGGATCTCCACGGGGGCGTCTCGGCGCTCAATCTCCTGCAGCACGCCCTGCGCGCGGTCGAGTCGGGCGATGCGGACAACGTCGTTCTCCTCGCAGGGGATCACTTCGAGCCGGGCGACTTCGAGCGCCTCGTCTCGCGCTTCAACCGCGCGACGAGCGACCACCTGGCGCGGATCCCGACCGGCGGGCCGAACGCGCAGTTCGCACTCGTCACGCAACGTCACATGGCCCGGCACGGACTGGGTCGGGAGGACTACGCCGTCATTCCCGTCTCCCAGCGCACGTGGGCGGCGCGGAACCCCGGCGCCGTCTACCGCGAGCCGCTCAGCGTGGACGACTACCTCGCCGCTCCCGCCGTCGCTCCGCCGCTCGTGCGCTACGACTGCGTCCCCGTCGTCAGCGGCGCCGACGCGATTCTCGTCTCACGCGCACCGCCGGATCGGCCAGGAGTCCGCGTTCGTGCGCTCCGTTCGTCGTTCAATCACGACAACCAGCTCGGAGATGGTCTCTCCACCGGGCTCGGCTCGGTCGCGGCCGAACTCTGGGACGAGGCGGGATTCGGCCCGCAGGACGTCGATCTCGCCTGTGTGTACGACGACTATCCCGTCATGGTGCTGATCCAGCTGGAGGAGCTCGGCTTCGTTCGGGACGGGGATGTTCGCCGGTTCATCCGCGAACGGCTCGAGAGCAACCGGTGGCCGCTGAACACGTCCGGCGGACAGCTCTCGGCGGGGCAGGCGGGAGCCGCGGGCGGAATGCACGGGCTCGTGGAGGCGGTTCACCAGCTGCTCGGGCAGGCCGGCGAGCGTCAGGTCGCGGAAGCGCGGCGTGCGGTCGTCACGGGCTACGGGGGCGTGGTCTACCTGTACGGCGGCTGCGCCGCCGTCGCCGCCCTGGAGTCGACCGGGTGAACAGCCTCTTCGTTTGGCGCTGCGAGAGTTGTGGCCGCCGCAGCTTCCCCCGGCGGGAGCTCTGTCCCTACTGCGGCGGTCGCACATTCGCGGCGGAGCGAGCCGATCGAGGAATCGCGACCCAGGTAACGAGCCATCGCGGCGTCGGCCTCGCCTGCGTGCGGGTCGGCGACGACGTGACCCTGCTCGCGCGCGCCGACCCCGCGGTTGCGATGGGATCAGGGGTCACGCTTCGGGTCGACGACAGAGCCCCGGTGGCGGACGTAACGTGACCGGCATAACTCATGCTTGGTGCGCGGCAAGCCGGTAACCAGCGCTGGCATCTGAATCGGCCCAGACGAAGATTGATGCGCGCGGCAGGATTCGAACCTGCGACCCGCGGATTAGAAGTCCGCCGTTATATCGGCCAGGAGACTCTCAACGCGTGCCGTTGTCTCGTCGTCGGCAAGGCCCCGATAGAAGCACGTGGTCCGCCTGCGGAGGACGTCGTCCGCGTTGCGCGCCCATTCGTGTGTCGCGCCGTACCGGACCTGCGCTGCTATGTCGGGGCCGCCGGAGTGCAATCGGTCGAGAAGAGAAGGATCGTCCGTCGCCGGCGCGAGAACCTCAGGTGCCAGGCTGCCGTACTGGTTGAGGAGATTCGCCCGGACCTCGGGCTCGAGGTTCCGCGGGAAGGAAACGTGCTCGAGGCCGGTGGCCCCGGGGAGCGGCCATGGACTGCGGTCCAGACGGTGCAGGCCGATCTCGTGTCGCAGTCGAGCAAGCGTCTCGAGCGCGATGCAGCGGTAGGTTGTGAGCTTTCCGCCGGCGACGTTGAGCATTCCCCCGGAGCTTCGTGTGAAGACCGTCTCCCGCCGCGCGCTGACGCTGGCCCCTTCGCCGGCGGGCAGCACGCGCAAGCCGGCATACGTCGCACGCACCCGGTCCGGTGCAACGAGCGAGGAAGGGAGGGCGACGGCGGCTTCCGCGAGGATCTGCTCGACCTCGGCGGGCTCGACTGCGACGTCGACCGGGTCACCCTCGTGCGGGCTGTCGGTCGTGCCGAGAAGAAGCATGCCGTACCAGGGAACCGCGAACGTGACGCGGACGTCGTCCTGGGGGATGGTGAGGGCGGCCGTCCAGTCACCCTCAGCCGGAACGAGGACGTGCGCTCCCCTGCTCAGCCGAACGGAGGTTCCCGCGCGCGGATCCTCGAGCCGTCGCACGTGATCGACCCAGGGGCCCGCGGCGTTCACGACGAGCCGCGCCTCGACCGCGATCTCTTCCCCGTCGACGTGGACTTCCGCGCCGGAGACCCGGCCTTGCACCGATCGGATCGCCGTCACCCGTGCACCGTTCAGCACGCACGCACCGGCGTTCGCCGCGGCCCGCACGTTCGCAAGACAGAGACGGGCGTCGTTCGTCGTGGCGTCGGCATATAGCGCGCATGACCGAAGGTTTTCGAGGCGAAGGGGTGGCACCAGCTCACGAGCCTGCTCCGGACCGACCAGCCAGTTGAGACGCGATCGAGCCAACACGGAGTAGAGGACGATCCCGCTTTGGACGATCGCGGGGCGGTACGGTCCACCCCGGTACAGGGGGAGCAGAAACGGAAGGCGGCGCACGAGGTGCGGCGCGACGACCTTCGCCAGCAGCCGCCGCTCGTGATGTGCCTCCCGCACCAGCCCCACGTCGCCGAGACGGAGGTATCGCAGCCCGCCGTGAATGAGCTTCGAGGAGGCGCTCGACGTCGCGCCTCCGAAGTCGCCCGCATCCACGAGCGCGACGGCAAGACCGGCGCGCGCGGCGTGGGCCGCGATTCCGGCTCCGACGATTCCTCCTCCCACGACGAGCAGGTCGAAGCGGCGTTCGGCGAGCTCCGCGAGTGTGCGCTCTCGCATCACGCCGGGAGCGCGATCGCCCGGCCGACTCCGTCTGGGACGGGGAGCGCAACGTGCGCGGCCGCGGCCCGAGCGACAGCGGTTGCCACGGGCTCGACCCAAGGAGACGCGCGGCCTGCCGCGGTGTCGACGTGCAGGAGCATCTGCTCTGCGGTCGCGAGTGTCTCGCCGCGTCGCGCATTGGTCATCGTGTGGAATAAGTGCAGGCGCTTCTCGTCGGCGCCGAGCACCTGGGTCAAGACGTGTAGGGGCTCCAGCCCGGCGACCTCGCGCAGATGGCGTAGGTGCGTCTCCACGGTGTACGCGCCGTGGCCGCTCCCGAGGTAGGCGGCGTCGATGCCGACCTCGCGCAGGAAGGCGTCGCTCGCGTCGCCGAACACATGCAGATACCGGGCTTCGGTCATGTGGCCGTTGTAATCCACCCACGAGGGATCGACGGCGCTCGCGTACAGCAGCAACTGTGCGGGATCCCGCGCTTCGCTACTCGAGCCGGCGGCACCGAAGAGACGCGTCTCATGTGCTTTCACGATCGCTCCGGCCGCGTAGTCACGTGTGCGAAGGGCTTGCAGGAGCGCGACGAGGTTGTCGTCGCGTATCCGCTCGAGCTCACGCACCGAGAGGCCTCCCGCTTGATCGTCGGACTGCTCGGCGATCTTGTCGATCAGCTCGCTCGTGAGCTCGGGAACGTCGGTCAGCTTCGACCACGACCACTCGAGTGCGGGGCCGAACTGCGCGAGAAAGTGCCGCATGCCTTCCTCGCCGCCCGCGATGCGGTACGTAAGGAACGTCCCCATCTGCGCCCACCGCAGTCCCGCGCCGTAGCGGATCGCATCGTCGACCTCCTCCACCGTCGCCACGTCGTCGTGCACGAGCCAGAGCGCCTCTCGCCACAGTGCCTCGAGCAGGCGGTCCGCGACGAAGCCGTCGATCTCCTTGCGCACGCGAAGCGGCTTCATGCCGAGCGAGGAGTAGAAGGACAGCGCACGCTCGACCGTATTCTCGGAGGTCTGCTCGCCCGCGACGACCTCGACCAGGGGCAGAAGGTAGACGGGGTTGAACGGATGGCCGACGACGAACCGCTCCGGATTATCCATGTCCGCCTGGAGCCGCGTGGGAAGCAAGCCTGAGGTCGAGGAGCAGACGAGGGCATCCGGCGGGGCGTGGCCCTCGATCTCGGTGAGCAGCCGCCGCTTGAGGACCTCATCCTCAGGCACGCTCTCCTGGATCACGTTCGCGTCGCGTACCGCTTCCTCCAGGGAGCGGGCGACGGACGCGACACCGCGGATGCGCGGCGCCATGGTCAGCTGCGCCCATGCCCGCTCGGCGTTCTCGAGCACCTCGCTCAGGCGGCGTTCGGCCTCGGGATGTGGGTCGTACAGCCTGACGTCGACGCCGTTCTCGACGAGGCGGCCTGCCCACCCGCCCCCGATGACACCGCCGCCGACGAGAGCGACCCGTGTCATCAGGCGGCCGTCAGACCGAGCTTCTCGCGGGTCTCCGCAGGGTCGAGCACGCGGACGTTCATCGCCTGGAGGATCGCTACGGCTCGCTCGACGAGCTGCCTGTTGGATGCCTTCACGCCACGCTCGAGCCAGAGGTTGTCCTCGAGCCCGACGCGGACGTTGCCGCCGACGGCCGGCGCGAGCGCGACGTACGCGAGCTGCATGCGGCCGATCGCGAACGCGGAGAACACACAGCCGAGAGGCAGCTGGTTGACCAGCGCGAGCAGCGTGCCGGGGTCGTCGGGCGCGCCGTACGGGATGCCCATGCAGAGCTGCAGCATCGCGGGCTCGTCTATGAGTTCCTCCGCGATGAGCCGCTTCGCCAACACGAGATGGCCGGTGTCGAAGACCTCGATTTCGGGACGCACGCCGAGCGCCTGGATCTGCCGTGCCATCTCCCGCAGCATCGAGGGCGTATTCGTCATCACGTAGTCGCCATCGGCGAAGTTCATCGTCCCGCAGTCGAGGGTGCAGATCTCGGGGCGCAGCTCTGCGACGTGCGCGAGACGCTCCGTCGCGCCGGCCATGTCCGTGCCCTCCGTGTTTGGGGGAAGCGGAGACTCGACTCCGCCCAGCACGAGGTCACCGCCCATGCCGGCGGTGAGGTTGAGCACCACGTCGACATCCGACGACCGGATCCGCTCGACGACGTCGCGGTAGAGAGCTACGTCCCGCGACGGCCCCCCCGTCGCCGGATCGCGGACGTGGATGTGCGCGATCGCAGCGCCAGCCTGCGCCGCCTCGATCGCAGCCGCGGCGATCTCCGAAGGCGTCACCGGTACGAGCTCGGACCGAGTGGTCGTAGCACCGGCGCCCGTTACGGCGCAGGTGATGAAGACCTCTGTGTTCACTCGCGCGGACTCTACGACCCGAATACGACCCGCGCATCGAGGCCGACGGCGCCCTCTGGAAGCACCAGGAGAGGGTTGACCTCGAGCTCTGTCACCGCCGGGCAGGCAGCTGCCGCACGGGACAGGGCCGCGACCGCTCTCGCCGCCGCGGAGACGTCGAGCGGAGGGCGGCCTCGCGCCTCGGCGAAAAGCGACGCCCCTCTCAGCGAGCGGAGCAGACCTTGGGCCTCAGCTTCGTCGACCGGCGCGAGTGCGACGGCGACGTCGTCGAGGATCTCTGCGTACACGCCACCGAGTCCTACGAGGACGACGGCTCCGAAGCGCGGATCGCGCTTCGCACCGACGATGAGCTCGACACCTTCGTCGGCGGGAGCCATCTTTTCGACGGAGAACTCCTTGGTTGCGAAGCGCGACGCGAGCGTCCGGAAACTCTCTCTCAGGGCGTGTTCGTCTGCGAGCCCGAGCTGTACGCCACCCATGTCCGACTTGTGCAGCAGGTCGGCCGCCTTCAGCGCCACGGGATAGCCGAGCTCGGCCGCTGCCGCGACCGTCCTCTCGAGAGTCCGTGCCGATCGGCTCGCAATCATCGGTATGCCGGCCTCTGCGACGAAGGCGCGCGCGGCCGCATAACCGGGGGCGGGGGGCTCGAGCAGCGAGAGCTCGACTTCGGCGGTCACGATGTTCCTGCCGGCGCCCGCCGGTTCGGAGAGCAGCGCGAGCGCAGCCACAGCCGACTCGACGTCTCCGTACACGGGGACGCCTCCCTGCCGCAGCGCGGCCGCCGCCGGCGACTCTGCGTACGACGTGTGCACGACGAGCACGCCACGTGACTCGCGAGCTGCATCGGCAAGCGATCTCGCCGCGGCTAGCTCCTCGTCGGAGAGCTCCGGCGTGTCGACCCCGTAGCCGCCGAAGTACCCGGTCAAAAACACCGAGTCGGCGTCGCCCGAGTCGAGCAGCACGCGGCCGACGTCGGCATACGAGGCGAGCCCCCGCTCCCCGCCCCCGGCGAAGTCGACCGGGTTGGAGACGCTTGCCGTCGCTGGGAGATGGAGA
>JALZOK010000120.1 GCA_030857225.1 Actinomycetota bacterium
AAGGCGTTGATCGTCGAAAGCATCCGCGAGCTCGCGAAGCGCGGGATGATCGACGTCGCTCTCGGCGTGCACACCGAGAACCCGAACGGGGCATTCGATCTGTATGCCGGCCTCGGATACGAGGTCGTCGCTAGCTGGACGGCCTACCGCAAGCCTGTCTGATCGCAGGCCCGAGGCCGAACCTGGGCGGCGAGCTCTGCGGCGATCGTAAACGGACGCAGCGTGCAGACCGCGGCCATGAGATCATTCTCGTCGTGATCCTGCGTCCTTTCCTCGTCGAAGACACGTCCTGCGCCAGCTACCTGTTCGGCTGTACCTCGCAGCACATGCTCGCCGTCGTCGACCCGCACGCGGATCTCGTCGATCCCTACGTCGAGGCGGCAGCGGCGATCGGCTCGCCGATCGTCGCCGTGTTCGAGACGCACATCCAGGCCGACCATGTGTCTGGCTTGCCTGCGCTTGTCGAGCGCACGGGGGCAACCGCGTATCTGCCCGAGACCGCGGACGTCGAGTTCGAGCACGTTGGGCTGGTCGACGATGAGGTCGTCGAGCTCGGGAACACCCTCGTCACGTCGATCGCGACGCCCGGGCATGCGCCCGGGCATCTTGCGTACGCGGTGGCCGACAGGCGCCGGGGCACCACGGAGCCGTGGCTCGTCTTCACAGGTGACTCGCTCCTCGTCGGAGACGTGGGGCGACCAGACCTACATGCCAAAGGCCACCCGTCGACGCTTGCGCGCGCGTTGTACGGCTCGCTGCGGAAGCTGCTCGAGCTCCCAGACGGGGTGGTCGTCTACCCGAGCCATTTCGGCGGGTCCGTCTGCGGTCGCGGGCTCTCTGGCCATCCGTTCTCGACGATCGGCTTCGAGCGTCTCTACAACCCCGCGCTCCAACACGCTGATGTAGATGCCTTCGTGGATGCGCTCTTGGTCGACGTTCCGCCGCCGCCGGCAAACCAGGCGTTGATCGTCGCCGCGAACCGCAGCGGGCGAGCTCAGGAGTCTGCGTAACCGACCACCGGCGCGGGCTGTGCGCAAATGCCTGGCCAGTTCGGGCTCGCCGCACGAATGCCGAGGCTCGCCTACGGGAAGCGGTCCGGGATGGGCTCTACGCGCCCGAGGCCGAGCTCGAGTTCCGGATTTCTGCAGCACGTAGACGAAGGAGGAGCTGATCGAGAGGAAGCGGGAAAACCTCGCCGACAGCGTCCGCTGCCGGACTGTCCCATCTCCCCGCCCGAGGTAGGGGGATCGGGGCTGCGGGATAACGAGAACGCTCGCCGCGCTCAGGCGACGCCGGTTTAGAGCAGTCGACGGACGACGAAGGCGAGCACCTCGAACGAGGTCCCGCCCGGCCATAGGGCCGGGGCGGGACTCGGACAGCGTCTCAGCCAGGAGGGCCTGGCATGGTCGAGCGGATTCCGCTACCTACGAGGCGACGCTCCAGGTCTCTCGGCGTTCCAGGTTCCGCCCTGGAGGGTCGGGTTCCTGAGCGCGCCTTTCACCTTGGTGCTGTGCAGCAGGTGCTGAGGTCGGGCGAACAGCGGAACCGAGAAGACCTCGTCCGCCAGGATGACCTCGGCGTCATGAAGAAGCTTGTTGCGTGCCGCCGGATCGGGGCAGGGCAGATGCCTTTCTGTTGCAGGCGGCGCCGTAGTTCTGGTCGCCACCGCACCCGCCGATGCTGAAGAACGTGCCCCCGCTCGTCGGTCCGCCGGTGAACGTGAACATCACCGACTGCCAGTCGCCGCCGGTCAGCACGCCACCGCCGAAGAGCACGGCCGGCGAGATGAAGCGTGGCGTGAACTCGATGCCGACGCTCTTCAACTGCCGCTGCAGGATCTCGAACGTCAGAGCGCGAAGCGGGTTGCCCGACGTCGTGGTGAACTGGAAGCTGAGCTCGCCCACACCGGGACAGCTGAAGATCTTCGAGTTACCGGCGCTCGCCTTGTCGGGGCCGCCGGTGCAGCCGTTCTTCTTCAGAAGCGCGATGGTGTTCTTCTGGCTGAAGCCCCACCGCTTGTACGGCGACGCGTATGCGGACTCGAAGGGCTTGAAGATGTGGCTTTGCAGAACCGGCAGGTCGTTGACAGAGGGAACGAGGCCCGTCTTGACGTAGAGCACCTCGCGGATCTGCGCCCGGTTGATGCCCTGGATGATCGCCTGCCTGACGAGCTTCTTCTTCAGCCCCAGATGAGCCTTGGCGCCCTG
Source organism: Actinomycetota bacterium (assembly GCA_030857225.1). Classification (GTDB taxonomy): domain Bacteria; phylum Actinomycetota; class Thermoleophilia; order Gaiellales; family Gaiellaceae; genus GMQP-bins7. The sequence continues at coordinate 2,208 of JALZOK010000120.1, forward strand.
CTGGAAGTCGAGATGCTCCCACGAATAGCTGCCTCCCCCCTGCACCTTGAACCTCGAGTCCTTGTAGAAGTCGACGATCTGGATCTGCGGCGAGACGGCGTCGATGACGTCACCTTCACCGCTCTTCAGCGCCTGGTACTGCGAGGGGCCTGAGATGTAGCGGAAGACGACCCGGTCGAGCTTGGCCGCAGCTCCGGCCTTGAACGCGCCGTTCTTCACGAGCGTGAGCTGCGTGCCCTTCTGCCAGCTCTGGAACTTGAAGGGGCCGCTCGAGATGTCGATCGAGTCCGCCCACAGCTTGTTGAAGTCCTGCCCGGCGAGCTTGTGTGCCGGCAGAAGGAGAAGGTTCACGACGGGTCAGGGTGGGCAAGACAAATGCAATAAGCGGTTCCGTTGCGAGAGAACCTGCCCCTCGGTAGCGCACTCAGTGATCGACGGAGCTATTCTGTCAGCGCACTCGGACGAGTACCGACGGCGGCCGTCAGGCGCCTTACTCGCAGGATCAGAGAGGTGTGTGATGGCGGCGGGCGCAGAGAAGCTCACGTTCGGAAATGGCGGAGCGTTCATGCAGGAGACGCGTCGCGAGGTGGAGCAGTACCTCGCACGCGGCCACACGCGGCTGAGGGGCTCGCTCCTTCTCTTCGCGAAGGCTCCCATGGCGATCGGCTTCACCGTCGCTTCGTGGGTGGTGCTCGTCTTCGTCCAGCCCGGCGTGGCGGCGGCGTTCCTCTGCCTCGGGGGACTCGTGCTGGGCGCCCTGCTGACCGCCTTTTGCGTGCAGCATGACGCCAACCACGGCGCCTACTTTCGGCGTCGGCGCCACAACCATCTGCTCGGCTGGACGGCGGACGCGCTGCTCGGCTTCTCGAGCTACGCCTGGCGCGTGAAGCACAACGTCGCCCACCACACCTACACGAACATCGACGGCTTCGACGACGACGCCAGGCAGGTGCCGCTGGCTCGGTTCGCACCCTCGCAGGAATCAAGGCCGTGGTACCGATTCCAGCACCTCTATATCTGGCCGATGTACACGCTGATGGGATTGCGTCTGCAGACCGTCGGCGACATCACAGCGTTCGTGCGCGGGAGCGTCGGCGAAAGCACGCTGCGGGTACCCCGCGGCTGGAACTTAGCGGGCGTGATCGTGGGCAAGGCGATCTTCGTCACGTGGGCGATCGCGATCCCGCTGCTCGTGTACCCCTGGTGGGCCGTGCTGGTCGCCTACCTCGGTTTCGCGATGATCACGAGCCTGATCATGGCAACGACGTTTCAACTCGCACACTGCGTCGAGGAAGCCTCGTTCACTTCGGCCGAGCAGGCGCGTGCCAGACGGCCGGTCTGGGCCGTGCACGAGGTCGAATCGACCGTCGACTTCTGTCCCCACAACCCGGTGCTCACATGGGCGCTCGGTGGCCTCAACTTCCAGATCGAGCATCACTTGTTCCCGCTTCTGCCGCACACGCACTACCCCAAGATCGCCGAGATCGTGCAGCGCAACTGCGTCAAGCACGGAATCCGCTACTCGTCGCAGCCGTCGCTCAGAGCTGCGCTGCGCTCGCACACCCTCCATCTCCGCGCAATGGGCCGGCTCGGCCTCCCGGTTGAGATCGAGATGGGTTAGCGGCGGGCGGCCGACGCCGTTGCCGCGGCGGCCGAAGCTAGAGGCAGCTCCGGCCGCCAGTACTGTTCTCGCGGCTTCGAGCGGGTTCCGCGTGCTCGTGACGAGCCGGGCGACCTCCACGGTCTGCCGAGCGTGAGTATCGGCTGGAACCGCTCCCGGCGGGCGATGCGGCTGCCCTCTTCGTCGCACGGGCGCGGTGCTTCGCCTGCAAACTCGCCATTCGAACGCCGTCCTTTCGTACTCCATTCGTACTCCCAGAGAGTACTGTGTCGAGCAGACGACGAACAATAATGTCGTTTACCAGCAATTTCTTTATGGGCCGAGTTGGAATCGAACCAACGACCTTGGGATTAAAAGTCCCCTGCTCTACCAACTGAGCTATCGGCCCGGGCCGCCTCAGTGTAGAAGCCGATACGCGGCCGGTGGCTGCAGGCTGGCTCTACACTCCGAGCCAGGCCCCCATCGACTAGCGGCCTAGGTCACCACCCTTTCAAGGTGGCAGCACGGGTTCGAATCCCGTTGGGGGCACCTCGCTCCACCGGGCGCATCCGGCGGCGCGCGGGCGGTTAGCTCAGTTGGTAGAGCACCTGCTTTACACGCAGGTGGCCGCAGGTTCGAGTCCTGCACCGCCCATCTTCGCAAGCCGTTACTTCAAGCCGGTTTGCCCCATCGGTCATCTTCTCCTCAGACAACGACCCTTATTCGTCGAGCGAGTTAGTAGTGCCCATTCGTGCCTAATGGGGCCTCCTGGACGATCTCGTCCATCGCGGTCCCGATGTCGTTCTGGCGGGCCATCATCCTCGCGTACACCTCGAGCGCGAGAGCCGCCGATTCGTGCCCCAGCCCATGACGTAGGGCCGGCCATCTCGAGGAATCGCGCGAAGTCGTCCTCGCGGACACGTATTCCGAGCGGACCGACCCGGAAGCCGGACACGAGGCGATACGCCGTTCGCTCGCTGACTCGGAGCACTTCTGCCAACTCCGACACCCGAAGCAGCGGAGGAATCGCAGCGGCCCGCTTCTTTGAATTGTTCCGCCATCGCGTTGCTCAAGTACCCATAACGTGACAGAGATGACATGATTCGAATGTCCCGCTGTCAAGGGCAGCCGAAAAGTGCACCACTTTCGGCAGCCGAAAAGTGCACCACTTGGGGCCGAGTAGACAGTCAAACGAAGAGCTCGCAGGCTCTTAGAC
>JALZOK010000012.1 GCA_030857225.1 Actinomycetota bacterium
ACACAGACCACCGCGACCGTCGCATCGCCGCCGCCGAAGCACGACACCGCGTCGCCGCCTGATGACATTACGAGTCCAACCAAACTTCAAGGGCCACTAGCCGCGTCTCGCGGCTAATGGGACACGCGAACGAGGCGATCACTGGCTCGGTCTACGCGCACGAGATCGAGCACCGCGACAACGCAGAGCGGACTCGCGAATCACTGCGCGCTGCGTTCGGATGTGTACGCGAGGGTGGGCCAGAGTGAAGCCCGCATTGTTTGAGAACGACGCGAAACTTTCAGGTTCGAGAGGCAGAGCAGCTTTAGCCCACCCCCGCTAATACCGCCGCGCGGGTTGGCAGCCTGAGTGTTACGCGCAAGACTCTCCTCAGTGCGAGGCGACCTCCCCACTGGCACCGTCACCTTCCTCTTCACCGACGTCGAGGGCTCGACGAGGCTCCTGCACGAACTGGAGCAGTGGCGTACTCAGAGGCGCTCACCGAGCACCGCCGCGTCGTGCGGGAGGCCTGCGCCGAGCAGGGCGGGGTAGAGGTGGACACACAAGGCGACGCCTTCTTCTTCGCCTTCCCGACCGCGCCGGGAGCGTTCGCGGCCGCACGGGTGGTCACAGAGCGGCTCGAGATCGGGCCGATCCGCCTGCGCATGGGGCTCCACACGGGGACGCCGCTCGTCACTGAGGAGGGCTACGTCGGCGACGACGTGCACCGCGCCGCGCGCATCGCCGCCGCCGGGCATGGCGGGCAGGTGCTCGTCTCGTCAGCCACGGCCGAGCTCGTCGACGAGGCGCTGCGTGATCTCGGCGAGCACCGCCTCAAAGACCTGGGAGCGCCTCAGCGCCTCTACCAGCTCGGCGACGGCGACTTCCCGCCGCTCCGGACGCTCCACCGCACGAACCTGCCGATCCAGTCGTCGCCGCTCGTCGGACGCGAGCGTGAGCTCACGGAGGCGGGCGCGCTCATTCGTGAACACCGCCTGCTGACGCTCACAGGGCCCGGCGGGAGTGGCAAGACACGCCTGGCGCTCCAGCTCGCGGCCGAAGCCGTCGAAGGATTCCCCGACGGGGTCTTCTGGGTGCCGCTGCAAGCACTCCGTGACCCCGCCCTCGTCGAGCGGGCAATCGGAGCGTCGGTCGGTGCCGACGACGGCCTGATCGAGCACGTCGCGAACAAGCGGTTGCTCATCCTCCTCGACAACTTCGAACAGGTCGTGGAGGCCGCGCCGACGATCTCGTCGTTGCTCGCCGGCACGCCCCACGCGACCGTGCTCATTACGAGCCGCGAGCCCCTGCAGGTGGAGTCCGAGCACCGCTATCCAGTCGAGCCCTTGCCCGGCGAAGACGCCGAGCTCCTTTTCGTCCTCCGTGCGAGCGCGGTTGCCCCTGGATTCCGCCGGACCACCGCGGTAGGCGAGATCTGCCGGCGGCTCGACGGCCTCCCGCTCGCGGTCGAGCTCGCGGCGGCACGAGTGGCGCTGCTCGACCCGGACGAGCTGCTGGCACGGCTGGAGCGGCGACTGCCCGTGCTGACCTCGCGCTCGCGCGACGCGCCTGCCAGGCAGCGAACGCTGCGCGCGACGATCGAGTGGAGCTACGAGCTGCTCGAGCCCGGCGAGCCGCAGCTCTTCCGCCGGCTGGCCGTCTTCCGGGGGAGCTTCTCGCTCGAGGCGGCCGAGACCGTCTGCGACGCCGACCTCGACACGCTCGAGTCGCTCGTCGCCAAGAACCTCGTCCGCCGCTGGGGCAGCGGCCGCCTCGGCCTCCTCGACACGATCCGCGAGTATGCACTCGAGCGGCTGGACGAGTCACACGAGGCCGAAGACATCCGGCGGCGGCACGCCGAGTACTTCCTTTCAGTCTTGCGCGACGCGAATCTCAACGCCGGGGTGTCGTTCGACGCACGAAAGCCCCTGCGCCACGATGTTGCGCTCGCAGAGCAGGACAACCTCCGCGCCGCGCTGACCTGGGCGATTCGGAGCGGCTCCGTCACGCTCGGGCTCGAGCTCGCGACTGCCGCGGATTGGTTCTGGGTGATGGAAGACCCGAACGAGGGCACGCGGTGGTTCCAGAGCCTGCTCGACCACCCCGAGACGGAGACTGTCGTTCCGCATTTGCATGCCGATGCCCTGCGCTCCTACAGCGCCTGCGTGTACCTCGGCGGGGACCTCAAACGCAGCGAGCGGGCGCAAGAGCAGAGCCTCGCGATCTACGACCGGCTCGAGGACGGGTACGGCCGCGCCGTGATGCTGCACCGCGTCGGCATCAGCGCGATGGTGCGGGGTGACCTCGAGCGCGCACGCGAGCTCGTCGAGGAGGCCCACACCCTCCACGCCCGCAAGCAGGAGCCGGTTACAAGGGCATTCCGCCTCGGGGAGATGACGGGAACGCTCGGCGCGATCGCCCGCGACGCCGGAGATGCCGAGCGCGCGTACGCGCTGATCTCCGAGAGCGCGGCTGCCGCTCGGCAGGCGGGCGTCGTCTGGTGGGAGGGAGGGATGCTCGCGGAGCTGGCGGCGCTCGCGCTGAACGCCGGCCGCCTCGACGAAGCCGAGGCGCGCGCGCGAGAGTCGCTCGCGATCGCCGAGTCGTTGCGCGACCGGCCGGGCCGCGTCTTCGGCGTCGGTCTGCTCGCGTGGGTCGCGGCCGCGCGGGGGGAAGCCGAGCGCGCCGGTCGGCTGTGGGGCGCGATCGAGGACGAGGTAGCGCTCGCGCCGCTCGGCGGCTGGCGGCGCCACCGGGAGGCCTGTGAAGGTCGAATTCTCGAGCTCGCCGGACCTGAGTTCGACCGCAGTCGCGCCGAGGGGCGTGCGCTCACGCTCGACGATGCCGTGGCGCTCGCGCTCGGCGACGCGGCATGACCTGATGGCACATCTCCTTCCCGCCCCTCTCCACCGCAGTCCTCCCGAACGAACTTGACCTCTCCCGAATGAGGGGGCGTGCGAGATGCGCGGGCTGGAACGAATCTGGAACGGTGAGGCTGGGAAAGACAGGCAAGAAGAGCGGCTCGTCGCGCGGTGCCTGGCTTGACTAAGCCAGATTTCAGAACTATGGGAAGCGACGAGAAGCGCCGCGTCGATTTTGCAAGCCGGAGGTCGCCGGTTCGATCCGGCACGCTCCACTGAACTTGGCAGTGCGCTATGCGAGGTGTGGCGCCTCCTCTAGCAGCTCCTCGTGGATGGAGCCCTGCACCGCATACTGCCAAAGCCGACGCCACTGCTGCATCGTGTCGGCGTCAGAGTAGAAGGCTTCGTTCTCGCGCTGGAAGGCCGCGAGATCAGCGTACTCGATCTCCCACACGACCTCGTTTGCTGCGCCGAACGTGGGTACCCACAGAGTCGGGGCAGCCAACCCAAGCTTCCGTCGAAGCGCAATGACCTCCTCCGCAATCTCCATGTATTCACGGAACTGTCCGTAGAGAATCTGTTGGCGAATCCGCTGCCGATACATGCCAGCCTCCCTTTGTCGAGCGGACGCATAGTCGTCGCCGGTGCCAAGGACGGCGCGACCAGCATCTCATGGTTTGTGCACCGAAAAGTACCGCCCACTGAACTTGGATCAAGAGGAACCGAGGCCGACCACACCGGCCGGCTGCTTCCTTTACCAGTGTGGTGCTAGAGTAAAGGGATGAGCGTCATCTCTCGGAAGAATCAGGTCACGCTGCCAGTGGAAGCCCTGCGTGCGGCTGGGCTAGAGCCCGGGGACGACGTTCGGGTCGAAGTCCGCGGCCCAGGCCGTCTCGAGCTGGTCCGGGCCGACGACCTCGTCAAGGAGTTCGCCGGTGTCTTCGACGCACGCGTTTACCCGAACGGATACCTGGAGGAACTGCGGCGCGAGTGGCCGTAGCCGTCTTCGACGCCGACGTCCTGATCGCCTACCTCGGCCGCGAGGACGCCAATCACGCTGAGGCAGTCGAGCGGATGCGTAGCGCGCTCGAGCCGGGGACGCGCCGAATGATCTCGGCCGTCAACTACACGGAGGTGCTGATCGGCCCGTTGCGCCACGCCGGCACGGCAGGCGCCGACACGGTCGATTCGATGCTCGTCCGCTTCGGCATCGAGACGATCCAGGTCGACCTAGCTCTCGCGCGGCGCGCAGCCGCGGTGCGGGTTCGAACACGTCTCAAGCTGCCGGATGCGTACGCGTTGGCCACTGCGATTCATGCGGAGAAACGCGGACAGACCGACGTCCGCCTCGAGAGCTTCGACGAGAAGGTCGTCAAGGCGTACACGGCGCTCCATCCGGTGCCACCCGATCTCGGATAGCTCCACTTCAGCCGAGCACGATCGGCTCGCCGACAGCTTCGATCTGGTTTGCGCACCGCAAAGTTCCGCCCATCGTCGTTACTGCGGGCGCGAGAAAACGCCCCGTTCTCGCGCTGCGATCTCGAGGCCCTTCCGATGTGCCCGGCGCCTCAGGCGCTGATGCCAGCCTTCGTGCTCACGCCGATCGCAGTCCCGAGCAGGATCTCGCCGACCATCGATTCCTTCAGCTCGATGTCGTCCGCCATGTTCTCAGCGACCCACGAGGAGGCAGCCGCGTTCGCGGCTTCAGCATCCTCCGCGGACTCCCACGCGCTGAACGAGATGAACTCGTCGCCGTGTGTGACGAGCGAGTAGGACTTGAATCCCGACTGCGCTTGGAAGATCGGGAGCATCACTTCTTCAGCCCGACGCGCGAGCTCGTGGATGTCGCCGGTGAACGAGTACCTGGCCATGCGACCGTGCAAACAAGCCTCCTGTCCGAACCGCCCCGTCGCCTCGTGGCCCCTCCAGGACAGCCTGGCGGCCTCGTGTCACAACCCTTGCACATCTCGCGCCGAATGTCTCTCTGGTCGCTGCGAATACGAAGGGTTTCGACGGCTCCAGCCGGTAGTGAACCGGCTTGGTCACGACCGGCTTACGCGAGTCCCGCCTCGGCGAGGGGTCGGCGGCCCCACGCGAAACGGGTTTCGTACCAGCCGGTCATCGGTGTGAGCGTGGTGCCGCGGTCGGACGAATGCACCATCCAGCCCGACCCCACGTAGATGCCCATGTGCCCCATCTCGCTCGGCTTCGAGCGAATGCCGTTCGACCCGAAGAAGACGAGATCGCCGGGTTGCAGGTTCGAGCGTGCGATGCGAGCAGGCCGCGGCGTCTCGCTGCTCATGTCGTAGGTCGTTCTCCCTTTCAGAACTGCGGCCAGAGCCGGCGCTCCCGCATAAGGCTCGAGCTTGTACACACGCCAGACGAAGCCACTGCAGTCGAAACCTCCCGGAAGCGTGCGCCCGAAGAGCTGCTGCGGGTTTTCGGAAGTTCCCGCCCAGACGTACGGAGAGCCGACGAGACGCAAGGCGCGGCGAAGAACGTTCTGCTGCCAGACGGAGAGCTGCGGGAATGTAAACGCCTCGACCGCCTGCTGAACGGCATCCAGCTCGTAGTCGGAGATCGCGAGCAACCGGGCGATCGAGTACGCGGCCTCGGCGCGCGTCGCCGGCTGGGAGAGCTGAAGCTCGAGCTCCTCCTCGGTCTGCAGGTGGTTGACCCGAAGTCCGAGCAGGCGCGCGACCGTCTCCGTCCCGAGCCACGTTCTCGGAAGCAGGCCAGCACTTTCCGCGCTCAGCCTGAGGACGCGAGCCTGCGGGCGCAGACCGAGCGCGGTGACGAGCTTCGCGTCGAGCTCGCGGAGACTGACAGGACGATCCGTGTCCCTCTCGGTCACCTCCATGCCGAGGGAGGCGAGAAGCGTGGCGAGCTCGACCGAGGTGAGAGGCTCGTCCGGGCGGAAGTCCGCGACGCTCGGCGCCATCAGCCCCGCGTCGACGACCTCCTTGATCTGTGGCGCCGCCCAGGAGCGAGCGGATAGAGGCTGCGCACCCGCGACGCCGACCGCGGCGAGGAAGGTGAGGCAGGCCAATGAGGCGATCCAACGCATCTCTCGAGTATCGGCGTGGTCGGCTGGCGCCCGAACCCCTCTTACGGAAGATTGGACACATCGAATTCGGGGGGCCACGTCGGGGGCTACAGTGAAATTCGTGCGCACGCTGACCTTCCTTGCGGCTCTCTGCGCGTTGCTCGTGGCGGGCTGCGGTGGCGGCTCCGACGACGAAGTCGCTGCGCCCACTCCTCCTCCGGTGACAGAAACCGCAGCTCCTGACGGTACGGCGAAACGCCCGACGGCGCCGCCGATCGAGGGAATCACGCTCGACGGGGAGCGGGCCGCCCTGGCCGACCTCCGTGGACAGCAGGTGTTCGTCAACGTCTGGTCGTCGTGGTGAAGCACCTGCCAGAGCGAGGCGGTCGCCTACGCGGAGTTCCAGCAGAGTCACCCTGAGCTCGCATTTCTCGGTCTCGATGTCGCGGACACGCCCGACGAAGGCAATGCTTTCGTAGAGCGCTACGGGTGGAGCTGGCCTTCGATCTCCGACCCTGAGCGAGACCGCGCGAGGAGCCTCGGGGCGACCTACCAGCCGCATGTGATCGTGATCGACGCGAAGGGACGGATCGTTGCGAGCTATGAGGGACGAGGCGACGCCGAGATCTGGGAGTCGCTGGCGTCACAGCTTCCGTAAGCTCTGCCGTGAGCACGATGGCATACGAAGACTGCCTTCCCGGAACGTGGCTTGCCGCGCGCTTCGCGATCGATCCGTTCTTGCTCGATGCGATGCGACGAGACGGCGAGCTTGTCGCGGTACGCGAGCCCGGCTCCACCGACTGGCTCTATCCCGGCTGGCAGTTCGAGGGCCGAAACCCGCGGCCGGTGATCGCGCGGATCGTCAGGGCGGCCCGAGAGAAGGGCCTCGGCGAGGCTCGGCTGTACACGATCATGACTGCTCCTTTGGGCCTCGGAGGCCATCGACAAGTGTTCGAGCTCTTGTTCGAGGGGCGCGAAGACGACGTCGTCGAGCTCGTGCGCGCCGGTTGAGAGCAATGCCTAGGTACGCACGACTTCTGCGGCCCGCACGATATTCACGTCGCCGCTGACCGTCTTGACATGGAGCGGGACGACCGCACCTCCGGTCCCCTCCTCGTCGGAATCGGTTTCGGGAGCCTGATCGGCAAGCCCCAGCTCGGAGTCGAGATCACCGGACACCGAGACTGCGTCGATCCAAACGCGAGTGCCGCGAGCCACGCCGATGCGAATGTCGCCGGAGACCGTCTGCATCTGTAGGTCACCCGCCTCGATCGCGCCGATCTGCACGTCTCCGGACACCGTTCGAGCGTTCAACGGAGCGAGCACGCGGCGGATGTCGAGGTCGCCGGACACCGTGACGACCGTGCCTTCCGCCTCGATCGTTCCCACGGAGATGTCTCCGCTCGCGGTCTTGAGCTGCAACCTCCTCGTGACGTCCTCGATCTTGATGTCACCCGAAGCGCTCTTCGCCGTGACCTCGCCTAGCCTCCCCGCGACCTCGAGGTCGGTTGACCCGCCAGCGAGATCGAGGTCGGCACCGGGCGGGCACGTGATGTGCACCTCGAAATCTCCGCCCCAACTGATCTGGATCGGGCCCCAGCGAAACTTGTCCCTCTGTTCGATCGTGATCGCATGTCCACCCGGCCGCTCGTCGGAGCGGATGACGATGTCTTCAAGAGCGTCCGAGCCGCGGCGGCCCTTTGCGATGAGCTCGACGACCGTGCGCGGTTCGTCGACCGTCGTGACTCGGACGCGTCCGCTCGGGAGTCGGATCTCGAGCGCGACGCTCCCGGGAGTGTCGAATTGCGGCATCGTCGTCCCTAGCTCTGCGTCGCCGCAGCGTTGGGCGTTCGCCGGAGGCGGGTGCCGGAGGTGCGCTTCCGCGTCTTGCGAACGCGGTCGCCCGAGTCGAGAAGCATGGCGTAGTCGAACGGGATCGGAGCGAGAAACATGGTCTTCCCCTTTCAGCCCTGGGCGTAGCCCTGGATGCGGTTTCTTCCGCGTCGATGATGTGAGCGCGAGTCGAGCATGCGCGCGATCGCCCGGACGAGCCAGGCATTGGTCGAGACGCCTTCCTGAGCGGCGGCCTCCTCGATGCTGTTCTTCAGCGACTCGGGAAGCCGGAGCGAGATACGGCCGGTGAACTCCTCCGTTGGAGCGACCGGAGCGGAGTCCGAGGAGTCCTCCAGCACGACCACGAGCTCGGGCTCGCGGCCGGCAAGTCGAACTTCGACGCGTCCCGAGCCGAGCTGTCCCCCGATCTCGAGCGCAGCCTCACCGAGGAGGTCGAGAAGCCGGAGGTGGAGCGTCGAGCCGAGGGCCTCGCTCAGTCGTTGCGCCGCCCGGGCGGTCGCCTCGTCGCCGAGTCCAGCGGTGGCGGCGAGGTCTTCCTGAATCGAGTGGATGTAATTGTCCAGCTGCACGATGACATCATAGTGACATCACCACCGCTGTCTGTCAAATGCGTATTTGCATTGCTGAGACATCCGCAGGGTCATCGCGGTTGGCCGACGGCGCATTACCGATGGAGCGTGGCTTAGGGGCCTGTCCGGGAAGTGGTCACGGTGGATGGGACGCGCGACGTGCCGCGAGGCAAGGACGCAGGGAGCGCCGATATGCAGGCATATCGGCGCGAGTTCTTGGGGCCCCCAGGAAGTGCGTAGCACTTTCTGGGGTAGGACTGAGGACGCTGCATCGTGGTGCGTCGCGCGTGCCAGGCGCTCTGAGCCACTTTCCGGACAGGCCCCTAGGTCGCGGCGTGATCGCGCTGCGCGCCCGAGAGGTGCGCCTTCAGGCGCAGGATCGCCTTCGTATGCAACTGCGAGACCCGCGACTCGGTGACGCCGAGCACCTCTCCGATCTCGCGCAGCGTCAACTCCTCGTAGTAGTAGAGGGTGACGACGAGCTTCTCGCGCTCCGGCAGGCTCGAGATTGCCTCGGCCAGCGCTTCTCTGACTTCCGTCAGCTCGAGCGAAGTCTCCGGGTCGGGACCTGACGAGTCCTCGATCGTGTCGATCAACGCGATCTGGTCGCCGCCGCCGGAGGGCGACCAGAGCTCGTCGAGAGCGGCGATCGAGGTGCGCGAGATCTCGCGCAGGCTGTCATCGAGCTCGTCGTCCGTCACGCCGAGCTTCTTGGCGATCTCCTCGTCGGTCGGAGCGCGCATCAACTCCTTCTCGAGCGTCGCGATCGCGCGCTCGATCTGGCGCGCCCTCGTGCGAACCGAACGCGGCACCCAGTCCAGGGAGCGCAGCTCGTCGATGATCGCCCCGCGGATGCGGGCCATGGCGAACGTCTCGAACTTGATCTCGCGGCCCGGATCGAAGCGCTCGATCGCGCCGATCAGCCCGAGGAGCCCGTACGAGACAAGATCCTGCTCGTCCACGTGAGCAGGCAGGCTCGCGCCGACGCGCCCGGCGACGAACTTCACCAGGGGCGCGTAGGTCAGGATCAGCCGGTCGCGAAGGAGCTGGTCCCCAGACTTCCGATAGTCCTGCCAAAGAGTTTGCGTGTCGTGAGCCACAGCCACGTGCAAGAGAGAATACGCCGGGGAGAGGCGGACTCCTCAGAACTCGTCTCACATTGATGCTTCGCGGCCGGGGTGCGCCCAGCCCGGAAAGCGCTGCGCACTCTCTGGGGTCCCTGAAGAACTGGTGGTGCGAGGCAAGCACGCAGGGAGCGGCCGTAGAGAAAAAATATGGGCGCGACCGAGGATTACCCATCGCGCGGCTCGAGCGACACAAAGCCTCATTGTCAGACGAGTTTAAGTGCGTCGAAGAGCACGCCGGCTGAGGCTGCCCATCCACACCCCGAGCGCCCCCGCAGCGAGCGCGATCACCCATGCGCGACCTCCTTCGAGGGCGGAGAAAACAGCGATCGCCGAGAGCCCGGCCGCAAGCACCGCAAAGAGCAACCCGAGCGCGCGCCGGTGCACGTGCAAAGTCTAGGTTGGACCACCGTCCATCCGGTATTCGAGAGGCAGGGGCGGCAGGACTCGAACCTGCAACCTACGGTTTTGGAGACCGTTGCTCTGCCAATTGAGCTACGCCCCTACGTGTGCCGAGTGTGCCACAGAAAGGCGCGATACCTGACTGCGGTCACGAGGGGGATGAAGCAACGGAACCACCACCTCGCAAAGCCTTTGGGGATCGGGCTGCGTGGGTGGACGGCGCGATCAAGGACCCGCCGGTCGTCAGTCTGGTGCGGAGCTACCCTTGCGCCCATGCTCGACGCGCTCGTCGTTCGTCCCGGCTCGGCTGCTGATCTCGCGCATCGCGACCCACGCGACACGCTTGGCCTCGCGGGGAAGGACGTAGCGGCGGCGCAGCTCGAAGCCCTGCTCCACGACCTCTCGACGCTGCAGGAGCGCCTCTACGCCGAGGGAAGCAGAAGCGTTCTTCTCGTCCTTCAAGGGCTGGACGCCGCAGGGAAGGACGGAACGATCCGCAACGTATTTCGCGGCGTCAACCCACAAGGCTGTTCGGTCACGTCGTTCAAGGCGCCTACGCCGGTCGAGCTCGCGCACGACTTCCTCTGGCGTGTGCACGCCAACTGCCCGGCGCGAGGAATGATCGGGATCTTCAACCGCTCCCATTACGAGGACGTCGTCACTGTGGGGGTTCTCGGACTCGCGCCAGAGCAGGTATGGAGGCGACGTCCACAGCAGATCGTCGAGTTCGAGCGGATGCTCCACGATGAAGGGACGACGGTGCTCAAGTTCTTCCTGCACGTTTCCGCACAGGAGCAGATCGAGCGATTCGCAGAGCGACTGTCCGATCCGAGCAAGCGCTGGAAGCACAACCCGAAGGACGAGGAGACAAGCCGCCACTTCGGGAAGCTAATGGCTGCCTACGAGGACGCTCTCACGGCTACCTCGACGGAGTGGGCGCCTTGGTACGTCATCCCCGCTGATCGGAACTGGCTGCGAAACCTGGCGGTGGCGACAGTCCTCGTAGACACGTTGCGACGACTGGATCCGCAGTTTCCCGGCGCGGGCGCGTGACGACGAGCTGGCTACGAGCCTGACGGAAGTCAAGAAGTCAGTCGAAGCGCCGATCCGTCAAGCGTGATCAACCGTTCTGATCGGGACTGTGGTGAGAGGGTCGTCCCGACGTGTGGGCCTTCCTGTTGGTCAGCCCACGAGGTGCGGACGGATCAAATCCTCGATCTGGCGGCCGGTCGCCCGTCCCTCGAGTCGCCCCACGACTTCCCGGTCCTTGATCAGCACGAGCGATGGAAACACCGTGACCTGCAGCTCGTGCGCGAGCCCCGGGCTCTGATCGACATCGAGCTCGACGACGCGCAGCCGTCGCTTCTGGGTGACTTTGACCCAAGCGACCAGGCTTTCCATGCGCCGAGAGGCGCCGGACTGCCGCTTTCGCAGAAAGAAGAGAGTCGGCAACTCGGTGGTGAGCTCGATGGCGTCGCTCAGGCGCTGGGTGCTCACCTGCAAGGGGTGCCCCCGGTCCACGTTCTCGAAACGGCGCCCAAGCCAGCGTTTCACCCTAGCGCCCCTCGGGAACACCAGCGACACAAGCGAAACAAGGAGGATCGGATGTCGGGCAAGACCGTGCGCGATGCCATGACGGCTTCGCCAACTTCGATTGCGAGCGACAAGACAGTTGTCGACGCGGCGCGGACGATGACGACGGAGAACGTCGGCTCGCTGCCGGTCGTCGAGGAGCAGAAGCTCGTCGGAATGATCACCGACCGCGACCTCGTCACGAATGTCTTGGCCAAAGATCTCGATCCGAACAAGGTTCCGGTCGCGGAGGTCGCAACACAAGATCCGGTGTCCGTCTCTCCGGACGAGTCCCTGGAGACGGCCCTCGAGCGCATGGCCGAACAGCAGGTACGACGTCTCCCAGTAGTCGAGGATGGCCTGCTCGTCGGCATCCTGGCGCAGGCGGACGTCTCCCGAACCGCTGGGGCCGAGTCGACGGGTCGCATGGTCGAGAAGATCTCCGAGAGCTAGGGCCACCTCGCACGTCCTCTCGAGCGGAAGGACTAGCGGGAGACCTGCAACTCGACCCACTCGCGGCCATCGCGCTCGGCGCCCTCGAACGAGTCGACCAACGGATGAAGAACACGAGCCAGCGACGCGTCCAGGCCACTGCCTGTCACCAGCGGGCCGATCGAGACGGACACCCGCTCGGCCGCTGCCTTCACCTCGAGGGTCACTTCGCCGTCACCGCCGGCCTCGAGCACACTCAGCACCGCGAGCTGCAGGTCGTCCATGCGCTCGTAGGGAAGAGCGAACCGGGTGCCGATGCCACCGAGAACCAGCGTGGCGACCCCTGTGTACTCGGCTCGAGCAGGCATCGTGAGTGAGATCACATCGTCCATCTGCTGCCCCGCCCCTGCCGTGCACCTTCCCCTACAATCGCGCCTGTGACAAGGCCCGGCGACCTCGAGGTTAGCGTCGAAAGCTCGTCCGGCGGTCGCCCAACCGTCATTCGAGTCGACGGCGACCTCGATATGGCGACGTGTCCCGAGTTCGTGGAGGCTCTCGAGAGAGCCGATGCGGGGACGCGGATCGTCATCGATCTCTCAGGATGCACGTTTCTCGACTCTTCGGCCGTCCGGGTGCTCGTCTCGGCAGCGCGCGCCGCCGAGTCCGACGGCGGCGATGTTGTGCTCGTCACGAAAGATCCAGGGATCCTCCGCGTTCTCCAGATCGCCTCGGTCGCCACGATGTTCCAAATACACGAGACGGTCGGGTCCGCCGGCACTACGGACGACCAGTAGTTGCAGCGAGAGCTTCGTCCCGACTCGAGTCGATGTCGAAGAGCCGGTCGAGCAAGGTGACCTCGAAGATCCGCCGGATCTCGGGGCGAGGGGTGACGATGCGTAGCTTTCCACCCGTCTGTCCGAGCCGTTTGAGGCTGCTAAGCAGCACTCCGAGCGCCATCGAGTCAAGGAACGTCACACCCGAGAGATCGAGCACGAGCACGGCAGGCCCCTCGTCGATCACCTCGGAGAGCCGGGCCTCGAGCTCGTCTACGACATGCATGTCCGTGTCGCCATGTACCGCGACCACGATCGTTCGGCTCGCGGCGAGGTACTCCGTCTCGTCGATGCGAAAGCCGGTCGCGAGTGCGTAGGGCTCAGAATCGGTCATGACAGTGGTCGTGTGGGTGTACCCGCTCTGTTGTACGTTTCAAACGACCTCCGGGCGATCGAACCGTTGCTCGGTGAGACCAACTATGTGACCGCTTGCCGGACGTTGCCGAGTCCTGGCGTCGAGCGTCGAGCGCATCGAGCAGCTCATCACTTGACGGTGACCTCTCGGTCGTGTCTTCTAAACACATGACCCAGTTCGAGCTCGAAGAGCATCACGCAGACGATCCGCACATGGTCGTGCTTGCTCTCGCAGGCGAGCTCGATCTCACCAACGCGAGCGAGCTCGGACAAAGGCTCGAGAGTGTCCCTTCGAGCGACTCGTCACTCGTGCTCGATCTCACACGCGTGGCGTTCATCGACAGCGCGGCGCTGCACGTTCTCTTCCGAACCGCGAGAGACCTCGGCAAGGAGCGCTTCGGACTCGTCGTCGGCCCTGTCTCCGCTATTGCGCGAACCCTCGAGATCGTCGGGATGTCCGGGGTGGCGACGCTCGCTGGATCGGTCGACGACGTCACGGCCGAGCTGTCCTCCGTCTGACACGTCCGCCACTCTAGGTTTCCGGTGAGGTATCCGAGGGTATTTCCATCGCGCCGGAGCGAGTCGGCCGGCATCCAGCGAAAGGAGTGACATGGGCATTAGTCTGAGCATTCTTCTCATCGCCGCCGGTGCCGTTCTCGCGTGGGCTGTCGACGCGGAGGTCTCCGGCCTCGACATTACGCTCGTCGGCGTGATTCTGCTGATCGTGGGAATCATCGGGCTCATCACCTCGCTCATCTTCTGGTCGAGCTGGGGCGGGTTTGGTGGAGCACGCGACAGCGGCGGTCAGAACACGACAATCGTCGAGCGCGACCGCACCCCGTAACCGAGCATGAGCATCATCGCCTGGATCGTCCTAGGGCTCCTCGCAGGGCTGATCGCGAAGGCGATCATGCCCGGAGCGGAGCGAGTCGGGCTCATCCTCACCACCGTCCTCGGCGTCGTAGGAGCCATTCTGGGTGGTTTCCTCGCTACGGCTCTGGGCTTCGGTGATCCGATCGACGAGTTTTTCGACATCAGCACATGGATCGCGGCGATCGTTGGCGCGCTGATCATCCTGTTCCTCTGGAACGCGATCAGCAACCGGCGGCACGCATAAGACACCATCCGGGGCCGGCACTGCTGCGGCCCCGGACTATTTTTGCTTTCCTCGGAGCGTGCACAACATCACCGTGGACTACTCAGCTCGCGCCAACGTCGTCACGGCGTCGGGTGAGCTAGACGCCTATATCGCGCTCGATCTGGCGGCCGCCCTCGCCGAAGCAGGCACGGGCAAACGGCTGATCTGCAACCTGACTGCGGTGACGTTCATGGACTCGACGGCGTTGGGGCTCCTCGTCAGAACGGTTCGGGAGCGAGATGAGCGCGGTGACGAGACCCGCATCGTCCTCCCGCAGGGCACGGCCCGCAGGATCTTCGAGATCACGGCGCTGGACAACGCGCTTCCGGTGTCGCCCTCGTTGTCGGAGGCGATGGACTAGCCCACTTCAGTCAAGGCGAAACGCCTGGTGACAGTCACGTTCGATGACAGTCACCGCGCTACGCGGGCTTGGACAGATACTTGGTCATGTGCACCACCGTTCCGCGGCCGTCAGCGCCGGTCGTGAAGTCGAGCTCGTCGACGATCGCACGGATGATGGCGATTCCCATCCCTCCGTCCGCCGGTTGGGCAGAGACTGCGGGCTGCTCGGGCTCGAGGAGTTGCTCGATTCGTGGAAGCTCGAGGCCGGACCCGGTGTCCTCGACGATCATCTCGAGGCGGTCGTCCTTTACGACGAAGGCGACCACGACGTCCCCGTCCCCGTCGGCGTAGGCGTGGCTCACAGCGTTCCCGCAGGCCTCGGTCACAGCCAGCCTGAGGTCTGCGAGAAGCTCGGGACCGACGGGCAGGTCTCGCACGACACCGCTTAGCGCGAGGCGCGCTAGCAGGAGGTAATCGGCCTTTGCGGGGAAGGTCAGTCGAATTGTCGTGTCACTCATCGCGTGGGGCCATTTCCTCGATCCTCCCGCGCATGATGACGAGTGCCCGGCGCAGGAGTCGCGATACGTGCATCTGGGAGATTCCCACCTCGGCGGCGATCTGCGACTGGGTCAGCTCGTCGAAGAAGCGCAACTCGACGATCCGACGTTCGCGCTCGTCGAGAGCATCGAGGCCGGCTGTGATCAACGATCCGTCTTCGATCTCCTCGAATCCGGTGTCCTCGACCCCCAGCTTTTCGGCGAGCGAGTCGTCGCCGCCGTCCTCGAATGGCGCATGCAGTGACCGGGTCGAATACGCGTGCGCAGAATCCAGCGCGTCGATCACCTCCTCCTCCTCGGCGCCCGTCGCCTTGGCTAGCTCCGGGATCGTCGGTGAGCGCCCGAGCTCATTCGTGAGGTCGTCGAGCACGCGCGAGAGGCGAACGCTGAGCTCCTTCAGTCGCCGGGGGACGTGCATCGCCCAGGCCTTGTCGCGAAAGTGGCGCCGGATCTCTCCCACGATCGTCGGCACGGCGTAGCTCGAGAACTCGACGCCACGATCGACATCGAAGCGGTCGACCGCCTTGATGAGCCCGAGCGAGCCGACCTGAACGAGATCCTCCAAGGGTTCTCCGCGGCCCGAGTAGCGGTTCGCGAGGGCCCGAACGAGGGGCATGAGCTCCAAGAGCGCCTGATCGCGCGCCGCCTGATCGCCCTCACGGTGGTAGGCGCGGAGGAGTAGGTCGACGTTTCGGTTCATCGGGGAATCAAATCGGCTCGGGCGACCAAGGAGTCGCCGTGGACGGTACCGGCAACGAGTCGCTGGCGAGACAGGTCGCGCGCGCCTGACCGACACGAGTCGGATCCGCGCGAGACGCGGACGCGCCGCATCCGCCTGATTCCTCGAGAGCGCCCGGCGGGGCCTGCTCGAGCTAAGCCTTGGTCATCTTCGAGCGATTTCGCGCTTGGCACGACAGTACCCGCAGCGCTACCTCTCGAACCGTGACGTTTGAGGCGACGGCGCGTTTGGGTACCTAGCGCGTAGTCAACAACGAAGGAGGGGAACCGTGTATATCGGTGGCGGTTTGCTCGCATTGATCATCATCATCCTGTTGCTCATCTGGATCTTCTAACGGCTTCTACGTAGCGGGTTCAGGGGCTCCGGCAAGGGATTTCTCGAGTGTCACGCGCGTCCCCGTGCTTGCCGGCGTGATCTCGACGGAGGTCATCGCCGCCTGCATGAGCCGGAGCCCGAACCCTCGGTCCGGCCGGTCGGTCGGAGGCAACCAGGAACCGGTGTCCTCGACCGTTATCCGCAAGTACGAGTCGGTCAGCTCGGCCTCGACTCGTAAGGTGTTTTCCCGCGGCTCGACCGCATGCTCGATCGCGTTCGCACAGGCCTCCCACACGGCCAGCACCACATCGTGTGCATCGGACCGGCTGAGTGGCGTCCCGGTCAGCCACCTCCGAAACGCATCACGAACGAGGTCGAGCGAGCTGGTGTCGCTCGGCAGATGCAGGGAGAGCGGCCGAGGAGCCACTGCGAGCAAGCGGACGGCGAGAAGCGCGATGTCGTCGCCGCGCTCTCCACTCCCGACCAGCTGCTCGAGCAGGTGCTCGACCAGTTGTTCGGGCTCTCGTGGACCTCCCGCCACGGCGACACGAAGCCGGTCGAGACCGTCGTCGATCGATTCGCCGCGTCGTTCGACGAGACCGTCGGTGTACAGGACGAGAATCGTCCCGACGGGAAGCTCGACGATCTCCTGGGTATACCGGGTATCGGTTCCAGCGCCGAGGGGCAACCCGCGTCCTCCCTCCATGAGCTCCACTCGGCCGTCCGGGAAGGCGATCAGCGGTGGTGGATGACCCGCTGAGGAGTAACGGCAGACCTGAGCGTCCGCGTCGATCACGACATAGACCACGGTCGCGAACGCCATCTCCATGACCTCCTCGGCGAGGCGATTGAGGCGGGTGAGCGTCGACGAGGGCTTCATCCGGTCCAGTGAGAACGCCCTCAGCCCGTTTCGAAGCTGCCCCATGGTCGCCGCCGCTTGCACGCCTTTGCCGACGACATCCCCGACGACGAGGCCGATCTGGCCGTCGTGGAGTCGGATCGCATCGAACCAGTCGCCGCCGACTGCGACTCCGGCCGTTCCAGGCAGATAGCGAGCGGCGAGTTGCATGCCCTCGACGCGGGGCAACGAAGCCGGCAGAACGCTACGTTGCAGCGTCTCGGCGATCGACTGCTCGGATTCGTACGCGCTCGCGCGATCGAGCGCCTGGGCCGCCTGGCCGGCCAGCGCCTCCACGAACCGCCGATCCTCCGAGGAAAACGAGTACTGCTCTGCCCAGGACATGACGAGGAGCCCATTCGCGCGCCGACCGGCAACAAGCGGGACGTAGAGAAAGGACTCGTGCTCGGCGAGCTCCATGACCTCGGAGACGTCCGGGAAGATCGCTCGTATGTCAGCGAGCGATTCGTAAAAGGCCGAGACCCGACGCTTCACCGCTCGGTTAGCGGGCGTCAGCTCATCGAGCGACGCCTCGCGACGCTGCTCGACGCTCTCGTCCGAGTACCCGACCCAGGCCAAGAGCTGCACGAGGCGCCGGTCCTCGAGAACGATCCCGAGCGCCGTCGCAGACGCGCCGAGCGCGGGGCCGATCTCGTCGACTACCGCCTTGGCCACGTCGGTGCGCGTAAGAGCGTTCGAGAGGGCAGCCGTCATGTGTTGGAGCCGGTCCGACCGTTGGCGTAGTCGTTGCTCTACGTCGAAGAGGCGGCTGCGCTCGAGCGCCTGCGCGCACTGCGACACGACCGCCTGTAGCCACTTGCGCTCCTCGTCGCGCAGCTCCCGAGGCTCTCTGAATGTGAGATGGAGCGCACCGCGTATACCGGCGGCAGTACGCAGCGGGAGCGCGACCCAACCCTGGTCTTCGAGACCGTCTGCTCCACTGAACCCGGCCATCTCGAGGAGAGTGAGGGCCCAGACGGGCTCTCCGCTAGCGACGGCGCGCGCGAACGGCACGTTCGAATCGAGCGCGAAGGTACCCCAATGCTCGAGCTCGCGATCGGAGTAACCGGCGCTCGAGACGAAGTCGACGATCACACCCTCGGGCCTCGAGAGCACGACGAACCCTGCTTCTGCCCCGACCGCCTCGAGGACGTGCGTCAAGCACGTGTCGCTGACCTCGGTCGACGTCGATGCGAGCGAAAGCGCGGCTGTGACCTCCTGCAACCGGCGCATCTCGTCCGTGCGCTTCGCAGCCTCGGCCTGCGCAAGTCTGCGTTCCACCTGCTCCAACGCGAAGCCGGCTTGATCAGCGAAGCGACGTATGAGCGCGACCATGGCCGGGTCCGGGTCGGCAATGACCTTCTTCCACGAGACGATGAGGACGAGCTCGGCTTCCCCACCACCGATCGCGATCGGCACTCGGAAAGATGAGCGCAGCCCCAGGCTCCGTACTCGTTCGAGCCCCTCCCCGCGAGCCTCTTCCTGCACGTCCGCAACGAACGAGACGCGCAGATTCTCCACAGCATCGCTCAGAGTGGGAAAGTCCTCGAGCGACGCATCGAGACCAAGCGCCAACGTTCCGGTCGGGGCGGTGCTGACGAGCTCGAGCGTTCGCTCACGGATCCGCCAGAGGATCGCGAGGTCCGCGTCGAAGGTCGTGGCTGCCTCGCTGCAGATCGCTGCAGCGGCGCCTTCTACATTGTCGGCGTAGAACCGCGGAGCCACGCGGAGAATACGGTCGAGCCCCTGTCGCGACTCCTGCTCGCGCGCGTAGAGCCGTGCGCGCTCGAGGGCCTGCCCTCCGAGACCGGCTGCGAGCGCCGCGATCGCTTCCGCCTCCGCATGCGCGGATCCCGAGTCGTCGAAGAGCAGACTCATCGCCCCGACCGCCTCACCTGCGACCCACAGCGGGAGAGCGATCGCACGATGCGCATAGGGCGTTAGCGCAGCTCCTTCGGGAAAGTCGCGCTCGAACGCCCTACGGTCGTCGGCTCGGACTGTGGTTCCCTGATTCGCAGCCTGCGCTATAGGCACCGCCGCTCCCAGCTTCATACGGAAGCCGGGCTCGTGGTGCGAGCCTGCGATTCGCGGATCGGTGATGACGAGGTCGTTGCCATCGATCATCCCCACGGCCGCCGCACGGGCGCCGACGAGAGCGGGGGCTTTCTCGACGAGCGCCTGCGCGACAGCGGAAGGTGTGAGAGCCTCGAGCAGAGTCGCCGAAAGCCGCTGGAGACCTTCCATGTCGCGGAAAGACGACTGAGCCGCGGTGGCGGCGGCCGTCGCCTGCTCTCGACCGCGACGCAGCACCTCGCTCACCAAGACGACTCCGAGCGCCACTGCCATCGTCGCCAGCCACCGAGTCACTTCGACGCCCTGAAAAGTGTCCGAAGCAACCTGGTCTACGAGCTCGAACGTCCATCCCGCGGCCACGGCCACGAGCGCAGGCCCGAGCCCACCGAGCCACACGCTGACCGACACGACACCGACGAGGACGGTATATAGCTCTGCGCCATCGGGCGTCAGGGCCTCCGAGATCAGAACGCCGGCTGCCGTGAGAACGATCGCGGCCCCGTAGCGAAGGAACCACGACCGGTGCACGTACGCGTAGGCCGAGGTGAGCCGGTCGCCGGTCACGCGCCCACTCGCTTGACGGGTGGAATGCGAGCGTGGGTGGCAATCTTGTGCATGCGAGGCGACAGGTTACGCCCAGCAGCTCGAACGTTCGAGTAACGCTTCCCCACCCTGGGCACTCGCAGCGTTCCCAATGAGTGCGGTCAGGGGCGGCGGCGCAAGCGCGGAGTCAGATCCAACTGGCGTCGCCTCGCGGCCATGAGCGTCGCCGCTCCCAAATGTGCCGATGACGGCGAGCGCGACCAGAAGAACGCCTTAGTTGTCGAAGACAGCGAGCTGGAAGTTCAGCGATCTCCTTCGAGTCGGGACGATCGAGATCGAATCCACAGCAGGGAGTTCCGTCCGAAGCGCGGGCAAGCGACCCGACCAGCATCGATCTCATCGACCTGATCGTGGGTGGCGCTCCCGAGAACGGTCAGGCCAAGTACATCGCGAGCACCACGACGGCGATCACGACTGCAACCGCACACGCGATCACAAAGGCGACGCTGCCCAGTGCGAAGAACGGCGTAGCCGCTGTTCGGCCGGACGCAATTTCCTGTTCCTCGGAACGGGAATCCGACTCCTGGGCATCCGACACGCCGCTCCGTTCGTCCATGGTCATGTGATACCCGGGCCGAGCGCGGTCAAACCGTCCTCAGCCATTTTGACGTTTCCCGAGTTTGGGGGTTGGGTACGGCCTCAACGAATCCCGCATCTCGACTCGAACAGGAGGCCGAACATGCACACAGACGTCTGGTCGTACCGCGACACGTCGAACCTCGGCACGAACGTCGCGAACGTCGACATCACCGGCTTCGAGGTGGAAGCCCTCGACGGTGGCATCGGCAAGATCGACGAGGCCACGTACGAGACAGGATCGAGCTATGTCGTCGTCGATACCGGACCATGGATCTTCGGTAAGAAGGTGATGCTCCCGGCAGGCGTCGTCAAGTCGATCGACGAGGACGAGGAGAAGATCTTCGTCAACCGCACGAAGGACGAGATCAAGTCCTCACCCGAGTACGACGACTCGATGATCAGCGACGATTCGTATCGTGGTCAGCTGGGCTCGTACTACGGCCCTGGAGGCCAGGCGCATCGCGACTGGGACGACACGGTCTAGGGAACGATCGCAGACTGGGTTGACCGGGGTCTGGCCGGAGCCGGGCCCTGGTCCTACTCCTCGTCGCCGACTGACCTGTCGATGCTCAGGTCGACCCCGAGCGGCGTGTCGATCGCCGCCGCGCGCCGATAGTGCAGGAGCTCTCGACCGATGGCGAGCAGCGTGCCGGCCACGGGAATCGCCATCAACGCGCCGAGGACGCCGGCGAGTTGTGCACCGATCAACACGGAGACCAAGACCGTGAGCGGCGAAAGTTCCACCGTTCTGCCGTAGACGAGCGGCTGCAGGACGTGATTCTCCAACTGCTGGTATGCCAGGAAAAAGCCGGCGACGACGAGGCCACGGACCCAATCGGTCTCGATGAGCACGACCGTCGACACGATGATCGCCGCGAGTGTCGCGCCGGCGAGTGGGATGAGATCGAAGATCGCGACCAAGAGTCCGAGCGCGATCGCGTAATCGCTGCCCACCCCGAAGAGCACCGCCGTCGAGGCGACTCCGGCGACCAGGCTGATCAGGAGATTTCCGGTGACATAGCCGCTGATGGTCTTGTAGATCTCGTAGCCGACGCGCTCGTAGCGAACGCGCGTCTGAGGAGCCAGCAGGCCGAGACCGCCCTGGATTATCCGCGGGCCTTCGAGCAGCATGAAGTACGTGAGGAAGATGATCGTGATCACGCCCACGACCACGGTGACGACGCTTCGCACGATGTCGAGGACCGGCAGGCTGAGCCCGAGGACGCCGCCCGGTCCCTGCGACTCGATCGCCTCACGAATGCGGTCGACGATCTGATAGTCGTCCTGCAACCAACCGAGCGGGCCTCGACCTCGCGTGAGATCGTCGATGAAGTCGGGAACCGCTTCGACGAAGCTCGACACCTGCGTGGCTAGCGGCGGTAGGACGAGGAAACCTACCGCGGACATGGATAGAATCGCGACGACGAAGACGATGCTGGCCGCGTAGGCACGGCGCATGCCCCGGCGCTGGAACGTCTCGACGGCGGGGTTCAACGCTGACGCGAGGATGATCGCCACCAGAATCCAGGTTAGGACCTGCCAGGCGAGGTACACCAGAAGCAGAACCAACCCGACGAGGACGGTGATCCCGAGCACCGACAGGACGGTCGACGGGCGAATCGCGATGACACGGGCCTCGTGCCGCCTGTGATCATCATCGGGCGCCGCGCCTGAAGCACGGCCAGGCAAGATCGTCACGCGGCGGCCGATCGGACGTTCTCGACCATTCCGAGCTCCTCCACGAGCGTGGAGGACGCCCGCTCGAAGGGTGAGCGCGAGCGGACGTTCTCCCAGTCGATCTGCTCGCGTAGCGCGCGTGCTGGCTTGAAAACACCTCGGAAGCTCAGCCTCTGCTCGGAGCAGGCGAGCAACTTGGTCGCAGGAACGTCGTCGTTCGAGACGGCGAGCAGCCTGTGAGCGGCCCCTTTCATCGTCGTCGGTCTAGGGCTTGCCCCTAGTACCAGCGGCCCCGCGCGAAACCGCCGAAGGCGACCAACCCGATCAGCGCCACGATGATCCCGAGGATGAGGCTCCAGACGATCGCGATCACGATTCCGGCGATCACGAGCGCGCCGCCGAGCGTGAGACCCATTCCACCTCTGCCGTTTGCCATTTGACCTCTCTCCGTTCGTCGATGAATGGGCGCATACCCTAACGCCGAGCAGCGCTCGACGCCGCAAGGTTCGCGATCCAGGCGACAGCCGGCCAAGTGCTCCCGCATCGAGGTCGCTTTCGTCTGTATGCAAAAGGTCAGGAGAGCGTTTGGCGCTGCGTGGGCGAGGGAACGGAAGAAACGGCAGACACATGCACGCCTTCGTCTTGTTTCGCTTTCGAGCGGAACGCCGAGAGCTGCAGCGGGTGGTGGGGGACCCGCCCGCTGCGGCTGTTTTCGCGTTAAGGGCCTGTCCAGAAAGTGGTCACGCTGGATGGGACGCGACACGTGCCGCGAGGCAAGGACGCAGGGAGTGCCAATATGCAGGCATATTGGCGCGACTGAGGACGCCGCATCGCGGTGCGTGGTGCGTGCCAGACGGCCTGATCCATTTTTTGGACAGGCCCTTAACTCTCGCGGCGCCCCGCGCGAGAGCGTAGGAAGCTTTCAGACGCGTAGCTCCATACGGCCCTGCGCGAGCAGTCACGTACCAGCTCGGGTCTGGCTCGCGCCAGACCCGATGCTTCAAGCACTCTCGAACTCAGTCCGAGCCTTCCCTCAGACGGTCGCCGTCGCCGTCTCCGCGTCGCGCCAGCCGGAAAGCGTCAGCTCGAAGAACGCGTCCCACTGCTCCGCGACCTCGTCGGCGCACTTCTTGTCCTCGGCGAGATGCTCGCGCGCGAGCTCGGCGGTCTGCGTGTCTCCGGCTGCGTCGGCCAGTCGGCTGAGCAGCTCGTATGCGGCCACCTGCGTGTGCGCGAGCAAATACGCGTCGCGGCCCACTTTGCCAGGGGAATCGGTACGAAGGACATCGCTGACGCCCTTCATCAGCGCGAGCGCCACCCCCTCGATGCGCTTGCGAACCGGCGTTCCGCGATTCAGCAGCTCGAGCCGCTGCTTCAGTCGCTCGACGTGCTGCCGGCTGACCTGCCGGTTTCGCTGGAGCACTTCCTTGAGCTTCGGATCGTCGATCGTGCCGATCATCGTGTCGAGGTTGTCGACGACGCCCGACTCGAACGCGTGCGCGTCCTCGACGTAGTCGGCGAGCTTGTCCCGAAGCTTGTCCTGGTCAACGTGCTGCATACGTCCTCCTCGGTTTGTATGAACAGATTCGAGGTACCCGTGGGCTGAGGGTCGAAACCCGGGGTCCGGCTGAACGCAGTCCCCACGTGCGCGATCGCCGCCCGCGAGAGATGATCCCTGCCATGCACGGAGGTGCAGCGTCGTCGGCGGCCGTCGCGGTTCGAGAAGTGCTCCGAAACCGATCGATTCGCAGGGTCGAGATCTCCTGGACAGCGGGGACCGCAGCCGACTGGGCGCTGCTCGTCGTCCTGTTGGTCGTCGCCTATGAGGCCGGAGGAACGCTGGCGGCCGGGATCCTTGGAGCGGTCCGGGTGGTGCCCGCCATCGTCGCGGCGCCATTCGCAGCGACACTTGTAGAGCGGTATCGCGGCGACCGGATGCTCACCGCAATCAACCTGGTGCGCGCGGCGGGGGCAGCCGCAACCGCGATCGTCGTCGCCGCTGGGCTGCCCGTCGAGGCCACCTACGCGCTCGCGGCCGTGGTCGCGGGCGCAGGATCGCTGGTGCGCCCGATTCAGAGCGCTCTCCTCCCCGCATTCGCACGCACGCCACGCGAGCTTGTGGCGGCAAACGTCGCGTCGAGCACCGGCGAAGGCATCGGAACGTTCGTCGGCCCGGCACTGGCTGGACTGCTCGTCGCCGTAACCGGCTCGTCGGTGGCCAGCCTGTTGATCGCTGCGGCTTTCGCCGGCGCCGCTGCTGCGGCGACAGGCATCAGCTTCGAGCGCGCCGAGGACGCTCGAGGGGGAATCGGCGCTGATCGAGTGTCAAGATTTCGACTCGCAGACGCTCCTCGCGTGTTGCGGCGGTATCCGCACGCTGCGCTGCTCATCGGCAACTTCATCGTCCAGGTCTTCGTCCGCGGCCTGCTGATAACCCTCATCGTCGTCGCCTCGATCGAGTTGCTGGACATGGGCGACACCGGTGTCGGGCTACTCAACGCGGCGATCGGTCTCGGCGGACTCGTTGGCGCGCTCGCTGCGCTCGGTCTTGGAGGCGGAAAGCACCTCGCACGGGTTTGCATGATCGCGCTCGCCTGCTGGGGACTGCCCCTGATCCTTATCGGCGCAAAGCCCGTGGCCGCTCTGGCGTTGGCGGCGCTCTTCGTCACCGGCGTGAGCAACGCCGTTCTCGACATCACCGGTTTCACGCTGGTTCAGCGTGGTGTACGCAACGAGGACCGCGTGGCGATATTCGCGATCATGGAGGGCTTGTTCGGGATCGGGCTCCTCTTGGGAAGCTTGGTCGCGCCTGCGCTCGTCGCCTTGGTCGGCGTGGAGAAAGCTTTCGTCGTTGCCGGCACCATCCTTCCGCTGTTGGCGCTTCTGACCTGGCGCCCTGTTGTCCGTGGCGTTCGAAGTACGGCGCTTTCCGAGAAACTCCTCGCTCTCCTGCGACGCAATCCCCTTTTCGTCCCGCTTCCGCTGACCGCGCTCGACCGCCTCGCCGAGAGCCTCGTGCCGATGTCCTTCGAGCCCGGTGAGGTGATGATGCGAAAGGGCGAACGGGGCGACCACTACCTGCTCATTGCGGACGGCGAAGTCGAGGTGAGCGACGACGAGCGCATCCTCCGCGTCTGCAAGCCGGGTGACGGGGTCGGCGAGATCGCACTGCTCCGACGGGTGCCGCGGACAGCGACCGTGTCCGCTCGAACGCATGTCGACGCGTTCGCGATCGACGCGGTGTCATTCCTCACGGCAGTGGCCGGACCGACAGCCGGAGCTGCGGCCGAGGCGGTGGCGGCCGCCCGGCTCGAAGACTCGCGCACGACCGCCTCGGATAGGCCGACGTGAGTTGTGGCGTCCGGTCTGTTCCGGACGCCACCGGTGCCGCGCTCCGTCTAGGCGGAGAGCAATCGGTCGAAGAACGAGCGGTAGCGCTGGAGCGCGACGCGCAGATCTTCTGTCGAAGCGTCGTCGCCCGAGTCCC
Organism: Actinomycetota bacterium; assembly: GCA_030857225.1. Classification (GTDB taxonomy): domain Bacteria; phylum Actinomycetota; class Thermoleophilia; order Gaiellales; family Gaiellaceae; genus GMQP-bins7. The sequence continues at coordinate 25,435 of JALZOK010000012.1, forward strand.
ACTGCGACTCGAGATTCGTACGCTCCTGCGAGAACGTCTCGGCGAGTCGCTGCATGAGCTCCGCCACGAGGGAATCGGCGTCCTTCACGGCCTGCTGCGGCTCGTCGACGAAACCGGCCTGCACCTCCTGCCAGCGTGAGCGGAAGCGGTCGGCGTCGTCACCGGCGAAGAGCGGTTCCCGCTCGACCGTCTCTCCCGAGCGATCCTCTACGTCATCCCTTTCATCGGCGTCGCGGACGAGATCGGCGGTGCTCAGCGGTCGATCGTCCGTCGTCGTTCGAATTTGGTCGTCCGACAATGGCGCGGCCTCCGGGTCGTCCGTGACACTGCCCTCGTCGTCGGCCGTGGTGGTGCGCTCGTCGTCAGTCATCTCAACTCACCTCTCCGACGCGGTCGCCTTCCAGGAGATCATCGAACAGCGCGCGGAAGTGCACCATCGCCTGGCGCAGGTCCTCGGTCTGCCCGTCACCGTTGGCTTCGTCGTAGCGGCGCCAGAGGGCGTGGCCCTCACGGTAGTTCGCCACGACCTCGGGATGGTCGACCGAGATGTCTGCCGCGCGATTCTCGAAGTCGTCGTCTGTCGGGTAGCCGCGCTCGCCCATGACCTGCTGGACAAGACGATCGGCATCCCGAACGGCATCCTCGGGCTCGTCGACGAAGCGCGCCTGCACGCCCTGCCACTCGTCGGCGTAGCGAGCACGGGTTTCGTCGGAGAGCGGCCGGATGTCGAGCTCGTCGTGCCGCTTCTCGCGGTCTCTGAGCTCGCGCTCCGCCTCGCGCTGGTCACCGGCGTCGTCGACGGTGCGGTCGTATTCGGAGCCAAACTGCTCCTGCAGGTGAGTTGTCTGCCGCTTCCTCATCGCCATCATCGCGATGAGCGCGAGAGCGACGATCACAACAAGCGCAATCACGATCCAGATCCATGCATCCATCGGTTTTCTCCTTCGCGGTCGGACTTTCACGAGGCGGCATACCCGGCGCGTGCGCGAGAGAAACGATGGTTGCTACAGGCCGAGCTCGACGATCTGACTCTCGATCAGCTCTCGCTCCTCCGGATCCTCCACGCGGGCGAGCGCCTCGCGGGCGAGCCCGGCTGAGAGCCGGGCGTCCTCCATCTCGTCCGCTGCGAGGTGCGCGTGCGCCAGCGCCTGCCTGGCGCTCGGCAGGTCCCAGTCCTCGAAGCCTTCGCCGCCGGCTTCTGCGAGCTCGAGACAGCGTCGTGCGTGCCAGAGCGCCGGCTCGGAGCGACCGAGGGTCGCGTATACCCGCGCGCATTGCCACTCGCCGCGCGCGACGTTTGCGAGCGTTCCGACCTTGCTCCACACGTAGCAGGAGACGTGGGCGGCATGGATCATCTCGTCGATCTCTGCGGGAGTCCGCTCGGCGAGCTCGAGAAGCCCCCATACCTGGTTGAAGGTCGACAGGGCGAGCTCTCGCTGCCCAGCATCGTCGTTCACACGGCCACCGCCGGGAGGCCTGCGAGCGCCATCGCGACCTCGTCCTCCGAATACTCGTGATCGACCAGCTGGCCGGCTGCATAGTCGATGTACGCCTGCATGTCGAAGTGCCCGTGGCCGCAGAGGTTGAAGAGAATCGCCTGCGACTCACCCTCCTCGCGGCAGCGGATCGCCTCGTCCATCGCGGCTTTGACCGCGTGGTTCGCCTCCGGCGCCGGCAGGATTCCCTCGACGCGCGCGAACTCGACGCCTGCCGCGAACACCTCGGTCTGGGTGTAGGCGCGAGCCTCGATCAACGCCAATTCCTTCAGATGGCTCACCAACGGCGCCATGCCGTGGTAGCGGAGACCGCCCGAGTGAAACGGCGGAGGGACGAACGTCGATCCGAGCGTATGCATCTTCACGAGCGGCGTCAGATGCCCGGTGTCCCCGAAGTCGAAGGCGTAGAGACCCTTCGTCAGGCTCGGGCATGCGGTCGGCTCGACCGCGATGACGCGGATCTTGCTGCCGTCGCGGAGCGCGCGACCGATGAACGGGAAGGAGATCCCGGAAAAATTCGAGCCCCCTCCCGTGCAGCCGATGACGATGTCGGGGTAGTCCTCCGCGAGCTCCATCTGCGCGCTCGCCTCTTCGCCGATGACGGTCTGGTGCATGAGGACGTGGTTCAAGACCGAACCGAGGGAGTACTTCGTGTCCTCTCTCGTCGCCGCGACCTCGACGGCCTCCGAAATCGCCATTCCGAGGCTTCCCGTCGAGTCGGGGTGGTCGGCGAGGATGGCGCGGCCCGAGCTCGTCTCGTTCGAGGGGCTCGCCACCACGCGCGCGCCGTAGGCCTCGATCAGCCCGCGCCGGTACGGCTTCTGGTCGTACGACACCTTGACCATGTAGACCTCGACCTCGAGCCCGAAGACCGCGCCCGCGAATGCGAGCGCCGATCCCCACTGACCTGCGCCGGTCTCGGTGGTCAGACGCGTGATGCCTTCCTGCTTCGAGTAGAACGCCTGCGGAACCGCGGTGTTCGGCTTGTGCGAGCCGGCGGGCGAGACGCCCTCGTACTTGTAGTAGATGCGCGCCGGCGTCTCGAGCGCTTTCTCGAGGCGGCGCGCGCGATAGAGCGGCGTAGGACGCCACTGGCGGTACACGGTTCGCACCTCTTCCGGAATCGTGATGAACCGGTCCGTCGCGACCTCTTGCATGATGATCTGCAGAGGGAAGAGCGGAGCGAGATCGTCGGGGCCGACCGGCTGCCCTGTTCCCGGGTGGAGCACCGGCGGCGGAGGCTCCGGGAGATCGGCGACGAGGTTGTACCAGGCCTCGGGCAGCCGGGTCTCGTCGAGGACGTACTTCACCGTATCGCTCATGTTCTCCCCTCTCGTCGGCGGCTTCTCGGCAGTGTCGCGAATGCCGCGAGCTGGGGCAAGCGGTAGGCTCACGCGCCGATGGCGGTGCTCTCGACGCAGGTGGATCGCGCGGCTGACATGTTCCGCGAACGGCGCGAGCGGATGGAGCAACTCGTATCCGAGCTTCGGCAGCGAAGCACGCTGGTCGCTCAGGGCGGCGGGGAGAAGGCCGTCGAACGCCACCGCTCCCGGGGGAAGCTCACGGCCCGCGAGAGGATCGACCGGCTCGTGGATCCCGGGAGCGCGTTCCTCGAGCTGAACGCGCTCGCCGCCTGGGAGCTGTACGACGGGGACGCGCCCTCAGCGGGGATCGTCACGGGAATCGGCGTCGTGGAAGGGCGCCAGTGCGTCATCGTCGCGAACGATGCGACGGTCAAGGGTGGCTCCTACTACCCGCTGACCGTCAAGAAGCATCTGCGCGCGCAAGAGATCGCACGCCAGAACCGTCTCCCCTGCCTCTACCTCGTGGATTCGGGCGGCGCGTTTCTGCCGCTGCAGGCCGAGGTCTTCCCCGACCGAGATCACTTCGGCCGCATCTTCTTCAACCAGGCACGCCTCTCGGCGCTCGGCATCCCGCAGATCGCATCCGTCATGGGTTCCTGCACGGCGGGCGGCGCATACGTCCCGGCGATGTCGGACGAGACGGTAATCGTCCGCGGAACCGGCACGATCTTCATCGGTGGTCCGCCCTTGGTCAAGGCCGCGACGGGACAGGACGTGACAGCGGAAGAGCTGGGCGGGGCCGACGTCCACGCACGGCGGTCGGGAGTCGCCGATCACTACGCCACTTCGGACGACCACGCGCTCGCGATCTGCCGTGAGATCGTGCGACACCTCGCGCCACCACCGCCGAGCCCGTGGGAGCGCGTGCCCCCTGAGCCACCCGAGCACGATCCCGCAGATCTCTACGGCCTCGTTCCCGAGGACTTTCGACACGAGCTTGCTGCTCGGGAGGTGATCGCGCGCATCGTGGACGGGTCGCGCTTCCACGAGTTCAAACAGCTGTACGGCGAGACGCTCATCTGCGGCTTCGCGCGGATCGAGGGGTATCCGGTCGGGATCCTCGCCAATCAGGGAGTCCTGTTCGCGGAGTCCTCGCAGAAGGGAGCGCACTTCATCGAGCTCGCCTGCCGGCGAAGGATCCCGTTGGTCTTCCTTCAGAACATCACCGGCTTCATGGTCGGGAAGGAGTACGAGGAGGGCGGGATCGCACGGGACGGCGCGAAGCTCGTCATGGCCGTGGCGTGCGCCGAGGTGCCCAAGTTCACGGTCGTCGTGGGAGGCTCGTTCGGCGCCGGCAACTACGCAATGTGCGGTCGGGCCTATGAGCCTCGCCAGCTGTGGATGTGGCCGAACGCGCGCATCTCCGTGATGGGAGGCGAGCAGGCGGCGACGGTGCTGACGATGGTCGGGGACGCCGATCCTGAGGAGATCCGCGCGACCTACGAGACCGAGGGCAGCCCGTACTACTCGACGGCGCGTTTGTGGGACGACGGAATCATCGATCCGTTGGACACCCGGCAGGTGCTCGCGCTCGGACTCGGGGCAGCGGCTAACGCGCCCGTGCCGGAGACGACGTTCGGCATCTTCCGGATGTGATCGCCCGCATCCTGATCTGGAGCATCTACGACTCCAAGTCCACGATCGAAGAGCTTCGAGACTCGCTCGCCGAGCTCGAGCCACCGAGCGCATGGCTCTGGAACGAGGCGGGCGAGCGGTTCGGGGTTGTCGCCATCGGCGAGGAGCTTCCCGAGGCGGTCGCGCACGCCCGCCAGTTGATCGGCCGCGAGGCGGATGTGGCGGATGAGTTCGACATCCTCGACCTGTAGGGACGGCATGCCCGGCACCTACGCCGGCAACGACCCGTGCCAGGCGTCGAGCGCGTCGCGCTCCTCGTTGGTTAGCCCGCGGAGCGGAGCGCGCACGTCCTCCCCCACTCCGACTCCCTGGCGGCCGAGCAGGCGCTTGAGCGCAGCCTGGCGGGGAAACCGCTCGACGAACGCGCGCAGCTCGGCGAGGCGAGCCGCCCCCTCTCGCGTCGGGCTGCGAACGACGGCGGCGACGTCACGAGGGAACGCAGAGGCGAGAGCGGAAACCGCGCCTACGGCTCCGGCCGCCAGGCCGTCGTGGATCAGCGCCTCCGGCCCGACGAAGATGTCGAGATCGGGAAGCAGGTAGCGCGAGAAGCGCTCGAACGGGGTGTCCGACACCTTGAGGCCGGCGAGATTCGGCGCTTCGTCGCGGAGCCGCTCGAGGACGGCCGGAACCACGGCATACCCACTCGTCGACTCGAACTCGTAGACGTAGAACGGAAGCGGTGCGCACGCCAGCGCCGCGGCGAGAAAGTGCGCGTACTGGGCTCGTTCGTCCAGACGGAAGTACGGGGGGCCGATGACGACGACCGCATCTGCACCGACCTCTGCTGCGTGAACACAGAGTGCGATCGTCTCGGAGGTCGTCTGTGCACCGCACTGAACGGCCACCTGCAGCCGCTTGTCGGCTGCCTGCAGGAAGAGATCGGCGACGAGTCGCCGCTCGCGCGTCTCCAGGAGGATCCCCTCCCCCGCCGTGCCGAGAGCGAGGATCCCGTCGAGCCCGGCTTCGACGAAGAAATCGACCAGCGTCCCGAAAGCATCCTCGTCCACCTCACTGCCGGACGCACGGAGCGGTGTGACCGACGCGGCGAGAGCGCCTTGCAGCGCCATCAGCGATCCGGCTCCCTCGCGAGGTCGACCGTGAAGCGCTTCCCGCTCATTCCGAAACCATAAGGTTTCGTCGATGGATGCTCTTCGCGTCGAACGTGACGCCCACGTCCTGCACGTGACGCTGGCTCGACCCGACCGGAGAAATGCCTTCGACGCCGGGCTCATCGCAGAGCTCACGGAGGCGTTTACGGACGTCGGGGATGCTCGCGTGGTCGTGCTCGCCGGCGACGGCCCCAGCTTCTGCGCCGGCGCGGATGTGGAATGGCAGCGCGCATCGATCGACCTCTCCTACGAGGAGAACGTGGAGGACGCGATGCGCCTCTACCGCCTGCTCGAGGCAATCGACACCTGCCCCGCCCCCGTCGTCTGCCTCGTTCACGGATACGCGCTCGGCGGCGGCTCGGGGCTCGTCGCGTGCGCGGACATCGCAGTCGCACATCCGGAGGCCGTGTTCGGCTTCACCGAGGTGCGGCTCGGAATCATCCCCGCGGTGATCTCTCCGTTCGTCCTCCGCAAGATCGGATCCGCGGCGCGGCGCTATTTTCTGACGGGGGAGCGCTTTGGCGCCGATGTCGCGCTCGAGATCGGGCTGGTGAGCGAGGTCTCGGAGGACACCGATCCGGCAGTGTCCGCAATCGTGGACGCGCTGCTCGCAGGCGGCCCCGAGGCCGTGAGGAAGGCGAAGCGGCTCGTCCGCGAACGACCGGGAGGACTCGAGACGGCCGAGATCGCCGCCGCCCGCAGGACGAGCGCGGAGGGACAGGATGGCCTGAGGGCGTTCTTGGACAAGCGCTCTCCGCTGTGGCGCGAGCGCTAGGAACTCGAATCAGAAGGACGCTCAAGGCTTGATTCTGATTCGTGTTCTAAGTCACTGGCTTCTACTCGTCCCAGGACAAGACGACCGACTCGACCGAGCGCTCGACCGGGCCGTGGTACACCGCTTCCACGTTCGTCCCGTCCGGAGGACGCATAGAGTGCGGTCAAGTTCCAACCGACGTCGTGCGCTCAGAGTTCCGCGCGCGCCTCAAAGAACACGGTGCGGGAAGTGGTGGTGCCCCAGGGGGCTGTGGGCGTTTCGCGGCGCATGGGACTTGCCGGATCTCGTGATCGTCGCTCCCGCGGCTGCCGGGAGCACGTGGACGTTCGGGTCCACCGACGTAGGATTTTGTCGATCGAGCCCTGCAAAGCGCGTTCCGACGTTGCGCGGTTGATCGGCGCCGTGTGGGGGTTGGTGGCTTCTCTGCCGGTGCCGGACTCGCTCTCTGGCTCGGGCTCACGAACGGGGATTTGTTCCGCGCTGTGATTGCTCTCTCCCCAGGTGGCTCGCTTCCGGAAGATCGCGTTGGGAAACCCCGGATATTCCTCGTTCACGGCACCGCGGATGGCGTCATCCCGATCGAGTACGGCGGCGACCGAGTCGCGCGTGAGTTGCGAAGCGACGGATACAAGCTGACCTATCGGCGCTTCCGAGGAGGCGACAGACCGCTTCAGCCGATCGTTCGCGTGGCGGTGCTCGAGACCCTGTTGAAGTGACGCGCTTCAGCTAATCCAGGAGACCAAAGTGAGCAGCGCCTGCGAGTCGGCTGCCCCAAGGGTCTCTTTTCGGAAACCGGCACGAAAGCCTCGCGCTTGCCGGGGCTCTCGCGATCCGCATGTACCCCTAGGCTCGTCGGATCAGAGCCGCGCTGCCCTGACCACGCTTGCCGTAGGAGGTTAGAGCACCGAGCAACTCAAAGAGCAACCACGCCGACCAGCCAGACGAGCGGCCGTTTGCGCCGGCGGCCCGGGCACGAGCTCACCTACCCGGACGATGCCGTCTCGTCGTGCGGCGCACCGACGGGCTTCGACTCGGGCGAGCCGCGCTGGCGCAGGTAGATGGTGAAGACCACCATCGTGCCGACGGCCAGAAACTCCGACTGCCAGTTCTGGAGGGTCTTTTCCCAGAAATCGGGATCGAGCAGGTATCGCCCCAGGAGACCTGCGCCGCATCGTGCGTGGCCTGCTCCGAGTTGAATACACGCCAGTTGTTGAGAGATTGGCCGAACCACGTCGCGAAGAAGATCAGCGTCATCACGATTAGCAGCGAGTTCTCGTAGATCCGAGTGCGGATGTCGTCCGCCTTCGCCCACCGTGGGCCGCCAGTCGGGGTGTTGCGCCCGATCATCTGCTGCTCGTCGCTCTCGAGTCCGGCGTCTTCGAGCTTCTTCGACTCGGTGGAGCCCTTCTGCAGAAGCCAGATCGTCGCCCCGATGAAGAGCGAGAACTGCAGAAACTCGGACTGCCAATTCTCCATCACCGCCCCGCCGAAGTCGGGTGTGACCAGGTAGTGCCACCAGGAGAGGGGCTGCTCCCCGTGCTCTGACTGTTGCGCGTTGTAGTTGTGCTGGCCCACAAACGACTGGCCCGCCAGCGCGGCCAGGAAGATCGTGCCAAAAAAGAGCGAGAGTCCGTTTTCCTTCGCGAAGCGCCTCACTGCTGCGTGAGCCCCACCGTGACGAAGACGAGGATGCCCCCTACGATCAGCAGCGTGTACAGGACGAACATCGTGCGCACCGCGTTGAGTTCGTCTCCAAGCCTGCCTGCCCTGCCCTTGCGTCTTCTCGGCAGCGGAGCGACACCACCACCCTGCTATCTGTCGGCTCGCGGCGAAGGGGGCTCCCAAGAGTGCGCAGGCGCGAGCGAGCTCTCCCTTGCCCTGACCGCGCCTCTTTCGTGCCTCCGCATGTGGAGCAAAGCCCATATCTAAGCCAAATCCACGGGCAGTGGCGCGCTCACCGTGCCCTTTCGTGCCCCCGTCCGAGCCCCGAATTCCGCACAGCTAAGCCAAATCCAGGCATCTGACGGCTCCATTGCGTTGGGCTCGGAAGACAGATGCGCTGCCGAGCGTTTCCTCAGCCCATCGACGGGTAGTAGGGTATGTCCTAGTAGTGGAGGTGCCGCGTCGACAGCCCGTCGGGCGCGGCCGAATGAGGGGAGTTAACCATGAAGAGTCGGCTCATCAGCCGCCTCGTCGGAGCCGTGGCGGCAGCTTGCCTGCTTGTCACTGGTGCCGCGGCGGCGAACCCCGGCCAGCACGGAACCGATGCTGGTCACCTGTTGGGTACAGGCGCTTGGGGAAAGATCGAGTTCGTCGGTAAGGTCGAGGTAACACAGACCGAAGGTCTCGTTGCCGACGTCGCTGCGTACGGCAACTACGCCTATCTCGCCAACTGGGGCGAGCCTGACTGCGCCGGCCCGGAGAAGGGCGGCGTCAACACGCCCGACTCGGGTGCCTGGGTGATCGACATCTCCGACCCGGCCAACCCGGAGGAGGTCAGCTTCATCCCGATGCCGCAGGACACCCGTCCCGGCGAGGGTATGCAGGTCGCCCACATCGAGACCAAGTGGTTCAGCGGCGAGATCCTCGTGCTGAACGCGGAGGCCTGCGGCAAGAACTACAAGGGCGGGTTCATGCTCTACGACGTCACGAACCCGCTGAAGCCGGTCAAGCTCAAAGAGGGCTTCGGCGAGCGGACCGGCTCCGACGCGCACCAGACCCACAGCGCCTTCGTCTGGCAGTCGGGGGACAACGCCTACCTCGTCACGCAGGATGAGGAGGACCTCGCTGACGTCGATATCTACGACATCACGAATCCCCGGAGCCCGCGGCTGCTCACCGAGCTGAACCTCAACGACTACCGGGTTGCTCAGCCGGCTCTCAACCTCGCTGACTCGGACCTGCACGATATGACCGTCAAGTGCATGACGAGCGGCGCCTACGCAGGCAAGTGCATCCTGCTCGCGTCCTACTGGGACGGCGGCTACGTGCTCTTGGACGTTACGGTTCCGGCGAACCCGGTATTCCTCGGCGATACCGACTACGCGAACATCGACCCCGAGCTGCTCGAGCAGACCGGCATCGCGCTCACCCCAGAGGGCAACGCCCACCAGGCGGAGTTCACGGCCGACAACAAGTTCTTCATCGGCACTGATGAGGACTTCTCGCCCTACCGGGCCCGGATCGTCACCGACGACGGCGGCGTATACGACGCCGGCGAGTTCGGCTGGACGGTCCCGATCAGCGAGCTGTACGGGACGCTGAACGGACCCACCGTCTTCGGCGGGTACGGCTGCCCGGCCGATCGTGGATCAATCCCGAACGCGTCGACGCTCACGCTGGCACCGGGCGAGGAGGCCATCCTCGTGCTCCAGCGTGGCCCGGTCGGCGATCCCAGCCAGACCCAGGAGGCCTGCTTCTTCTCCGAGAAGGTCGAGACGGCGCAGCTCCTCGGCTACGACGCGGTCATCATCGCCAACCACCACACCGGAGCGCTCGGAGGTGAGGGTCCCGACACGTACTTCTGCGGCGGTCAGGGGACTTTCTTCGAAATCACGATCTCGGCGCTCTGTGCCGGACACAGAACGATGCACGAGCTGTTCGACGATCCGAACGCGGCGGATAACTTCACCTACCCGGAGAGCGTGCCCGCGATCGGGACGGTCGGAGACAAGATCACGATAACGACCCAGTTCGACGGCTGGGGCTACGTGCATCTGTTCGACGCGGCGACGCTTCAGGATCTCGACACCTTCGCGATCCCCGAGGCGATGGACCCGGCCTACGCGAGTGGATTCGGTGACCTCTCGGTTCACGAGGTCGCGACGGACCCGACTGATCCCAGCCTGGCCTACCTCGCGTACTACTCGGGCGGGCTGCGGGCGGTGCAGATCCAGTGCTCCGACCCGGCAGATAATTCAACCTGCGAGCTGGTGGAGGTGGGTGGCTACCTCGACCCGGCGGGCAACAACTTCTGGGGCGTCGAGGTCATCCCGAACCCGGCCGACGACCCGAACGTCCAGGGTGATGAAGTGCTGATCCTGGCCAGCGACCGCGACTACGGACTCTTCATCTTCCGCGACCCGTAGGCCGCGCGTCAGAGCGATGTGAGGATGCGGAGGGCCGGCGGCGAGCCGGCCCTCCGTCTTGAGATGATCTTTCGTGGCCGAGGATGCCCGTGGTCGGAGCCGTGGTTCACGCTCCGAGCTATACGACGTGACTTACGAACCGCAGGGGCTTATCCGGGCCGCTATGGCAGTCCGCGGTTGTGAGCTCTCGTCTGAGCGGTCGAGGTATGGCCTGACCCAATCCACGCGGTCGAAATCTGTGGCTCAACTTGCCAATCCCTTGCCCCGCCTTCAGGGGGGCACAAGGGTTTGAAAGGCTGCCCAATAAGGAGGTCCAACTCAGCAGACGCAAAACTGATGTCGGTGACATCTCTTTCGGTGCGCATGTAGTTGGGCGAGGTAAAGACTAACTCCATGTTTACAGGTATCTATCCGGATCAAGGACGAACGCCGCGTAGTGGCCAGGGTGGTACGAGCGTTCGCCGGGCGCCCCATTGTCACGGCCGCCGGCGCCGAGTGCTGCCTCATGAAAGCGATCGACAGTCTCGCGGTCGGGTGCCTGGAAGGCGAAGTGGAGATCGGCCGTGGGCGGGCCGTCGTCCGAGACGAAGAGCTCGTCAGCGGAGAACCAGCCGTCCCCCTGTCCGACAATGCCGAGCCCGAGCGGCTCGAGCGCGCCCGCGTAGAAGCGCTTGCTCGCCTCGAGATCGGCCACGCGCAGGTGATGTGGTCGAAGAGCCTGCCTGCGTGCGCCTTCGACATCGGTTCAAAGCGTAGACCCTAAGCTCTCTTCCGTGTCTATCCAGAAGCTCCTGGTGGCCAACCGCGGAGAGATCGCCGTGCGCATCTTCCGCAGCTGCCGGGAGTTGGGAATCGCAACCGTGGCAGTCGCGGCGCCCGACGACACCGGCTCGCTGCATGCGCGCTCGGCGGACGAGATCGTCGAGATCTCCGGGTACCTCCACCCGGAGGAGCACGTCCGTGCGGCGATCCAGACCGACGCCGACGCGATCCATCCCGGATACGGGTTTCTCGCCGAGCGAGCGGAGTTCGCCGAGACCGTCGCTGCCGCGGGGTTGACCTGGGTCGGCCCGCCCGCTGGAGCCTTGCGCCTCGGCGGAGACAAGCTCACCGCCAAGCGGATCGCACGCGAAGCAGGCGTTCCGACCCTTCCCGAAGGACCTCCGGAGGAGATCGGTTTTCCGCTCGTTGTCAAGGCCTCGGCAGGAGGCGGCGGCCGCGGAATGCGCGTCGTACGCGATCCGGCCGAGCTCGACGGGGCCCTGGCGGCGGCCGAGCGCGAGGCGTTCGGCGCGTTCGGCGACGGGACGCTCTATTTGGAGCGCTACCTCGAGCGGCCGCGACACATCGAGGTTCAGCTCCTCGGCGACTCGCACGGATCCGTCGTCGCCCTCGGCGAGCGAGACTGCTCGATCCAGCGCCGCCACCAGAAGGTGCTCGAGGAAGCTCCGGCGCCGCGGCTCGACAATGCGCTGCGAGACGCGCTGCCGGAGGCCGCGGTCGCCTTCGGCCGGGCGATCGGGTACCAGAGCGCGGGCACGGTCGAGTTCCTCGTCTCCGACGGCGAGTTCTTCTTCCTCGAGCTCAACGGGCGGATCCAGGTCGAGCACCCGGTGACCGAAGCCGTGACGGGTCTCGACCTCATCGCCGAGCAGCTCCGCATCGCCGCGGGCGAACCCCTCGCGACAGACTGTTACAAGGCCGAAGGGCACGCCATCGAGGTGCGCCTCTACGCCGAGGATCCACGGACCTTTCTTCCTCAGATCGGGCAGATCGAGCGGCTCGACCTCCCAAGTGACACTGTGTCACAAGGTCTGGGGAGCGTTCGCGTCGATGCCGGAGTCGAAGAGGGCGACGAGATCGGGCTCTCATACGACCCGATGATCGCCAAGCTCATCGCCCACGGTAGCAGCCGTGACGCCGCTCTCGAATGTCTTGCCACGGCGCTCGCAGACGTGGAGATCGCGGGCGTGACGACGAATCTGCCGTTTCTCCGCTGGCTCGTCGCGCATCCGGTGGTCCGTGCCGGCGAGGCGACCACGGCGTTTCTGACCGAGCATCCTCCGCTCTCCCCTCTTCCGCTCCTGAGCGCCGCTGCCCCTTGGAAGCGCCCCTGGCGCCTGAACCTGCCTGCTCCGCCTTCCGCCGCCCCTCCGAGTGTCGACTCGGCCGCGGCCGTACGCGGGCCGGCGCCGGGAGAAAGCGCGGTCGCCGCTCCGATGCCCGGCACCGTGATCCGCGTGGAGGTCGAGCCCGGAGACTCGGTTCAGCCTCGCCGGCCGCTCGTCGTGCTCGAGGCGATGAAGATGGAGATCCCCGTCTCCTCGCCGTTCGGCGGCACGGTGACGGCGGTTCACGTTGTCGCGGGCGACCGCGTCGCCGGCGGGACGCTCCTCGTAGAGCTCGAGTCCTGAAGAGCCGCGCTCAGCCGCGAACTCGCTCGAGCAGCTTCCCCACGATGAGGTTCACGAGCCAGACGACGATCGTCGCGCCGACGTACGTCCAGAGGCCGTCGATCGTGAAGTTCGGCGCGACCCACTCCGCGAACGCGAGCATCAGCACGTTGAGCGCAAAGTAGAAGAGCCCGAAGCTGATGATGACGAGTGGCAGCGTCAGGATCGTGACGATCGGCTTCAGGATCGCGTTCCCGACCATCAGCACGAACGCACCCAGGAGCAGCGATCCCCAGCGGCCGATGTCGACGCCGTCGAACAGCCAGTCGACGACGATCAGGGCCAGGACGTTGATGCCCCAGAGGAGAAGGAGACGGACCAGCCAAGCCACGATGCGAGCCTAAGGCGTGAGGACGAACGGTTTCAAATGAGCCTCAAAAGATCTTCTGGAGCTTCATCGCCGCGCCCATGTCCCCCTTGATCTTGAGCTTCCCGGTCATGTAGGCGGTGGTCGGGTTCTGCTCGCCGGCGACGATCTTCTCAAAGTTCTCCTCGCTCGCCGAGAACGTGCAGTCGGCCTCGTCTCCGCCCTCGCTGACCTCGATCGCTCCGTCGGCGACCGCCACCTTCCACGTTCCGGCGCCCTCGATCTCGAAGAGATAGGTGTTGTTCATCCCCGCGATCCGCTCAGGATCCACGCGGCCGGGCAATTCCTGGAAGAACTCCTGCACGCTGCCCATCGTCTCGACTCGCCTCCCCTGCTGGTGGACCGCGCCAGCCTAGATGATCGACCGCGAATTCGCGGATACCATCCGCGCGCCCATGGACTTCGATCTCACGCCCGAGCAGGAGCTGATCCGCGACACTGTGCGCTCGTTCGCACGGGAGCGGGTGCAACCCGTCGCGGCCGAGCTCGACCTAGAATCGCGTTTCCCCTACGAGCTCGTCGCCGAGCTCGCGGACCTCGGACTGATGGGGCTCCCCATCCCGGAGGAGTACGGGGGCGCCGGCGGCGACACGGTCTCGTATGCGATCGCGATCGAGGAGTTGACCCGTGTCGACTCTTCCGTGGCGATCACGGTCGCCGCGCACACATCGCTCGGGACGATGCCGATCCTCCTCTACGGGAGCGAGGAGCAGAAGAAGCGATGGCTCCCCGACCTCGCCTCGGGCAAGCGTCTAGCCGCGTTCGGGCTCACCGAGCCGGGAGCGGGGTCGGATGCGGGAAACACGCGCACCACGGCCGAGCTCGGCGACGGCTCCTGGGTGATCAACGGCTCGAAGCTCTACATCACGAACGCCGGCACCGACATCACGTGGGCGGTCACCATCACGGCCCGTACAGGGGAAGACGAGATCTCGAACATCGTGGTCGAGAACGGGACCACCGGGTACACGATCTCCTCGCCGATGAAGAAGCTCGGCTGGAAGGCTTCGGACACCCGCGAGCTCTCCTTCGAGGACTGCGCTGTCCCGGAGGGGAATCTGCTCGGCAAGCGCGGCGCCGGCTTCCAACAGTTCCTCGAGATCCTCGACGGAGGACGAATCTCGGTGGCGGCGATGGGGGTCGGGCTCGCCCAGGGCGCGTATGACCTTGCGTACGCGTACGCGAAGGAACGGGAGCAGTTCGGGACGCCGATCTCGCGGTTCCAGGCGATCCAGTTCAAGCTCGCCGACATGGCCACGGAGATCGAAGCGGGGCGCGCGCTGGTCCTGAAGGCCGCTTGGCTCAAGGATCAGGGACGCGAGTTCGCGCGCGAGGCTGCAATGGCGAAGCTCTACACGGGCGAGCTCTCGAATCGTGTCGTCGACGCCGCTCTTCAGATCCACGGCGGCTTCGGCTACATGGAGGAGGCTGCGATTTCGCGTTTTTATCGAGATCAGAAGATCCTCGAGATCGGCGAGGGCACGAACGAGGTTCAGCGCATGGTGATCGCCCGGCTCCTCGGCTTGTAGAGGCGAGGCTGGCACCGCTCTGGGCCGGGCATCATGAGCGCGTGCGTCTCGCGCTTGCCACGACGATCTCGGTTGCGGGTGTCCTCGTAGCGGCGACCCCGGCCGCCTCCCACATCGGCGTCACGCCTGGCCTTCTCGGCGCGGGCGATACCGAGACGTTGAGCCTGACCGTCCACAACGACCTCGACCGACCGATGACGGGGCTGTCCGTGATGGCTCCGGCGGGCGTCCAGATCGTTCGAGCGGGGGGCACGTGGGGGGCGGTCGTCGAGAACGGGACTGCGACCTGGACCGGCGCGCCGCTCGCGCCGAATACCGGTGGCATGTTCGAGATCGAGCTCGCCGTCGATGCCTCGACGCCAGTAGGGCCTCTCCAGCTCCAGGCCGAGCAGCTCTATCCGGGGGGTGGAAGCCTTCCCTGGCCCATTCCGGTGACCGTGATACCCGGCAGCACCGTCGGCAAGGCTTCGCTCGAACCGCTTTACATCCCCGGACTGGTACTCACCGGCCTACTCGTCCTCGTCGTCATCGCGTGGCTAAAGCGACGGAGCGGCAACTCACTTCAAGAGCAATAGCGGAGACCGGTGGTACCTTCGCTCCGCTGTGATCTTCACGCAGTTCGTCGACGATGCTCTGGGGTGCGCCTCGTACCTCGTCGGCGACGAAAGCACGGGTCAGGCGGTCGTCATCGACCCGGCGTATGCCATCGAGCAGTACCTGGAGGAAGCCGAGCGGCGCGAAATCCGGCTCGTGCGCGTCCTCGAGACGCACACGCACGCCGACCATCTTTCAGGTCACGGACGATTCGCGCTGGAGCACGAGCTTCCGGTGAGCATTCATCCGGCCGCCGAAGCGATGTACCCGCACGATTCGCTCGAAGGCGACGCCGAGATCTCGCTCGGCGAGGTCGTGCTCAGGTGTATCCACACACCGGGACACCGGCCGGAGCACTGCTGTTTCGCGGTCGTCGACGGCTCGCGTGCGCAAGATCCCTGGCTCGTCCTGACCGGAGACTCGCTCTTCGTCGGGGACGCCGCGCGCCCGGATCTGGCGGTGGACGCGCGGGCCGGCGCCGAGGGCCTCTTCCACTCGCTCAGGCGGCTGATCGAGCTCGGAGACGGCGTCGAGGTCTACCCAGGGCACGTCGCCGGGTCGCTCTGTGGCAAGGCCATGAGCTCCAAAGCGTCGACGACGATCGGCTTCGAGCGTCGCTTCAACCATGTGTTTGCGAGCGACGACGTCGCAGCCTTCGTTGCGGAATCCTCCGGGATCTCGGCGCCGAGGCCGCCGAACATGGAGCGGATCGTGGAGCTGAACCGCGGGCCGTTCGTCGGAGCCCAGCCCGACGCGCCCGAGCTACCGCTGCCAGCAGACGACGCGCACGTCGTCGACGTACGGCCGCTCGAGGAGTTTGCCCAGAGACATCACGCGGGTGCGATTAGCGTGCCGATCTCGGGAACGCGCTTCTCGACCAAGGCCGCGTTCGTGCTTGACGCAGGCCGGCCAGTCACCGTCTGTGCGAGGAGCTCGGACGAGGCCGGTCGCGCAATACGAAGCCTCCGCTCGGTCGGACTCCTGGACATCTCAGGCTACGTCCTCGGAGGCGGAGAACAGACGCTCAGGCTCGTGAGCGTCGAGGAGCTCGACGGTCTCCTGGGGGAAGGCGCCGAGCTGATCGACGTGCGCGAGAAGGACGAGCGCGATTCCGGATACATCGCCGGCAGCCGCAACATCCCGTATCGCCTGCTCGGGCTCGACTCGGTCGATCTCCCGACCGATCGGCCGCTCGTCACGATCTGCGAGTCCGGTCCGCGCGCCGCGATCGCCGCAAGCATCCTCGCGGCTCGCGGCTATGACGCGCGGGCTGTCACTCCAGGGGGTATCGACGCATGGCGGTCGTCGGGAAGGCCCACGGTCGAGTTCCGACGCTGCGGTAGTTGAAATCGTCACAAGGGTCTGACCCCGGACATGTCGGTCTCAGACCTGGCGTTCGTGCCTTCACCTAGAAGAAAGGGCGCCAAGAGCGTGCCGACCTGTCCACACTTGAACGGTCACCTGGCGCGCGAGTCAGGTGGGTGGTCCGAGGCGTTCGACCGTGTAGCCGGCCGTGCGCAAAGTCGCGAGAATCGCATCGCAATGCGCCTCGTCACGGGTCGAGACGACGAGCTCGACCTCGGTCTGGAGGGCGGTTCGCGTCGTGCCCTCCCGATGGTGGTCGACCGAGACGAGATTGCCTCGCTCGCGCGCGACGAGGTCGAGCACGTTCCGCAGCTCGCCGGGCCGGTCGGGAATCAGCATCCGAAGAGCCAGGTAGCGGCCCGAGCGGGTCAGGCCGAGGCGCATGACCGAGACGAGCGTCGTCGCGTCGATGTTGCCGCCCGAGAGGACGATTGCGACCGGATCCTCTCCCCCGGCCCGCCCGGCCAGGAGCGCGGCGAGCCCCGCTGCGCCGGCGCCCTCGACGAGCAGCTTCTTGCGCTCGAGACAGAGGACGAGCGCATCCGAGATCTCCTCGTCCGAGACCTCCACGACATCGTCGAGCGTGCGGTCGAGGATCGTGCCAGCGAGCTCGCCCCGTGACTTCACGGAGATCCCATCGGCGATGGTGAGGCCCGTTTGGCAGATGACGCCGACAATTCGCTGTCCCGGGCACCGCGCGCGGAGCGCGGTCGAGATGCCCGCCGCAAGACCGCCGCCGCCGATCGGGATCACAACGGTCGCCGCGTCCGGGGCCTGCTCCGCGAGCTCGAGGCCGATCGTGCCCTGACCGGCGATCACGCGCACGTCCTCGAAGGCGTGCACGAGCGTTGCTCCGGTGCGCTCGACGTGTTCCTGCGCTGCGGCCACCGCCCCCTCGAAGCCCGCTCCCGCAAGCTCCACTCGACCACCATAAGCGCGTGTCGCCTCGACCTTCGCCATCGGCGCGTCCTCGGGCATGAAGATCGTGGCGACGATCCCCGCCTCGCGTGCTGCCCACGCCACCGCCTGGCCGTGGTTGCCCGCGCTGGCGGCGACGACCCCTGCGCTCCGCTCCTCGGGAGCAAGTGTCGCGATCGTGTTGTAGGCGCCGCGGATCTTGAACGACCCGGTGCGCTGAAGGTTCTCCGCCTTGAGGAGAACCGTGCGGCCCGACAACCGGGAGAACGTCTCCGTTTGGTAGAGCGGCGTCTCCCGCGCTACCCCGGCGAGCCGGGCTCGGGCCGCCTCCATGTCGGTGATCGTCGGTGCCTCAGCCAATCTTGAACACCTTCTCCATGATTTCGCGCACGGCGGTCAGCGGGTCGAGGTCCCGCCGTTCGACGGCCCCCAGAACGCGCTGGAGCTCGGGATCGTCGGCAACGGCTTCTTCGAGATGGGCCTTGGCGCGGCTCGACGCAACGGCGAACACCTCACGCGAGAGGTTTCTGCGGCGACGCTCCTCGAGCTTGCCGTCCCGCTCGAGCCCTGCGCGGTGCTCCTCGATCTTCTCCCAGAGCTCCGGCACGTTCTCGCGCCTCACCGCTTCTGTGAGGATGATCGCCGGCCGCCGCTCCGGGGGAGCGAGCCCGACGATAGAGCGAACCTCGTTCAGCATCGTCTTGGCCGCGGGATGATCCATCTTGTTGACTGCGATCACATCCGGGATCTCCATGATCCCCGCCTTCAGCGCCTGCACGGAGTCGCCCGATCCCGGCATGAGCACAAGCAGCACGGTATCCGCGATTCCCGTTACCTCGACCTCGCTCTGCCCGGCACCGACGGTCTCGACGAAGATCACGTCCTTGCCGGAGGCGTCCAAGAGGAGAACCGCTTGCAGCGTTGTCTCGGCCAGCCCGCCCAGATGGCCGCGCGTGCCCATCGAGCGGATGAAGACGCCCGGATCGAGGAAGTGATCCACGAGGCGGATGCGATCGCCGAGCAGCGCTCCGCGCGAGAACGGGCTGGACGGGTCGACGGATACGACGCCAACCGTGCGATCGCGGCCGCGCAGACACTCGACGAGCGCGGCGATCAGGGAGGACTTTCCCACACCCGGCGGTCCAGTGACCCCGATCACGACGGCTTTCCCCGTCTCCGGATAGAGCTCGCGGACGAGTGGGTACGCCAAGGGATCGCCGTTCTCGACCAGCGAGATCGCGCGCGCCAGCGCCCGACGGTCTCCCGCTCGAACGCCTTTCGTCAGATCATCGAGAGGCCATTCCTTCCTTGCCACGGTGGGCCAACTTACATCGCCTCGAGTCTGGCTATTGCCCAGACCCGACGCTGCGCTTCGTCAGGTCGCCGAGCGCCGGCTGGCTTCGTGCTCGCGTCGCAACTCGATCTCCTCGAGCAGGACTGCGATACGTTCGAGGCCGCCCGCAGCATCGCCGTCACGAACCGGCTGCTGCCGGAGCGGTGGCTTCGCAGCGACCCGAGGCTCCCGCCGGACGCTGTCGAGCGTGACGAGCGTTCCGGCGGCCGCCTCTCCGTAGGCCTCGAGAACGTGATCCTGGTCGGTGCTGTGCACCGGGAGCCAGCGCGTCATGAGGAGCGCTGAGAGAGCACCGGCGGCGCAGATCGCCGCGGCCGAGATCATGACCTGGCGCGCCCCCAGCCAATTGGTCAGCAGACCCGCAGAGCCCATCGCGAGACCGATGACCAGGTAGTTCGTGCTCATGATCGTCGAGAGCGCACGGCCTCGGAACCGGTCCGGCGCACCGCGCTGAACGAGGATCTGGTTGCAGATGATCGCCGCGCCGTTGCCCGCTGCACCTCCGATGACAAACGGCACCGCCACCCAGATCGCTGGGCTGAGTGCCGCGCCGCCCCAGCCGAAGGCCATCAGCGCGATCGAGCCGACGTAGTTGCGGCGCAAACCGACCCTGCCGAGAGCGGGCGCCGCAAGGAAGCTCCCGAGTACCAGGCCCAACCCCGTGGCGCCGATGATTACGCCGAAGCCGATCTCGCCGGCCCCCAGGACGTCCCGGACGAAGAAGACCTCCGCGACGTTGATCGCGGCGCTCCCGAACCCCACGATGCTCCACACGATGAGGACGGTGCGAAGCGGAGGAGCGGTCAGGACGAGGCGCGCGCCGTCGGCAACGTCACGCCAGTGCCCGCTCGTGAGCGACTTTTCCGAGCGAAGCTGCGAGTCGGCGATCCGGGCGACGAGCACCGCGGACACGAGGAACGTGGCCGCGTTGACCGCGTACGGCACGGAGGGGTTCCAGACGCTCACCAGCACACCGCCGAGGACCGGCCCGATCATCCAGGCGCCGTTCTCGATCGTCTGCAGAAGGGAGTTGGCGTTGGTCAGCTCCTCATCCGGAACCAGATTCGGGAGACCCGCCAACGCAGCAGGCCGGAAGAAGCCCGTCGCGACGCCCGCCAGCCCGGCAAGAGCGACGATCCCGATCGGGCTGTCCACGAAGGGGAGCACGGCGAACACGGCGACGCGTGTCAGATCCGACGCGATCATCAGAAGCCGGCGAGAGAACCGATCGAAGAGCGGCCCGAGCAGCAGACCGACGAGGACGATCGGCAGGAAGTCGGCGATGAGGAGCGCTGCCACCCAGGGGCCGGACTCGGTGCGCGCGTAGATGTCGAGCGTCAGCGCGATCGCAGCCAGATACGTCCCGAAGCCGGACCCCGCGGTTGCGAGGAAGAGGAGCCCGAACGAGGGCGAGCGACGCAGGAGGCCAAGACGGCGAGCGATCTCCACGACTTCGGGTGACGCTAGCACCTGGCTCGGCTTCTCTCTACGGCCTCTTTGGGGCCTGTCCAAGACGGCCATGCCCGGAAAGCGCGTCGGCCAGAGGCGCGGGCGCCGACTTCTCAGCCGCGCATTGCCGAGGCCATGCGACCCGCGACGATCCGTGCCAGCCGAAGCTCTTCGGACCGTTGGGGCGGAACGAGCGCCGAGCCTACGAACACGAGTGCCTGAGCCCGTGACCGCATGAGACCGACGACGTCGACATAGAGCGGCACTGTGCCCTGCGCGGTCGTAGCGGAAAGCGTGACGCGATGCGCGATCGAGCGCTCGGAGACACGTGGAAAGGCGAGCTTTTGGAGAGCGATGAAGTCGATGTTCTGCATGACGAACACTCGACCGAGCAGACCGGCCAGACACTTCGTCCCTGCTGCGCTGGATCCCCGCCGCCACGAAGCCGAGGCGTCACCGACGGACGTGTAGATAGCCGACAACGAAGTCACGTAGAACACCGCCCCAGCGCCTGTGAACTGTGCCCCTTCCGCCTCCCCGGTGAGCGTGAGATTCGCCTCACTGACGGACGCAGGGCAGTCGACGTGAGGATTCTCGCCGCCCGAGGCCTGCGCCCGGAATCCCGCGGGAAGATCGGAGCGCCTGATCAGCATCGTCCGTGCGCGGGCGTTGTCGGCCCTCGTGAGGCGTTTCTTCGGCTCCTGATGAGTGGCCAACGCGCTCGCAGACGCAACGAGAAACGCGAACAGCAGGACGTAGGCGAGCAGTCGGCGCAACGGCCTCATTCTAGAGCCCCCGTGCTCTACCTAGGTTCGTAGGCGAGGTTCGGCCGAAGCCAGCGTTCAGCCTCGGCTCGCTCGATCCCCTTCCGGCTCGCGTAGTCCTCCACCTGATCGCGCCCGATGCGTCCTACCGAGAAGTAGCGCGCCTGCGGGTGGCCGAAGTAGAGGCCGCTCACGCTCGGCGGCGGAGTCATGGCGTACGACTCGGTGAGCCCCATTCCGACCCGCTCTGCATCGAGGAGCGCGAAGAGCGCGCGCTTCTCCGAATGGTCGGGGCAGGCTGGGTAGCCGTACGCGGGACGGATACCGCGAAAGCGTTCCCGGATCAGCGCCTCGCCCAAGAGCCGCTCGCCCGGGGCATACCACTCGTGGCGCGCCTGCTGATGCAGCCACTCCGCGAACGCCTCGGCCAACCGGTCGGCAAGCGCGCGGATCATGATCGACCGGTAGTCGTCGAGCTCGGAGGCGAAGCGGTCGGCCAAGTCCTCGGCACCCTGGATCGCCACCGCGAACGCACCTACATGATCGATCAAGCCCGTCTCGGCCGGCGCGACGAAGTCGGCGAGCGAGCGATTCGGTCGAGAGTCCTCATGTGCTGACTGCTGTCGAAGCATCGGAAAGCGGCGGCCACCGTCTACGACGAGGTCGTCTCCCTCAGCGTGCGACTCCCAGAAGCCGTAGACGCCGCGCGCCTCCAGCGACCCGTCGCTGACGACTTCGTCGAGCAGCTCGCTGGCGGACGCATAGAGCTCTCGCGCGACTCCACCCTTCTCGGGGTCGTCCAGGATCGCGGGAAAACGCCCCTTGAGCTCCCAGGCGTGGAAGAAGAACGTCCAATCGATGTACTCGCGGAGGACAGCGATTTCCGCCTCGACGATGCGCGATCCGAGAGCCGCGGGTACGGCGAGGTCCTCTTCGTGCCAGTCGATCGGCGTCCGGTTGGCGCGTGCCTCGCCGATGGGCAGGAGTGGCTTTCGGCTCTTGTCGGCGTGCAGCGTGCGAAGGCGCTCCTGGTCGACCCGGTTTTCGGCATCGAGCCGCAGGCGCCGTCCTGAGTCGAGCAGATCTCCCACCACCCCAACGACCCGTGACGCGTCGAGCACGTGCAGTGTCGGGCGGCCGTACTCGGGCGCGATCCGGACGGCTGTGTGTTGCTTGGACGTGGTCGCGCCCCCGATCAGGAGCGGCAGCTCCAGCCCGCGACGTTCCATCTCCTTCGCGACATGCACCATCTCGTCGAGAGACGGAGTGATCAGGCCGGAAAGACCCACGATGTCGCAGTCCTCCTCGAGAGCGGTGTCGAGGATCCGGTCCGCGGCCACCATGACTCCGAGGTCGATGACTTCGTAGCCGTTGCAGCCAAGGACGACTCCTACGATGTTCTTGCCGATGTCGTGCACGTCGCCTTTGACCGTGGCGAGCACGATTCGGGTGGCCCTCGAGGCGCTGGTTTTCTCGGCCTCCATGTATGGCTCGAGATAGGCGACGGCTCGCTTCATCGCGCGCGCGCTCTTGACTACTTGCGGCAGGAACATCTTCCCCGCGCCGAAGAGATCGCCGACGATCTTCATGCCCTCCATCAGCGGGCCCTCGATGACGTCGAGCGGGCGCCCCGCAGCCGCTCTCGCCTCCTCGGTGTCCTCCTCGATGAAGTCGACGACTCCGTGCACGAGCGCGTGCGCGAGCCGCTCCTCGACCGGCGCCTCGCGCCAGGAGAGATCGAGCTCCCGCTCGGTCGCCCCACCGGTGACCGTCCGAGCGCGGTCTACGAGCCGCTCCGTCGCGTCCGGGCGGCGGTCGAAGAGCACGCTCTCTACGCGCTCCAGCAGATCGGCCTCGATGTCTTCGTACACCGCAAGCTGGCCTGCGTTCACGATGCCCATGCCGAGCCCGGCCCGGATCGCGTGGTAGAGAAAGGCCGAGTGCATCGCCTCGCGAACGGCGTCGTTCCCGCGGAAGGCGAAGGAGAGGTTCGAGATGCCGCCCGACACGAGCGCACCGGGGCAACGCTCTCGGAGCAGCGGAATGGCCTCGATGAACGACTTCGCGAAGCGTGCGTGCTCCTCGATTCCCGTAGCCACGGCGAGGACGTTCGGATCGAGGACGATGTCCTCGGGCCGGAAACCGGCCTCCGCGATCAAGAGGTCGTACGCGCGACCTAGGATCTCGACCTTTCGCTCGCCGGTCTCGGCCTGGCCGCGCTCGTCGAAGGCCATGATCACGACTCCCGCGCCGTAGCGCCGAATCGTCCGCGCCTGCTCGAGGAAGACGTCCTCGCCTTCCTTCAGCGAGATCGAGTTGACGATGCCCTTTCCCTGCAAGCACTTGAGCCCGGCCTCGAGCGCGGAGAAGCGCGAGCTGTCGACCATGATCGGAAGCCGCGCGGCCTCCGGCTCGGTGGCGATCAGGTTGAGGAACGTCGTCATTGCCTGCTCCGCATCGAGCAGGTCGGCGTCCATGTTCACGTCGAGCAAGTTCGCGCCGCCGCGCACCTGCTCGAGCGCAACGGCGACGCCGCCCTGGAAGTCGTCCGCCTCGACGAGCCGGCGGAACTTCGCCGAGCCGGTCACATTCGCCCGCTCTCCGACCATGACGAAGCCGGTGTCGGGGCCGACGACGAACGGCTCGAGGCCTGAAAAGCGCGGAACCCGCGAGACCTCGGGCACGCGCCGCGGCGCAAGCCCTTCGACGGCTCTCGCGATCTCCCGCGTGTGCTCAGGCGTCGTTCCGCAGCAACCGCCGACGAGATTCACGAGACCGTCCTCGGCGAACGCCCGTAGGAACCGGCTCGTATCCCCCGGCTCCTCGTCGTGGAGCCCGAGCGCGTTCGGAAGGCCCGCGTTCGGGTGGCAGGAGACGTAGGTCGAGGCGACGTTGGCGAGACCCTCGAGGAACGGCCGCATCTCCGTGGCGCCGAGCGAGCAGTTGACCCCGACGAGCAACGGCTCCGCGTGCTCGACCGAGATCCAGAAGGCCTCGGCGGTCTGGCCGGACAGGTTGCGCCCGCTCTTGTCGACGGCCGTGAACGAGAGCCAGAGCGGAAGCTCCGGCGCAACTTCGCGAGCGGCCACGATCGCCGCCTTGGCGTTCAGCGTGTCGAAGATCGTCTCGACCATGAGCAGGTCGACGCCTCCGTCGCGCAGAGCCGCCACCTGTTCCACGTACGTCTCGCGCACCTGATCGAACGTGACGGCGCGGTAAGCGGCGTCCTCCACACGCGGTGAGAGGGAGAGCGTGACGTTGAGCGGCCCGAGCGAGCCGGCGACGAATCGGGGTCTCTCCGGCGTTCGCTGCGTCCACTCGTCGGCCGCCTGCCGGGCGAGCCGCGCGCCTTCGAGGCTCATCTCGGCCGCGTGGTCGCCGAGGTCGTAGTCGGTCTGTCCGATCCGGGTCGCCGTGAAGGTGTTCGTCGTCGCGATGTCGGCGCCCGCCGCGAAGTAGGCGTCGTGGATCTCGGCGACGATCTCCGGGCGAGTGAGGTTCAGGAGGTCGGGATCGCCCTGGACGTCCTTGTGGTGATCGCGGAAACGTTCGCCCCGGTACTCATCCTCCGAAAGTCCGCGGCGATGGATGAGGACGCCCCAGGCCCCGTCGAGCACGAGGATGCGCTCGGCGAGAAGCTGCTCGATCTGTGCGCGAACGTTCGTCACAAAAGTCGCCTCCGAGGCCTAAAGGGTCCGGAGCCGCTTGCGGCGTTCGGGCTCTTTAGGCGTTTTTTATCCTGGTCGCCAAGCTGCCTCAAAGCTGTCCAGGTCGTCGCAGGCTAGCGCAAGATGCGCTTTGCGCAAGGTTAGCGCTCGGTGCGCTATCCCGAGAACTCGAGCTTCTCGGCGTGCTCGATCGCCTCTTCGCGCGAACGAGGCTGGAGCATGAGCTCGACGATCACCTCCACGCGAGGGTCGTCGGTCCCGCGCATCTGCGCGACGGCGGCCGCGATGTCGTACTCCGTGCGCCGGAGCTCGACGCCGGGGCCGAGCAGCGCCCAGTACGCGCCCGACCTTCCCTCGTACGGAAGGCCCACGCTGCCGGGATTCAGCGCACGAAGTCCGGCGACCTGCCGGTCGTACTGGCAGTGCGTGTGGCCCGTGACGAGGACGCGCTCGGCGATCTCGGTCGTGGCCGCGCGAATCCGCTTCTCGGGTGTCCTCTCCGTCAGGAGCTCCTCGTCGCTTCGCGGCGAGCCGTGCGTGAAGTACGTCACGCCGAGATCCTCTATTTCCACCGACACGGCATGCTCGAATGTCGCGGCGAACGCGAGATCGTCGTCCGAGTGCTGGTCGAGCATCCACCGCTCTCGCTCGGTCGGCTCGTCGGGCCTGCCTGCTTTCAGCTCGAGCAGGGCGCGCTCTGCGTTGCCTCGCACATACTTCGCCGCCAGGTCGAGCCCGCGGACGAGGGCAAGGGTCGCGGCGGGCTCCGATCCCCAGGACAGGTCGCCGGTCCACACCACGAGATCGACGTTCTCGCTTTCAAGCTCGTCGAGCACTGCCGCAAGCGCAACGGCGTTCCCATGGACGTCGCCGAGCACCGCGACCCGGCGTGCAGCCGTCTTGTCACAGAACGAACCTCGTGACACAGTGTCACAAGGCGATGGTGCGATCAGTCCGCCGTCCGTCCGGAGACCGAGAGCTGGTTCTCGGCATGGACGATCCGCTGCTCGAGCTGCCAGCGATCGGCCTGTGACTCTCCCGCCTCGACCTTTTCCAGCTCGGCCTTCGCAGCCTCGAGCTGGTCGCGGGCACGCGTGTCGTCGATCTCGCGTACGTCCACCGCGTCGTCGACCAGCGCGAGTGCGCGGTCGAGCTCCACCTTGAAGAACCCTGGACCTGTTGCGAACTGGAGGATCTCCGTAGGAGAAACGTGAATCCGGGTCGAACCGGCCCTCAGTGTGGCGACGAGAGGAGCGTGCCGCGCGAGCACGCCGATCTCCCCGGCAGCGCCGGGCACGACGATCATCTGCGCTTCGCCGTCGTACGCCGGCCCGTCCGGTGTCACGAGCGAGACATCGAACTTCGGATGTTCGTCTGCCACCGTTGCCTCTACGCCGCGACGGCCTCGGTCTTGCCCGCCTTCTCGACCGCGTCTTCGATCGTCCCCACCATGTAGAAGGCCGCCTCGCCGAGCTCGTCGTGCTCTCCGTCGACGATCGCTCGGAAGCCGCGGATCGTGTCCTCGAGCTTGACGTACTTGCCGGGCGTTCCTGTGAACTGCTCGGCGACGAAGTTCGGCTGGGACAGGAACCGTTCGATCCGGCGCGCACGGCTGACGACGAGCTTGTCCTCGTCAGTCAGCTCGTCCATGCCGAGGATGGCGATGATGTCCTGAAGGTCCTTGTAGCGCTGGAGAACCTGCTGGACCTCGTTGGCGGTCTGGTAGTGGTCGTCGGAGACGATGCCCGGCTGGCGCGCGCGAGAGCCCGACGTGAGCGGATCGACGGCCGGGTAGATGCCCTTCTCCACGATCGCCCGGGAGAGCTCGACGGTGGAGTCGAGGTGGGCATAGACGCTTGCCGGAGCCGGATCCGTGAAGTCGTCGGCGGGGACGTAGATCGCCTGCACGGAAGTCACCGAGCCGGTCGTCGTCGACGTGATCCGCTCCTGGAGCTGACCCATCTCGGTCGCGAGCGTCGGCTGGTAGCCGACAGCGCTCGGCATGCGGCCGAGCAGCGCGGAGACCTCGGAGCCGGCCTGCACGAAGCGGAAGATGTTGTCGATGAAGAGCAGGACGTCCTGGCCCTGGTCGCGGAAGTACTCGGCCATGGTCAGCCCGGAGAGTCCAACCCGCAAGCGGGCGCCCGGCGGCTCGTTCATCTGGCCGTAGACGAGCGCGACCTTGTCGATGACGTCGGACTCGGTCATCTCGATCAGAAGGTCGTTCCCCTCACGGGTGCGCTCGCCGACGCCGGCGAAGACGGAAACGCCGCCGTGCTCGCGAGCGACGTTGTGGATCAACTCCTGGATCAGCACGGTCTTGCCCGTGCCTGCGCCGCCGAACAGGCCGACCTTGCCTCCGCGGACGAACGGAGCGATCAGGTCGATGACCTTGATGCCCGTCTCGAAGATCTCCATCTTCGGCGTGAGATCGCGGAATGCAGGCGGGTCGCGGTGGATCGCCCAACGCTCGGTGCCGTCGGGAGCCGGACCCTTTTCGTCGATCGGCTCGCCGATGACGTTCCAGAGCCGCCCGAGTGTGGCGTCTCCGACCGGAACGGTGATCGGCGACTCCGTGTCGACGCAGACGCTGCCGCGCGCGAGACCATCGGTGGAGTCCATGGCGACTGCGCGAACGCGATCGTCGCCCAAGTGCTGTTGAACCTCCGCGATCAAGGTCCGTGTCGAGCCGCCCGGCTCGGGCACCTCGATCGAGAGGGCGCTGTAGATCGAAGGCAGCCCGTCGCTGAAGACGGCGTCGATGACGACGCCTTTGATCTCGATGATCAGGCCGGTGTTCGCGGTCGATTTTCCGTTGTCGGACATGACTCTCCTCGAGCGAAGGGCAAGGCCGCGCAGAGGGCGGACCGGGCTCGCAGTCTATCGAAGTAGGTCGCTGTCTTAGCCGTACTGCAACGCGGATCTGGCTATCCTGGCCGCGCATGCGGAGCGGTCGGACATGGGTCGCCATCGGGGCCGTCGCCGTGGCGGCGACCGTCGCGATCGTCGCGGTCGCGCTCGTTTTCGGGGACGACGAAAGCTCGACGTCGAAGGGTGAGTACCAGACCGTGGTAGCCAACACCCGCGATCGGGTCGACTTCGCGCTCGGACGGCTCTCGAAGGCGCAGACGCTGGAGGAGCTCCTCGACCGGATGGACGAGGCAGCCGAGACGATCGACGACTCGGCCGGGGATCTCGGCGGCGTTGCCCCGCCGACCGAGCTCGAGAGCCCGCACGAGCGGCTCGTCGCCGAGCTCGGACAGCTCGCCGCAGACGTGCAAGGCACCGCCGACCAGGCGCGGGTTCCCGGCTTCGAAGACATCTTGAACGGTGCAGCCGGTCTCAACTTCGAGAGCTGGGACAAGATCAACGCGATCCTGGCCGAGCTACGCAGGCAGGGGATCGAGGTCGAGCCGCTTGCGCGGCAGAGTACCTAAATTGCGCAAGATCGAAATCCGCTAACGCGGATCCCGATCGCGAAAATCCTTGAACGCGTCCGCTCCGCGAGCGCATAGCCTGGAGCGTGCCACGCCCTAACAGAGCGCCCTGGATGACGTCTTAAAGAGTGATGAGGCGCATCTCGCCGATCGTTCTGGTCGCGTGCGCTCTCGCAGGCGCGTGGGGCCTCTCTGGCGCCTCCGCGGGTGGCTCGAGCCATGTGCCGTCCCCCGACTTCCCCATCGGGAGCAAGGGAACCTATCTGCGTGAATGCGTCGAGCTGAAGGAGCCGAAGAAGAGCTCGTGCTTCGTTCGCGCGCTTCTGGCCGAGGTCGAGAAGTCCGGCGACCCGGCGAGGCAGCTACCGCGCATCGACCAAAAGGTGCGCTCGGGCGGTGGGTTCCTGGCGGGCAACTGCCACATCCTCATGCACGAAGTCGGCCGAGCGTGGGCGCGGCGACACGGAGTCACGCTCGAGACAATGTTTCGCTACGTCCCCAAGTCGAACGATCCCGGTTGCTCGGCCGGATTCGGCATGGGCATGGTCATGCACCTCGGAACGCAGCTCATCCTCGAGCCTCGCAAGGTGATCCCGAGCTGCATGCAGCTGCCCACTCGGTTTCGTCAGTACACATGCGTCCATGGCTCCGGTCACGCTTTCATGCGCGGCTATCACAGCCAGCTCCGAAGCGCGGTCATCGCCTGCAAGTCGCTCGGTGCGCGCTTCACGCCCGACTGCGCGCAGGGAGCGTTTCACGACTACTGGATCTCGCTCAGCGGAGGCGACGGCACGCAGCGACCAAAGGGAGCTGATGCCAACCCACGCTCGGTCTGCGCCAGCTACGCGTTTCCGCGCCCGTGCTGGTACCGGTTCTTCTGGGAGCGCCGCCAATCTGCGCAGGTTTCGGACGAGGGAGATCTTCGCCGTCTCTGTCGCGGAGTCGCGAGCGCTCAGCGCGCAGGGTGCATGGGAGGAGCATCGCTCCTGCTCGTGCGGAGCGGAGATCCCGTGTACCACGCGCGTGTTTGTGGCCGCCTTTCAGGCAACGACGCCGTGAACTGTCTGCGTGGCGTCAACGTGCCTGCTCTCGCGGGTAATCGCTACGAGCAGATACGGCTCCTGCGCACGTGCGCCGGCCAACCGCGGTCCACGCGCAACGGATGCTACGGGTGGTTCGGCCGCACGCTGAACGTCGTCACGAACGGCCGCTTCGAGCGCTCCGGCTGCGGGCAGCTCCGCATCCCCGAGGCGCGGGCCGCCTGCATCGCAGGCGCACGCAAGCTCGGCGAGCCGCTCGGCACCTTCGCCTGAGCAGTTACTCCGGGCGCTGAGGGTAGAGGTCGCGGCCGCGAAGCGAACGACTTCAGGAACTGCCGGACAGGCGACTTCACACCCGAGACTTCCGAGTCCCGCCTCAACATGAAGGGGTCTCGTGGTTCGCGACCGGAATCCGCGCTAGCGGATTCCGG
>JALZOK010000121.1 GCA_030857225.1 Actinomycetota bacterium
GTTCACATCCAGAGAGCAGAAAAACCCGTTTCCGGGGCTATCGAATAAGCGGAGGCAGGATTCGAACCTGCGCCCTCCGGGTTATGCGATCTGAGGTTCTGAGCGGAGCACGCTCGGCTGGGCGACTGTGCGGAAATGTCTCTCGACGCTTGGCCTACCGAGCTTCGGGTCGGGCTTTAGCTGATATCGAACGATCTGCTCGAGCTGCGCAGGGTTGGTGGATGCCTCGGAACCACCAGACGCTGAAATCGGCGGCACGAGGCTCCCAATTTCATGCGAGTTGGCGGGCTCGGGGCTAGAATCCTCGCCAATCTCGCCAATGCCAGTCATGCGGCAACCGTACAGGCGCCCCCTTCACTTGATTTAGCACGAAACCGCGAATGCTCAGGCGAGAACATCCGGGTCACATGAGGGTGCTCTGGTTGGGTGGCAACGCGACTGGAATCGTGCGCGGGTTCGGTGCCCGCGCCTCCCAGCCTTATACCCACGCGCTCGGCCAAGCCCCCGGGGACTACCCACCTACCGCGGAGCAGCCCACTCTACAATCTGCTCAGCCGTGATCGGCAGCGACGTAACGCGCACGCCATAAGGCTCGAGCGCGTCCTCGATCGCCGCGCTCAGGATCGCGGCGTCAGCATCCGCCCGCCCTTGCCGGCGCCTATGAGTGCCGTACGGCGGGTACGGGGACGGCGTCTCCTGGTGCGCGATCGTCATCGTCGGGACGTCCATCGACGAGGGCAGGCGGTAGTACTCGAACGTCTCGTTGGTCCACGGCCGCACACGCCTCGACGGCGCGACACGCAGCGGAGCGCAAGCCTCTACGCGCCGGGCGCTTGGTACTGGACTTGCCCGGCCTTGCGGAGGGCCTCCATCGTCTCGTCGACCGTCAGGAGAACTGTCGTCTCGAACGAGCTGAGCGCACCGCCGCCACCAATCGCGAGCGCAACCGCGGCCATGGAAACGTTGTCGGGGGCCTCCCAAAGGTTGTACCCGTCGTGCGTGCCGAAGGCGTACCAGAACCCGTGGAGCTTCCCACCGACCGACTCGATGTACGACTCGGCGGCCTTTCGGCGGTCCTCCGGATTGCCGATCAGCCTGGCCCAGGTCTCCGGCGTGTAGCTGAACCTCGATAGATAGAGCGGCATCGTCCCTCCCTCTCGTTCGCCGACCCGCGCGAGTCGTCGTTAAGCGTTGGAGTATGACCCGCGCCGGGAAAGCGCGCGACCACGGCTTCGATAGGCCGCTACCGTCGAAGAGGCCCCTGCTCGCTATGGTCAAGGCATGCCAGAGCTGAACGCTTTCGGGATCGTGACCTCCGACATGGCGAGGTCGATCACGTTCTACCGGCTGCTCGGGCTCGACGTGCCGGAGACGCCGGACGAGGGCCACGTCGACACGTTCCTGCCGAACGGTGTGCGCTTCATGCTCGACTCCGAGGAGACCGTGCGGAGCTTCAAGCCGGACTGGACACGTGAGACCGGCAATCAGGTCGGGCTGGCCTTCGAGTGTGCGAACCCCGCCGAGGTGGACGAGGTGTACGCGCGAGTCGTGGCAGCCAGATTCGACGGCGACAAGCCTCCGTGGGACGCGGTCTGGGGTCAGCGATACGCGCAGCTTCGCGATCCGGATGGAGTACCGGTCGACCTGTATGCGTCCTTGTAGGTCAGCAGAGTTTCGGGGCCGGCGCTGGCTGCTCCCGCAACGAAGTGCTGGCCCTGCACGTCGAATCCTGTTCGCCTAGGCTCCTACGTCTCGCGCGCACGCGGCGCGTCTGGAGATTGCGGGCTTTCGGCCGGGGTTCTGGCCGCAGGGCCAGTTGCAACACCTTAGCTCATCTGGAGCACGGGCGCGGCTACGGCTTGTTGCCGTCCCCGTTCCCGATCCTCAACCACTTGCGGATCTTTGCAATGAGATTAGCCATCGGGTGAGTCTACGCTGTTTTTCCGAGCACCTCGCCACACCCTTAGATGAGACCGGCCCGGGTCGCCTGCGCAGCGGCCGCCGCGCGCGACGACTGCCCGAGCTTGCGGAGGAGATTCGCGACGTGCCGATGAACCGTGTGCTCGCTGAGGACGAGCGACGACGCGATCTCGCGGTTCGACAGGCCCGCGGCGACGAGGCGCAGCACCTCGGTCTCGCGGCGCGAGAGCGGCGAGTCGCCGTTCGACTCCACCGGGACGGCGTCGTCGAGGAAGCCGGCGAGCGCTCGCTGGAGCTCGCGTTGGTCGTCCATCCACGGCAGGTGCGAGTCGCCGGAGAGCGTGACGAAGCGCGCGTTCGGCAGCAGCGAGGCGAGCTCGCGACCGCGGCTGATCGGAACCGTGCGATCGCCGCGGCGATGCAGGACGAGGGCCGGCATGGTCAGCGAGGGCAGAAACTCCCGCGCGTCGGAGGTCAGGTCGAGCTCGAGGAACGCCGCTGCGACGTCCGCGTCGGCCGAGTGCCGCTGGTAGCGGCTGAACGCGGAGATCTCGTCTCCGCCGCCGCGAGGAAGGAACAGGCCGGAGAGCATCTGCGCGGCGAGCTGCCAGTTCACGCGCACGAAGTCGACGACCGACTGCCGGGTCGCATCCGGGATGTCGTCCCGCGAGACGTAGCCGCCGAAGAAGATGACCTTGCGCACCCGGTCCGGCCACGCGCTCGCAAAGCGAGCCGTCGCGAGCCCGGCACACGAGCACGCGAACATCGTCGCCGGCTCGCCGCCGCAGGCCTCGAACACGGCCGCCAGCTGGCGCGTCTCGCTGTCCGGTGTGGGCGCGTGGTCGAGCTCGCGGTCCGACAGACCCGCGCCGATCCGGTCGTACCGGACGACGCGGTGCGTGCGCGCGAGGTCCTCGAGGAAGCTCCGCGTGCGGGGATCGTCCCACTCCTCCTCGAGGTGGCTGACCCAGCGCCCGCCGAAGAGCAGCAGCGGCCCCTCCCCGACGGTCGCGTACGCGATGCGCTTCCCGTCGGCCTCGCAGAACCGGATCTCCTGCTCCATGACCCGGCAGTCTCATGGCCGGAACGGGCCATGTCAAGAAGATGGCCCGCGACGGCGAAGCGCGGGCGTGGCCCGGGGGCGCACGATGGGCGAATGCAGACACGCTACGTCGACGGAGTCACGATCCGGGCGCTGCGAGACGGCGACACCGGCACGGTCGCAGCGCTCTTCGAACGTCTCGGCTCCCGCTCCCGCGAGAAGCGCTTTTGCGGAGCGAAGCCGCGGTTGTCGGACAACGAGCTGACGGCGCTCGCCCGCGTCGACTCGGATCACTACGTCCTCGTCGGGTTCCTCGATGGCGATCCGGAGCCGGCCGGGATGGCACGGCTCGTACGCGACGGCGCCGTGGCCGAGGTCGCATTCGAGGTCGCCGACGTCCACCAGGGCCGCGGGGTCGGAACCGTCCTCGCTCGCGAGCTCGCCGCCGACGCGCGCGCCGCGGGCATCAGAGACCTGGTCGCCACGGTCTGCGGCGACAATCCGCCTGTCGTGTCGCTCTTGAACGAGATCGCGAAGTCGCTCCAGGTGAGCTGGCGCAGCCGCGAGCGCGAGTTCGTCGTCGGGCTCGAGAGATAGAACGGCGAGACAGCTCTTGTACGAGCACCGCTGACACCTCACGACGGGGTCAGGCTCGAGCCTGACCCCGGACCGGTGCTCGCTCGGGAGCGTCGCTCTGATCCTCCCCCGTGCGCTCGAAGAGCTCGAGCAGGTGGCCGTCGGGATCGTGGAAGAAGACCTGCGTGACGCCGTCCCCACGCGGCATCGGACCGCCGACGAGGGCGACGCCGTTCTCGGCGAGGCGGGTGCATGCCCCGGCGAGATCGTCTACCTCGAAAGCGAGGTGGTTCGCCAGCCCGAACGCCGCGCCAGGGCCTGCATCGGGAGCGCCCGCCATACCCGTCGTGTCCGCCTCCGCGAGGAGGTGGATCTCATCCTCCCCGAACCGGAACCAGGCGCCCTCGAACGTGAAGTTAGGCGGCCGCGTAACTTCCTCGAGTCCCAGCGCGTCGGCGTAGAAGCGCCGCGACCGCTCGAGATCGGAGACGACGAGCCCGACGTGCTGGATGCGCATCGGCATGACGCCTACCGTAACCTCGCATCACTGCGAAAGGAGGCGCCAATGCCGCTGATCAGGGTCGAGCTCTTCGACTACCGCATGTCCGACGAGACGAGCGCGGCGCTCATCGAGAAGCTCACGGACGCGCTCTGCGAGGCCACCCATCCCGGCCTCCGTGACCACACCTGGGTGATCGTCGAGGGCCACTCGCCAAAGAACTGGGGCCTCGGCGGCAAGCCGTGGCCGGTCGACCAGATGCTGCCTGCTCCGGGTTCGTAGGCTGACCAGGAGACCGCCTCCGCGCCGTCTACCCTCTCTCGGATGAGCCTGCTCGACCGCATCCGCGACGGCAGCTACGCCGCTGACCTCGCGCCCGGGCCCAACTCCTCGACAGGGCGTAGCGAGAGCCTGGCGGAGGTGGCGGTGCGCGTTTCGGAGGGCGAGGACGTGCTCTCAGCGGTCCGCGATTTCCTCGACCAGGTGAACCGAAGAGACGAGGGCGAGCTCGCCGAGCTCATCCGTGCTCGACCAGAGCCCTCGGGGAAACGTCAAGCTGACGCGCTCCTGGCCGGCGTGGCCGAGCACCTCGCGACTGTCAAGCGCCTGCCGTGCCCTGCGTGGGTGCGGGAGCCGGAGCGGTTCCTGGACACGTTCTGGTTTGTCAGCGATGTTCCGGGCTTTCGGGCTACTGCCCTCGCCCAGACGCCCATCGCGCTGAAGCGCCGAGGCATCTTCTGGCCGGCGCGATCGCTGGAGCGCGTCTGATGCAGCGGGCTGAGATCGTCGATCTCCTTACAGATCTCGGCGCGCGGCTCGCCGCGCGCGGGATCGAGGGAGAGATGTACGTCGTCGGTGGGGCGGCCATCGCGCTGGCTTTCGACGAGCGTCGGTCTACCCGC
>JALZOK010000122.1 GCA_030857225.1 Actinomycetota bacterium
TTAGTTGCCTGCTGCATGCCGGCTCGAGTCTTTGTGGTTTTCTCCGTCCGCGACGCCGTGCATGGCGACGCCGAGGGACCGGCCGCCGTCGACGGTGAGAACGGCTCCCGTGCAGTACGACGCCTCGTCCGAGACAAGCCATGCCGCGGCGGCCGCGATCTCGTCCTCGTCGGCG
The DNA here is from genome assembly GCA_030857225.1 of Actinomycetota bacterium. Taxonomy (GTDB): domain Bacteria; phylum Actinomycetota; class Thermoleophilia; order Gaiellales; family Gaiellaceae; genus GMQP-bins7. The sequence continues at coordinate 176 of JALZOK010000122.1, forward strand.
AAGCGTCCGAGGGCGATCAGCGAGAGCATCCGCTCCTCGGCCTCGGGGTCGGTGAGGATGTTGGCGCGAGCGGAGTCCGTTGCAACGAAACCCGGCGCGAGCGCATTCACGCGGATCCCGTGCGGCGCCCACTCGCGGGCGAGCGTCTTGGTGAGCGCCACGAGCCCCGCCTTCGCCGCCGCCGAATGTGCGACGCCCGGCGCCCCGGTCCAGGCATAGGTGGCGACGAGGTTCAGGATGACGCCGCTGCTGCCGCGCGCGATCGTCTGCCGCGCCAGAGCCTGCGAACAGAAGAACGAGCCGTGCAGAGAGCTCTCGACAACGGCGCGGAAGCCGTTCGGCGAGAGGTCGAGCGACGGGCAGACGAAGTTGCCAGCGGCGTTGTTGACGAGAACGTCGAGGTCGCCCGCGGCGTCGAACAGATGCGCGACCGCGTCGGGATCGCGCACGTCGCAAGCATGTGCCGAGCACGAGCAGCCTTCATCCACGAGGATGCGGCGCGCCGCATCGACACGGCCCGGGTCTCTCGACGCGAGCACGACGTGGTCGCCGGCGCGCGCGAGGCGACGGGCGATTGCGAAACCGATTCCGCTCCCTCCGCCCGTCACGAGGATCCGCCGGGGACTCGGGCTCACGCCGCTGCCGGTACTCCACGCGCGGCTCGTGCAACGGCTCCTGTGAAAATCCGGGTCGCGTGTGCCCGCCGGAAGAACGAATGAAGGGGGGCCTCGAGCGCGAATCCGATCGCTCCGTGCACCTGGTGCGAGACCTCGCAGACGCGGCATGCAGCCCCGCCGGCGTGAACCAGCGCAGGCCACGGATCGCCCGCTTCCTCCCATGCCAGGAGCTCGAGCCCGCGAGCAACGGCGGCGGCGTCGGCGAGCATCTGCTGGACGGGGGCGAGCGCCAGGAGCGGCTTGCCGAACTGGATCCGGGCGCGGGCGTGGTCGACCGCGAGCGCGAGCGCGGCGGCGGCTAGCCCGCCGAGGTAGGCCGTGTGGAAAGCGGCCCAGGTCCCGAGCTCGGGCAAAGGAGCCCTCTCGCCGGCGTCCCGCAGACGGACGAACCCTTGACTGTCGAGCGCCGGCTCCATCTGCGCGCCCTCGAGTGGTACGAGAAAGGCGCCGTCCCTCCGTACATCGAGCGCCGCGGACCGACCATCGGCGTAGCGAGCGAGGCCGGACGCCGCGAGCGCCGTCTCGCCCACCGCCAGCTCGTCGAAGAGCGCAAGAGGAGCACACGCATGCCCGAGCTCGAGCCCAGCGGCGGCGACGAATCCATGACCCGCCTCCGCCGCCTCGGCGATGCCAAGCGCGTTCAGCCCTGCCGATAGCGACGCGTCGCGATCGTCGAGAGCAGCACCCGGCGACCAACCCACCGGCTGATAGCTGGCGAGCGCGCCCCGTACGGTCTCGGCGAATGCGGCCTCGTCTGCGCCGACGGCGAAGTTCATGCCGTCACGTCCGGCTCGAGGGCGAGCGAAGGAAGCATGCTCAGGATCTCACGGGTGTGCTCTCCGCGCGCCGGCGCCGGCTGCGTCGCCTGGTGCGTTTCGCCGTCGAGCTTGAACAGGTTGCCGAGGAGGCTGATCTCTTCCATGCCCGGCTGCCAGATGCGTTGCACGAGCCCGTTCGCCTCCACCTGTGCGTCGTCGAACAGGCTGTCGAGTGTGCGCACCTTCTCGCACGGAACCCCGCGCGCGCGAAGGCGCTCGACCCACTCGCGGCCGGGTCGTTCGGCGAGTCCAGCCGCGACCGCCTCGCCGAGTCGCTCGCGCCGGCGCGCTTCATCGCTCGTCTCCGGCGGCTCGTCGGGATTGGTGGCGGCCGCGTCCTCGAGACCGAACTCGGCCAGGAGGCTCGTTCGCTGAACGAGATTGAGGCAGGCGATGGTGATGAAGCCGTCCGCCGTCCCGTAGGCGCGGTAGTACGGATTCTGGCGGAGCTTGAGGGCTGTTTCGTCTGCCACAGCGTCCAGGTCAGATCGGGTGGCCATGCCGTCAGACCGCTTCCTTCCCTCGTTGTCGCCCGAGTCGACGGAGACGAAGCGCTGCACCTGTAGAGCAAGGCCGGCGCCGAGGAGCGAAAGCTCGATCTCGCCTCCCTGCCCGGTCGCGCGCGCTCGTACGACGCCGGCGAGCGCCGCTACCGCCGAGAGCATCCCGGCGCTGAAGTCCGTCATAGCGATCCCGCCGGCTCGGATCGGAACGTCGTCGCCGACCCGTGCGTCAGCCATCAGTAGACCGGAGGCGGCCTGCGCGCTCAGGTCGTACCCGGCACGGTCACCCTCCGGGCCGTCGCTCCCGAAGGCGGAGATCTTCACGACGACGGCGCTCGGGTTCGCGGCGAGCACGGAGCGCGCATCGAGTCCGAAGGCGCGAGCTCGCTGCGACGGGCAGTTGTGGACAACCACCTCTGCCTGAGCGATCAGTGCTGCCGAGTCCCGACGACCTTCGTCCGACTTGAGATCGAGCACGACCGACCGCTTGTTGCGGTTCAGCGCGACGAACGGCTTGCTCGAGTCGTCGCCGCATGGTTCCTGTCTGCGCCACTGGTCGCCCTGCGGCGGCTCGACCTTGATCACGTCGGCGCCGAGGTCGGCGAGCAGCAGCGTGCAGAACGGGCCGGCGACGTACTGCGAGTAATCGGCGACGACGACGCCGTCGAGCGGGAGCGAGGTCATCACGCGCCCAACTCGCGGCGGGCGATCACCGTCCGCTGGATTTCCGTGCTGCCGCCGGCCAGCGTCGAGCCGACTCCGGCCCGCAGGAGCGCCGCGGCGCGCCCGGCGAGGGGAGCGTCGGCGCTCGCCTCGAGGAGCCCGAGCGGTCCGAGGAGATCGACGGCTGCCCGCGCGACCCCTTTCGCGAGCAAGGCAATCGAGAGCTTCGCCATCGAAGAGGCCCCGCTTGCATCGCGTCCCTGGTCGAGGAGCCAGGCCGCCCGGTAGCCGTGAAGGCGGGCAGCGGCGGCCTCACCCCGCAGGGCGTCGAGGCGCTTCCCGGTCTCCGCCTCGAGCCCGTCGAGCAGCCACGCAAGGATTCCGATCTTCTCCGATGTGATGCGCTCGAAACTGAGCGTCCCCATCAGGACCTGCCAGCCGTTGTCTACCTCACCGACGATGTACTCGGTCGGGATCTCGACATCCTCGAGAAACACCTCGCTCAGGAAGCCTCCACCGAGCGTCTGAAACGTGCGCACGGTGATGCCCGGGCTCTCCATCGGCGCAACGAGGACGCTGATGCCGTGGTGCCTTTTCTCCGTGGCGGGGGATGTTCGGACCGCGAGGTAGATCCAATCGGAGATGTGGGCGTTCGAGGTCCAGATCTTGTGTCCGTTGACGACGAAGTGACCGTTGCGTCGCTCGGCGCGCGTCGTCAGCGCCGCGAGATCGGAGCCCGCCTCCGGCTCGGAGAAGCCCTGGCAGAAGATCAGCCGGCCGGCCGCGATCCCCGGAATGAGCCTGGCGCGGAGGTCGTCGGAGCCGAAGTGGACCACCGCATTCCCCACCGTCTTGACCGACACCAGGTAGGCCGAGAGCGGAAGCCAGCCGTACCCGAGGCGCTCCTCGAGGGCGACGGTCGCGAGCAGCGTGTGGGCCCGGCCGCCGAGTTCCTTCGGCCAGTTCACGCCGATCAGCCCTGTCTCTCCGAGCGCCCGGAAGATGGGGGCAGAGTCGCCGTCGGAGGGCATCCCCTGGACAGCATGCTCGGGATCAGCGTCGAGCAGCGGAGCCGCGGACGCGCAGAAGCGATCGGCTTCTTCCTGGAGCGCTCGCTGCTCGTCCGAGAGTCCGAGCCTCACGGACCACCCTGCGAGCGGCCGATCGCGGCGGCTGCGGCCTTCAGCTTCGGCACGACGACCTCGACGAGCGCTTCGGGCGTAACGCGTGCGGTCGTGCTGGCCACATTCATCGCGGCGACGAGCCCGTCGCGTGCTGGAACCGGTACGGCACACGAGAGCATGCCCACCTCGTATTCGCCGACCGAAAGTGCGTATCCCTCGGCTCGTGCAGTGGCGAGCCTGGGGGCGAGCTCCGCCCACGTGCGCGCGCTCGCTTCCGTGCCCGGCGGGTACGGCTCGTGCCCGAGCCGGCGTCTCGCCTCCTCCGGATCGAGCTGGGCGAGCAAGCACTTTCCAAGCGCGGAGCAGTGCGCCGGTATGCGCAGGCCTGGACTCGCCTCCACCCGCAAGCGGAATGTTCCCACGGAGGAGGCCAGGAAGAGCACCTCCGCCCCGTCGATGATGGCGAGGCTCGCGGTCTCGCCGGTCTCCTCGGTGAGCGCTTGCAGATGGGGCCGTGCGAGCTCGGGAAGCTGAAAGCCGGCGATCAGCGATGCGGCGAGCCGGACGACCTCGGCGCCGAGACGAAAGCGCTTCGTGTGCGGATTCCGCGCCAGGAAACCCCGCTCGGCAAGCGTCCCGATGGCGCGGTGGGCCGTCGGCACCGGCCACTCCAAGAGCTCGGCGATCTCGGAAAGCGATAGCTCCGAGCGCTCGCCGTCGAAGAGGCCGAGCACGTCGAGGACGCGACCGAGTGATTGGATCGGTCGACTTTCGCTGATCGCAAGTGTTTTCACACCAGCGGTAACGTGCTGGATTCGATCGCCCATGTCAAGGCTCAGTCGCTCATCTCGGGAGAGTGGTCAGCGGGCGCGGATCGACGCTCTTGGTGCAGGATCCCACATCCGACGAGGACGGGTTTCAGCTGATGATGGCGACGTCCGCGGATTCGACCGGGCGGTCGGGGCCGCGCGTGAGGCCC